>CAJXVZ010000007.1 GCA_913062845.1 uncultured Psychroflexus sp.
ATCTATTTGGCTTAGTTGCCCTGTTTTTAACATTTGCTGTATATGCTCAGGAAAAGCAAGAAAAGGAAGAAGGGCATACCAATCAAAACAAGTTCAGACAATTGTATCAGGAATTCGCAACGCCAAACCAGTACAGAACAGCTTCCGGAGCACCAGGGCATGAGTACTATCAAAATACAGCTGATTATAAAATGGATATCTCTTTAAACGAGGATACCAAAGAGGTTTTTGGTGAAGAAACCATAACCTATACCAATAATTCTCCAAACGAACTCGAATACCTGTGGGTTCAGCTTGACCAGAATATCAGAAAGAAAGACAGTCCTGCAAAAGAAAGGAATGGAAGTGGCTTTAGTCCATTAATGAGACCTGGTTCTGTTGTATCTAACTATATGGGAGAAGGTTTTGACGGAGGTTTCAATATTGAGCAGGTTTCAAAAGATGGTAAACCATTGCAGTACAGTATCAATCAAACTATGATGCGTGTTGAGATGCCAGAGAATTTAAAACCGGGAGAAAGCTTTGATTTCTATATCAAATGGAATTACAAAATCAATAACAGAATTGCAGATGGCGGTCGTTCAGGTTATGAGTTTTTTGAGGAAGATGGGAACACCATGTTCATCATTGCCCAATTCTTTCCTAGAATGGCAGTCTATAATGACGTAGAAGGATGGCAAAATTATCAATTCTGGGGATCTGGTGAGTTTGCATTGCCATTCGGAAATTATGAAGTTAACATAACTGTGCCGGAAGACCATATTGTTGAAGCAACCGGAGAGCTTTTAAACAGAAAGAAAGTTTACAGTAAAACCATGATGGAAAGATACGAACAGGCAAAAAATTCCTTTGACAAGCCTGTAGTTATTTTTACTGAAGACGAAGCCATTGAAAATGAAAAGGAAAAATCCACAAAAACCAAAACCTGGATATTCAAAGCGGATATGGTCAGAGATTTTGCCTTTACATCATCCAGAAAATATATTTTGGATATGATGAACGTGAAGGTAGGAGAAAAAACAGCAATGGCAATTTCTGTTTATCCAAAAGAAGGTAATCCCTTATGGGAGGAATGGTCTACAGTTACTGTTGCAGAGACTTTAAAGAACTTTAGCAAATTTACATTTGATTATCCTTACCATAAGGCCGTTTCTGTTCATGGCGCAAGCATTGGTATGGAATATCCAATGATCTGCTTTAATTTTGGGAGACCTAACGAGGACGGTTCCTATAGTGACAGAACAAAATTTGGAATGATAAGCGTAATCATTCATGAGGTTGGTCACAATTACTTCCCTATGATTGTCAATAGTGATGAGCGTCAATGGGGCTGGATGGATGAAGGCCTTACTTCTTTCGTTCAATTCCTGACTGAACAACAAATGGGCAAAGATTATCCTGAATTGTTGGGCGAAAATGAAACTTATCCTTCAAGAAGAGGTTTTCCATATAGAATAGTAGACTATATGAAAGGATCGCAGGATTTTATCGCTCCAATTATGTCTAACCCTGAGCAGGTCTATCAACTGGGGAACAATGCGTACGGAAAACCTGCAACAGCACTTAACATATTAAGAGAAACCATAATGGGGCCTGAAAAATTTGATTATGCCTTTAAGACCTATGCGCAAAGATGGATGTTTAAACATCCAACTCCTGAAGACTTTTTCAGAACTATGGAAGATGCTTCTGCCGACGATCTTGATTGGTTTTGGAGAGGATGGTTTTATACAACAGATTATGTTGACATAGGTATTGAAGAGGTAAAAACGTATAAGTTGACGGACAAAGTCACCGATGAGGCCAGAGAATACCTAAAGAGATTTGGAATTACCGACCCCGAAAGCAATCCAAGATTAAAAGGCCTTGTTTACATGGTGCCATCTGATATAGAAAATATTGATGAATACGCACCCAGCGAAGATAATCTTGAAAATTCTCAGAATCTTAAGACTTTCCTGATGGATAATTTCACGGAGCAGGAGAGAAGCCAACTAAAGGAAATCCCAAATTATTTCTATGAAATCACCTTCAACAAGCCAGGTGGTTTGGTTATGCCGGTCATTGTTCAATATACCTATGAAGACGGAACCAAAGAAATCAAAAAGTATCCGGTACAGGTTTGGAGAAAAAACGATAACAAAGTTTCAAAGACTATTGCCAGTAGTAAGAAAATCACAAATATTCAATTAGACCCTAACCTTGAGACTGCTGATATTGATGTCAGCAATAATTCGTGGCCAAAAGAAGAACAAAAAAGCGAATTTGAGCAATTCGAAGGTAAAAAGGATTAAGATTTTTTCATGATTGCGATTGACCCAAAGCAGATGCTATTTTGCTTTGGGTTTTTTATTTCATACCTCTCAGAATAACAAAATCATATAAATTAGATCAAGCTTTATAGGATTTAAATCACAAGAGCCTTAAATGATTTTTATTTAAAGGCAGACGAAGACAAAAAAAACTATTATTTGTTTTGTGTCAGTTACTCTAATTATTCAGTACTTCATTAAGCTGAAAACATCCTCTTCAGACAGAAGTTGTCGCCCTTTAAGGGCTCCAAGTTCAATAAGAAAGTTATTCTGAATAACATTTCCACCGGAAATCTTTACCAGTTCATTTGCAGCTTTGGCTGTTCCTCCGGTAGCCAGTACGTCATCATGAATCAGTACATTATCTCCTTTGTTTATAGCGTCAATATGCATTTCTATAGTGTCTTCGCCGTACTCTAATTTATAGGATCTCTTGTGTGTTTTGTAAGGAAGTTTTCCTGGTTTACGTATAAGGACGACTCCTGCATTAAGTTTTTGAGCTATCAAAGTAGAAAGCAGAAAGCCTCTGGATTCTATTCCAACAACCTTATGTATTTGCTTTTGATTTGGAATGTTATCACAAATGGCTTCAACGCAGAGACTTACAATTTGAGGCTCAAGAAAAAGTGGAGTAATATCCTTATAGCTTATACCAGGTTTAGGAAAATCAGGAATCTCTCTTATATATTGCTTAAAATCCATTTTTTTTCTGATTTTGAATAAAGTATTGTTTTGTTATGAAATAAAATTAAAATATATTTGCACCCGCTTTAAAACCTCTGACGAAAATCGTGAATGTTCTAAAGCTTTTTACAATAATACATTTTATCATGGATTTATTAAAGTACGTTCAAGACGAATTCATAGAAAAGAAAGATTTTCCGGAATTTTCCAGCGGTGATACAATTACGGTTTATTACGAAATTAAGGAAGGCGAAAAAAGCAGAATACAGTTTTTTAAAGGTGTAGTTCTTCAGGTTAAAGGCTCTGGTCTCACTAAGACATTTACCATTAGAAAAATGAGTGGTACAGTTGGTGTAGAAAGAATCTTTCCAATTAACATGCCATCTATTCAAAAAATTGAAGTTAATAAAAGAGGTAAGGTCAGACGTTCACGAATCTATTACTTTAGAAACCTTACTGGTAAGAAAGCAAGAATTAAAGAAGTTAGAAGATAACGCTTTTAAGACTTTACTAAATATTATAAACCTTCCACATTCTGGAAGGTTTTTTTATTAGTAAGTTGAACAAATCCCGCTTTTTTGTACTGAATCTTATTAAGTATCAGCGGGATCTTGGGTTTAATACCATAACGCTCAGCGTCGCAATTTTAATAGAATGTTCTTATTTGGGACGCCGATGGCTCTGCCTCGGGGCATTTCATATAATTAAATGCAGATATCGCCATTTAAAGAGCGCAGCTATCAAATCAAAATTTACTCTTCTTTCATAGGTCAGATTAAGTCGTCTGTCGATGGCATGAAATCGGCTTTATTAATCATTCTTTTGCCTTTTGTTATTGTTAGAATGCCAAATCGCCAAACTGAATTACTTATAAAATAAAAAGGTTCAGTTTTTACTTATTTTAAATATGTCAAAAAAAAATCCTCAACTTGTGTTGAGGATTTAGTATTATTAGAGAAATAAGAATTATTTCTTCTTGCTGAACTTAGCGTATTTGTTTTTAAACTTATCAATTCTACCTGCAGTATCAACTAACTTGGTTTTACCAGTGTAAAACGGATGTGAAGTTCTGGAAATCTCAAGTTTAACCAAAGGGTATTCAACGCCATCAATTTCTGTAGTTTCTTTTGCTTCAGCTGTAGATTTTGTGATAAATACATCATTGTTAGACATATCTTTAAATGCTACTAATCTATAATTTTCCGGATGTATTCCTTTTCTCATGATTCTTCTAAATTTTGGATTGCAAATTTAATAATATTTTTTTATTAAAAAGTTATTTCGTGAAAATATTTTTATTCTCCTCTCAGACTTTTCAAATAAAAAGAATACAACTCATCAGCAGCTTTAAAAGAGGAAATTTTTTGCTCTTCAATAGCCTTGAGTTGATTTTTGAGTTCTGTTTTTAGCTTAGGATGCTGATAAAAATTTTGCTTTAGTTTTTGGTTGAGGCTATCGAAAAGCCAGAATTTTTGTTGTCTGAATCTGTTCTTATTAAAGTAGCCATTATTTTTAACACTTCGGATATATGTATCCAGCATCTGCCATGTTTTGATAATGCCATCGTTATTTAATGCTGAGATACATTTTACTTTTGGAGTCCATTCGCTTTCCTTAACGGGGTAGAGGTGCAGTGCTTTCTGAAATTCCAGCTTTGCTTTTTGAGCAGATCTTAAATTATCGCCATCAGCCTTGTTGATGAGGATAGCATCTGCCATTTCAATAATACCACGTTTTATTCCCTGAAGCTGATCACCGGCTCCCGCCAGTTTTAGCAGCAAAAAGAAATCTGTCATACTGTGTACAGCCGTTTCACTCTGACCAACGCCAACGGTTTCAACCAATATAATGTCATATCCCGCAGCTTCACACAAAATTATGCTCTCTCTTGTCTTTCTTGCTACACCGCCTAATGAACTACCTGATGCTGTCGGACGAATGAAGGCTTCTTTTCTGGTAACAAGATCCTGCATACGGGTTTTGTCTCCCAGAATACTTCCTTTGGATATTGAACTTGAAGGGTCTACAGCCAAAACAGCTACTTTTTTACCCATATCTATCAGGTATTTACCTAAGGCTTCAATAAAAGTACTTTTTCCCACACCAGGCACACCTGTTATCCCTATGCGGATAGAGTTTCCCGACCGCGGCAAACAGGCAGATATTAACTCGTCAACAATTTCCTGATGCTTTTGTTGTTCACTTTCAACAAATGTGATAGATTGGCTTAAAGCAACCTTATCTCCACGAAATAAAGCCTTTAAGATGTCATCTGCAGAAAGCGATTTTCGCTTTTTAAGCTGCTTGAGGTATTTTGGATTAATATGACTATTCAAAACCTAGATTTCAACTGGTTTCAAAGATAACGGAACTACAATATTATCCCAAGCCAAAAACATGTTGATTGTTCCGAATTGCTCATCAAAATAAATACTGAATTGCTCAACTGTTTTTAAGTTTTTTGAAATAGGTACTTCAATCTTTAGGGCATCAAATTCTTCTACTCTGGAAGCTTTGCCATCCGAAAAGTTTACACCCCAATTGTACATTTTTTCATTAAATATGATTTGCCAGGATGTTTTATTGGGAACTGTCCATAATGTGTATTTGCCGGCTTTGAGCATTGAGCCTTCTATATTTAAATCTGTATTGGTTTCAAATGTTGTAGCTTCGTTGGCGCCTGTTCTCCATACTTTTCCATAAGGTACCAGTTCGCCAAATATTTTTCGTCCCTTTTTGTAAGGTCTGTTGTAAAATACTTTAAGGTTAAGGCTGTCTTGCTCGAAAGTTACGATCTGTTCAGGACTTAGCTTTTTAGTACTGTTCTTTAAAATATAGTATCCACCAATACCTGCTAAAAGTATTACAGATATAACAATAAGGGTTATTTTTATGAATTTTGGCATGGATTGATTTTAAGATATTATTAAACTCAAATATACAGTAATTATTGCTAAAAACTTATACTGAAAACGATTCCAAACTTTAAAAATCTAACCCGATTATCATTTATTTGTTTTAATTTAGTGTTATAAACCAAACTATGCATTCAGATACCATACAAATAGATAAAAGCACGTATTTAGCACTATATAAAAGACTGCTAAAAGCAAGATTGATCGAGGAAAAGATGCTGATTCTTCTTCGTCAGGGTAAGATTTCAAAATGGTTTAGTGGTATTGGTCAGGAGGCCATAGCTGTTGGAGTGACCTCAGCTATGAAAGATGATGAATATATTCTGCCTATGCATAGGAATTTAGGTGTTTTCACAACAAGGAAAATACCACTTCACAGATTATTTAAACAGTGGCAGGGGAAAGCCGGTGGTTTTACAAAAGGTAGAGACCGAAGCTTTCATTTTGGAACACAGGATTATAAGATCATTGGTATGATTTCGCATCTTGGTCCGCAAATGGGAGTGGCCAATGGTATCGCCTTAGCTCAAAAGTTAAAAGGCAGTAACAGGGTTACCACAGTATTTACAGGTGAAGGAGGAACAAGTGAAGGCGATTTTCATGAAGCTCTAAATATTGCGTCTGTATGGCAGCTGCCAGTAGTGTTTTGTATTGAAAATAATGGTTATGGTTTGTCAACCCCTTCCTCAGAACAATTTTTTATTGAAGATTTGGCCGAAAGGGGAAAAGCCTATGGCATAGATTCTTACATTATTGACGGTAACGATCTGGCTGAGGTTTACGAGAAAATGACTTATATTTTTGAAGAAGTCAGAGAAAGACCTAAACCTGTTTTAGTAGAATTTAAAACATTCAGACAAAGAGGACACGAAGAGGCTAGTGGTACAAAGTACGTACCCGATGAGCTGATGAATTATTGGAAAGAAAAGGATCCTGTGGATAGCTTTCAAAGATTTTTAAAAGAAAAAGAGATTGCAGATGATGCTCAGCTTGAGGCTGTAAAAGATAACTTCAAAAAAGAGATAGACGAGCATTTGAAAATTGCTTTTGATGAGCCTGAAATAGAGTCTTCTGCGGAAAAGGAACTCCAGGACGTCTTTGCTGTTTATCACCATAAAAGCCAAAGGCTTCATGGTCACAGCTTGAAAGAAATGAGGTTAGTAGATGCTGTTTCTGAGGGACTCAAATTATCTATGCGGAAATACCATGATATGGTAATTATGGGTCAGGATATTGCGGAATATGGTGGCGTTTTTAAAATAACTGAGGGTTTCCTGGAGGAATTCGGACGTGACAGAATAAGAAATACACCAATTTGTGAATCCGGTGTGATTGAGGCTGCAATGGGTTTAAGTATATGTGGTATTAAGTCTGTGGTAGAAATGCAGTTTGGTGATTTTGTATCATCGGGATTCAATCCAATAGTTAACTACTTGGCTAAAGTCCACTACCGATGGGGCCAGAAGGCCGACGTTGTGATCAGAATGCCCTGCGGCGCCGGCGTTGGTGCAGGTCCTTTTCATAGCCAAACCAATGAAGCCTGGTTTACCAAAACACCTGGGCTGAAAGTAGTTTATCCCGCATTTCCTGAAGATGCCAAAGGCTTATTGTGTGCTGCTATAGAAGATCCTAATCCTATACTTTTTTTTGAACATAAAGCCCTTTACAGAAGTTTGAAAGCTGATGTGAATACTGATTATTTCACGACTGAAATCGGTAAAGCAAAGCTTGTCAGTTCAGGTGAGAAGATCAGTATAATCACTTATGGTTTGGGTGTGCACTGGGCATTAGACCATATTGATGAATTTGATGATAACACTTTTGATATTTTGGACTTGAGAACTTTAAAACCCCTGGATTATGAGGCTATTTTAAAAACAACAAAGAAGACCGGTAAAGTATTGATTCTGCAGGAGGATTCCGCCTACGGCGGTGTTGCATCAGAAATTTCTGCCTGGCTCACCGAAAATGCATTTGAATTTCTAGATGCACCTATAAAACGTGTAAGCAGCCTGGATACTCCGATTCCATTCGCAGGAAATTTAGAGGCTGAATATTTGGCTAATAAGAGATTAAAGCAGGCCATAATAGACTTGCTTAACTATTAAAATTCCAAAGCCAGAACATTAAATAACTTAGCTTTTGAGTCTAAAAGATTCTTGTAGCTTTCAAAATATTTGATCTGAGACTCTATAAGTTTTACTTCTCGTGAGTTTATTAGAAATATAGAGCTTTCACCAAAACTAAATTTTCTTTCTTCACCTTCCAGTAATATTTCATAGTCATCAACTATGCTCAGGGAGGCGTCAACCTGCCTGTTATAGGATAATATTTCATTTTCCACTGCATTGATCTTGTTATTAAGTACAGTATTGGTTAACTCGAGATCATATTCAGCAGATTGTATGAATGCTTTGGTAAGTCTTAAATCACCTCTTTCTTTTCTCAAAAAAATAGGTAGCTTAAATTGCACGCCAAAGGTATATTCACCAACATTGAAGCCTTCAATATTGCTTATATTTTCATTTAGAAAATTATATTTCAGATCCAATTGAGGTTTAAGCATTTCAGACTTCAGGCGTCTTTCAATGTTCAGCTTATCCAGTTTATAGTTTAAAGCTCTCAGTTTTGGATGTTCCAGTAAATTGTAATCTTCCAGAACAATCAGGTTTGTACTCAAAACATTATCAATATCTTGAGGGTTTAACTCCTGAGGGTCGATTGTAGGTTCCAGTTCAACTGGTATATTATTACCGATCCATAGAAAATTTGACAATTCCAGTCTTTTCTTTATCAGTTTAAGGTTTGATTTTTCCAAACTCAGCGCTCTCGTTTGTTTAATGATACCGGCTTCAAGGGTATCTATTCCGGGCAGGTCACCAGCTCTCGCTCTTCTTTTGATACCTTGTAACCTTATATCAGCTTGCTCAAGGGCATTTTCAAAAAGTTCAACTTCCTTGTAGGCCACGTACCATTCAAAGTAGGCCAGGCTTGCCTCATATATAATATCGTTTATTTGTAATTGTCTTTCAGCTTCATTAAGGTCCTGTGTAATTTGTGCCTGTCTCAGACCTGCCATTCTATCATTAATGAAAAGTCCCTGACCAAGAGGAACTGAAACACCAGCCTTGTACAAACCATTTTCAGGTACATTGTTCTGAGGATTGAGAAACACACCGGCGTTTCTTTCAAAACCGGCAGCCAATTCAATACCAAACCAGGTTGGTATCTTGAAGCTGGAGTTTAATATATTGTAGTAATCTGATGCTTTAAAATCCTTGGTATCCCAATCTACTTCAATTTTTGGGTCAAAGGCACCTCTTGCTTTAAGCAATTTGGCCTGAGCTTCTGTAATTTTCAGGTCTGCCTGTTTTACAACCGGGTGGTTCTGCTTAACCAATCCCAGATACTCGTCTAGCGTCAGAACACTCAGTTCGAGTTGGTCTTGTTGGGCTTGTGCAAAACTAAAAATGAATAAAAAGATAAATATTATCCTCATTACTTCTTTTCACTTTTTTTATCACCACCTTCCGGTATATAGTAATCCGGTGGGAAACCATTAATTTGTCTCCAGATTTCATACCAGATTGGGACATCCTTGAGCAAAGCAAATGTCTTGGCGCCGGAACCAGCTCTTATGACCTCAGGCCACTCCTGGTCTTCGGGATTTGGTTTTATGAGCACACGGTATTTCCCGTTTGGGCTTATATTTCTTTCTACAGCAACCACTTTACCGCCATAAGTTCCAAAACTCATATTTGGCCATCCTGAAAAGAAAATTGCAGGCCATCCATCAAAAATGATTCGTACATCTTCGCCAGGATGCATCAATGGCAGATCTATTGGTCTTATAAAAGTTTCAACGGCCAGATCATTTTTCAGTGGCATGATACTTACAATTTCAGCACCTTCTTTAAAGGTTTCTCCAATACCACGTTGAATAGCTCTGTTGATAAAACCATCCTGTGGCGCTCGAATGTATCTGATACTATCCCGAACCCTGTAATTATTATACATGTTCTCCAATTTAGCAACATCTGCTTCTGTACTGAATTGAGAAGATTTCGCACTCATCATGTCACTTTCTGCTTTCGAAATTTTATTGCCGTACTCAGTATTAATTCTGTTTATTTCTATTTCAGCATTTAAGACTTCGTTTTTGCTTTCTATGAGCTTGTTTTGTTGAGAAATCAACTTAGCCCGGCTTTGTTGAAGTTTTACCTCTTTATCTTCCCGATCTACTCGTGATTTCAAGCCTTCACGCTCCAAAGTGTCGGTTCGGCTGAATTGTCTCTCAGCAATTTTTAACTGTATTTTTACAGCCTCAAGATCTATACTATCACTTTCAACTTTCAATTTTGCCTGTATAAGTTTATTTTGCGCCTGCTCAAGCTTTAGTCTTCTTTCTAATTTAAGCCCTTCTATGTTCCTCATTAAAGCTTCAGCTTTGGTCTCGTAGGATTTTTGAGAGAAGGCCTTAGAATTGATCTGTTTTTGAGTTTGGTCTAATAAATCAGGGTCAAAATATTCGCTTTTTATTTCTGATATATAAACGATTGTATCACCTTTTTTGACGATATCGCCCTCGTTGACATACCATTTTTCAATTCTTCCGGGAATGGCAGATTGTATGCCTTGCGGTCTCTGACTGGGATCCAGCATGGTTACATTTCCAGTTCCTCTCACATTCTGAGTCCAGGGCAGAAACATAAAAACAAGAAAAACAATGAGTAAAACGATCATTACCTTGTTAAATGTAAGGAAACGTACACGGTCTTTTACATTTTGCATGGAGTTGAACTCATTGAGTTCATCTTCATTGTCGAGATTACTTTTAGATATGTTTAGCATGGCTAGACTATTTTTCCGTTTTTCAGATTAATTAATCGATTACAATAATTTCTCCAAATTTCATTTTTGCTGGCAACAATTACAGTCCAGTGATGTTTTTTATCAAAAATGTACTCTGTAATGGCCTTAATTTCGTCCTCATCAAATTCATCCAGAGGGTCTTTCAATATTAAAATCTTAGGATTTACAGCCAGCGCTCTTGCAATAACCAGCTTTCTGGTCATAGTATATGATAACTGCTTACCATCTGTTGTGATGTGTGTGTCAATACCTTCGGGTAAGGTTTTGATGAGTTTGCTGATGCCAAGGACGTCACAGATTTCTTTCAGCCTGTCTTCTGAAACCCTGGGATTGTTAAATGTAATATTTTCGCGAATGGTTCCGTCGAAAGGCGAATTATTAGGGAACACAAAACCAATGAATGATCTGTAATGTTTATTATTGATATTTAAAGTGTTTATATCATTGACCAATAATTGTCCTTCACATTTTATGACCAAACCGGCAATAACTTTAAGTAAAGTCGTCTTCCCGGAACCGCTTGGACCATCAACCAGGATTTTATCACCTTGATTTATGATCAGGTCTACATTATCCAAAACTTTCTTTTTTGAATTTTTGTACTCTACGCTAAGGTTGTTTAGCTCGATTTTGAAATCCTCGTCTTCTTTCAAAGGTTTATTAGGGGAATCTTTATCCAAAGGCAAATCGGTCACCTGACCAATTTTTTCTGTAGATGTTAGAATATCGTAAACATTTTCCAGACCAAGAATCAGCTTTTCCACAGAATTGATCATCAATAATATCACGATCTCAGCAGCAACAAACTGTCCGATATTCATCTGTTGATTAATGACCAACAGGCCACCAATAATTAATAAAGCGGCGGTAACCAGTGTTTTAAAGCCTATCATTTTGAAGAATTGAAGCTTTAAAATAGAAAAGTGATTTTCCCTTGCTTCCAGATATTTCATGACAAGATTGTCATTCTTTTTTGTGGAAAGTGTATAGCTGTCAATGACTTTAAAACTTTCAAAATTTCGTGCTACTTCTTCAATCCAGTGTGCGGTTTTGTATTTCATTTTAGATTCCATCAAACTGGTTTGAATACCTTTAGGAACACTGAATTGAAAAACGACATATAATAATATGACCAAAAGCACTCCAAAAAATATGAAAAAAGGATGATAAAAAGAGAGCAGAATCAATCCAAATATGATCTGAAGTAATGCAGCTGAAAAATCAATCAAGGCTTTTGGTAAACCTTTTTGGATAACCATCGTATCAAAAAAACGGTTAGCTAATTCCGGTGCATAATGACCATCCAGTGCTTGAGACTGCATTCTAGGGAATCTGTAAATAAGCTCAAAAGAGGATCTGGCATAAATACGTTGCTGAAGGTCTTCTGCAACCCTCAATTGCATATACCTGATGATTCCCTGGAAAATCACACCCAAAAGTACAAGCGAAATGAGAATGATAATTGAGGCATTAAACTGACCGCCCACAACTAGATTTATGGTGGCCTGGACACCTAAGGGCAGAGAAAGTCCTACCAGTCCTGCAAAAGCAGCATAGAGCAAAATCTTATAGATGTCTTTTTGCTCAAGTTTCATTAAGTTAAGAAGTCTTTGCCACGGGGTCATTTTACTGTATTTTTAATGCATTAATCGTAATATCTTTAAAAAAATCATATACCTTTTTATCATCAGTGCTGTCTACAAGTGATGTAAAATGTCTCTGCATGAAATATTGCTGTAGTGCGCCTTCAACAATCTGACATGCCAGTGATTTTGGATAAGCATAATCAGGCCTTGCGTCTTTTATCATTTCAACCAATCTAAGGACCAATCTTTTGTATATCTTAAAATTACCATCATCATTATCGCTGTCAACATGTTTGTGGTGATAGGATTTTGTGAATTCTGAGATTACAATATTTCTTAATTTCAATTGGTCAAGATTTGAATAATACGCAATATTTTGTGGTGTTAAAGTAAGAACTTTTATGGCTTTTAGGAGTTTTTTTGAAGAATCTTCTACAGCATTGGTTTCTATGACAAGCCTGTATTCCAATATACCCCAATATAAAGCAGAAAGGTATTGAAGTAATTTGTATTTATTTTCAAAATATCTGTAAATGGAACTCTCGTTTGATTTGATTGCGCTACCTAGCTTTTTGAAGTTGAAATTTTCTATGCCAAGTTCTTCTATTAAATCTATACTTTTAGAAATAATATTTTGCCCCAATTCTGAGCTTTCAGGATCTTTAATGTATAAACAAGTGTTTACATTAATTTTTAGACTTGATAGTAAACTTTCCATTTAAATTAAGCTTATTTGCAAATCTAATAGTAATACTTTCATTTAATGTTAACAATCACATAAATTTATCAAATTCTGATTTTTTATTTTTGTTAACATTTTATAGATTATCAAAAGTTTGTTCTATTTTTGATTTATGATAAATATCTACAAAATATCGATAAAAATTGCCAAGTACATGCTTCTCTTTGCATTGGTATGTAGATCAGGATATTCGCAAACGGCCGAACAACGTGAGCAGATCATTAAAAACTATGATGTTGAAAAATTAAGAAGTCTGGCCGCAAAATCTTCTGAGCGGTATAAGAAAAATAAAGCAAAGGCTGTAGAAGTTGCTAGATCAAGAGGACTAAAGACTTCTTTTTACAATGCTGAAGGGCAATTCGTCGAACTTCAGGGTATAACTGAAGACGGCACACTTTTATTTTATAAGTCTGATAACGTTGATGCTGCAAAATCTACGCGCACCAATTATTTAAATACTGGTGGTGGACTCGGTTTAAATTTGAATGGTCAAAATATGACGGCCTATATTTGGGACGAAGGTCATGTAAGGGCAGCACATGATGAATTTGATGATGGTATTGGCGGAAGCAGAGTTAGTCTCGGTGACGTTTCTACAGAAGGTTTAAGTGTGTTGAATCATGCAACGCTAGTCATGGGTACAATATGTGCCGCTGGACAAGATCCATTAGCAAAAGGTATGGCTCCTCAGGCTTCTGCAGTAAGTTACAGATGGAATAATGATGTGGCCGAAGTTTTATATGAAGCATCAAAAGGTATGCTCGTTTCCAATCATTCATATAGTTTGAAAATTAAGGATGACGATGGTATTGTTAATGTACCTGATTATTTTTTTGGCGGATACATTTATAAAGCATACGAATGGGATTTAGCTTTATATCATGCGCCTTATCTTTTAATGGTGGATTCTGCAGGTAATTTAGGTAATACTAGCCCTAATGGTACACCATTAAATTCAAGTTTTCCTCAGTACGATAAATTGAGAGGTAAAGGTGTTTCTAAAAATAACTTAGTTGTTGCAAATGCTGATGATGCTGTTATTGATCTTAATGGGGATTTAATTTCCGTAAATATAAACAGTGGGAGTAGTCAAGGTCCAACCGATGATTTGAGGATAAAGCCGGATATAGCTGGAAATGGAACAGGCGTTTATACAACGTGGGGAACAGCAGATAATGCCTATGCAACCCGCTCTGGTACTTCATTGTCAGCACCAAATGTTGCTGGGTCATTACTGCTTTTACAACAACACCATAATAACCTGTACGGCTCTTTTATGCGGGCAGCAACTTTGAAGGGGCTTGCTTTGCATACAGCAGATGATGCAGGAATATCAGGTCCGGACGCTATTTTTGGCTGGGGATTGCTCAATGCCAAAAAAGCTGCTGAAACACTTACCGCCAAAGGCTCATCAACTATTGTGGAAGAGATTGTTCTGAATCAAGGCGAAACCTACTCAATAAATGTAGATTCTGATGGCGTGAATGATCTATTAGCCAGTATATCCTGGACTGATCCTGCAGGTGTGTGGAACACAAATCTTAACGATAGTAATACTGTATTAGTGAATGATTTAGATATTAAAATCACTCAAAACCCCGACACTTATTACCCCTGGAGACTAACAGACGTAAACACAAATGATAATAACGCTGAAAATCTAGTTGATAATTTTGAGAGAGTTGATATCAGCGGTGCAAGCGGTACTTATACCATCAATATTACTCATAAGGGAACACTTTCAGATGGGCCACAGCAATTCAGTTTAATTGTAACGGGTCTTCAAAATGCAAATTCGTTTTGTAGTGCACCTCAAAATATAGAGGTTTCGGATATAGCAACAACCACAGCAGAAGTGTCCTGGAATCCTTCTGTAAGTTCGCCTTCAGATGGTTATGACATCTATTACAATACAACGGGTACATTGCCAAATGCTTCAACCACACCGTCTGACTCCGTTTTAGCCGGAAATACAAGCCTTAGTTTATCAGGTCTGACGGCAGGGACAGAGTATTATTTGTTTGTAAGAGCAGATTGTGGTTCCGGAAATACCAGCCAATGGTCTGAGGTTACAACATTTTCAACACTCTGCAATTCTGTTACTTTTCCATATTCAGAAGATTTTGATGGCAGTTCATCTGTTCCCGCATGTTGGACACAAAGCCGAATTCTTCAGTCTGAGGTAATAACCAGTAACTGCGGAATTAATACAACTAATTATCTAAGGATTTATGGCGGATTTCATTCTTTAGAATCACCACCGGTAGATGTAAGCAGTCAGACAAACATTGAAATAAATTTTGATATAAGAAATGGATGTCTCGAGCCTGCTGAAGCGAGCGAAAATCTCGAAGTCTACTATTGGAATGGAACCGATTGGATACTATTGGATACGCTTGACCCTGTAAACCTTTCGCAGTTTTGGGTTCATAAGTCCTACCAGCTAAGCACCGGTCTGAATACTGCCTTTAGATTACAATTTTTGAGAAAAGGTGGTTCATTGGATTTTGATGATCTTAGTGTAGATAATATTGAAATAAAGGCACAAACACCTGCGCCTGCTAATGATAATGCTTGTGATGCCATTGCGTTAGCTCTCAATCAAAGTTCAACTGGTGATGCTTATACCATTAAAGCTGCAACTGCTCAGGCAGACGAACCTGATACTAATTTGAATAATGGTGTTGATGGTTCTGTGTGGTTTAAATTCGATGCACCAAGTTCCGGAGATGTCAGAATTACTACAGACTTGGTTGGCGCCAAATCTGATGATCTCGAATTAGCAGTGTATTCTGCCACAGATTGTACAGATTTTACAACTTTTACTCAAATTGGTTTTGATCAGGACGACGGCAGAAATGTAAATATACAACGCATGCCCGTTTTAGATTTACTTGGCTTAAATTCCGAGGAGACTTATTATATTCAAGTTGACAGACTTCCAAACACATCTTCAAGTACTTTTGGCATAGAAGTATTAGACTTATATTATACTTACGATAGTGTAAACGACTATTCACCAATTGATCCCAACGGAAAAGATCTCACTGCCTATGAAGGCGATTTAATAGGTGGGACCTTGGAAGTCTTTAGTGGAACAGCAACGATTACAAGCGCAACAGCCCTTAATGAAGTGATTGTAAATCCTGCCGGAATCCTGGATTTAAATGCCAATTTAACCTCAGACCTTATTTTTAAAAGCGATGCTAATGGTTCAGGACAATTGGCTAATGCTAGCGGCAATTCTATAACTGGGTCGGCAACAGTAGAGCGCTATATGACAGCCAACAGAGCGTATAGATTTGTTGCCTCACCTGTCACAACGACGGGTACAATTAGAGAAAATTGGCAACAAAATGGACTAAATGATGGTGATAGCGGCTTTGAAAATAATGTAGGAACACATATTTCCGGAAATGGAGGAAGTGCTAATGGATTTGACAATACCGGTACCAACAATCCTTCTATGTTTACCTTTAATAATTCCACAGGTCTATACGAAGAGGTAACCAATACTAATGTGAATACATTGCAGGTCGGTCAGGCGTATGCACTTTTCGTTAGAGGTGATAGAACAATAGACTTAACTAATAATTCTGCAACGCCAAATGTTACAAGACTTAAAGCAACAGGTGCATTACATATTGGAAGTTACCCAAGTTCGCCTTTACAAATTAATACTGACACAAATGGTTTCAGCTTAATAGCTAACCCATATCAAGCTATTGTTGATTTCAATGAAATCACTTTTGCAGGTGATGTAAATGCCAACTCCTTTTATATTTTTAACCCAACATCAACGGTTGATAACCCTTACGGTACATTCGAAAATATTGACGCCACAACTGAGTTTGCGGATGCTATGATACAACCCGGACAAAGTTTTTTTATTCAAAATTTGAGCACCGTAACGACCAATCCAACGGTTCAGTTCACTGAGTCCTCAAAGAAAACCGACGGAAATCTTTCTACAGTGTTTTCTGATGAGGATATTATGATTGCAAATTTAAATCTGTACAACAACCAGAATGAGCGTGTAGATGTCGTAAAGTTCAGATTTCAAAACGGTGCTGATAACGGCATAGATGAATTTGATTCATTTAAATATACAAATCAGGTGCTTAATTTTGCCTCTGTAAATAATAATACCTTATTATCAATAGAAAGAAGAGATGTTCCTCAGTCCACTGATACTATTCCTCTTTTTATAGAAAATTACCAAAGTAATCAATATGAATTAAGAATAGAGACCCTAAACTGGACTAACGCTTCAGATCTTTATATTGTAGATAATTATTTAGATACAGTAAACCTTATAGCAGATACTCAGCCTTATGTGTTTCAGGTAGACTTTTCTGTTCCGCAAAGTATTGAAGAAGATAGGTTTGAGATCTTGTTTGAAAACACTACCCTGAATGCTTCAGCTCAAAATTTATCAAATGCAATCAAAATTTATCCTAACCCATCATCAGACGGTTTATTCAGGATAAGTTTATCAGGCATCAATATAGATGAGCCCGTGCTTTCTGTTTATAATGTTTTAGGTCAGGAAGTTGAATATCAGAAATTTGAATTTAGAAAAGATGATCTTTATTATTTAAATACCTCATACCTTTCTAATGGTGTTTACTTCATTAAGCTAAGCAGTAATGGTAAGGACTTCTTTGGTAAATTCATCATAGAATAGTTTCAATTCAATTTGGCGCTCTTATAATTTCAAAAAAGACACAAGGTCTATCAGATTTGTTATGATAATTACTTCGTTGGATCTACAAGAAAAAGTAGATAGTTATAAAAATAAGTTTAATTGGTATGTTTAAAAGATTTAAGTTGTTTTTCGTTATTTTCTTAATAACAATAAGTTGTCAGGATAAATCTGAAGACAATCAGAAATATTATGGCAAGATTGAAAATGGTATTTATTATAATGATTTTTTTGAATTTTCAGTAGAATTACAAGACGATATGACAGTAATTCATGGACTTGAATTAAAGGAGCTTTTGAATATTAATGCTCAAGAAAATATAGAAGATTACAAAAAATTAGAAAAAGAACTTAAACGTAATGAACAGAAAGTCAAGGAGTTAATTGCTTTATATAAAAATCCATTTGATAGTTACGGGTTTAATCCTAATGTCATTATTATAGCTGAAAATATTAAAGAATTCGACTCAAATATAAAAAATGGACGAGACTTTTTGGGATATTCAAGATTTGCAATGGAAAACATTAATCCAAATTTAGAAACTCTGGTTGGGTTTGATAAAAGAAAAATAGGTGGAAGACAATTTTGGGAATTAAATGCATTCCTCCAAACCGAGTTTGGAGAAATTCAACAATCCTATTATGCTACAATCATTAAAGATTATAGCCTTTTAATAATTGTAAGTTATTTAGAATCTACTGATAAGTTATTACTCGAAAAAGCAATAGATAAATTAAAGTTTAGAGAATTAAAGTAGATATTAGATTCACAATAATTTTCTGTAAATCAATATTTAATATAGTAGTCCGGATTTAATAGTCTATCTTTGCACCCATTTTATTTTTATGACAAAATTTTCTCAATTAGGCTTACAGGAAAATCTTCTACAAGCCATCACCGACCTCGGGTTCGAAACACCAAGTGAAGTTCAGCAACAATGTATTCCGATTCTACTGCAGCAGCAGACAGATATAGTGGCATTAGCCCAGACAGGAACGGGCAAAACAGCGGCTTTCGGTTTCCCAATGCTTCAGTTAACGGATGAAAACAACAAAGTTACTCAAGGGCTCATACTATCGCCAACACGTGAACTATGTCTTCAGATTACTAATGAACTTAAATTATATTCAAAATATAAAGATAAGATCAATATCGTCGCCATATACGGTGGTGCCAGCTTGACAGATCAGGCTTCCAAAATCAACAGAGGTGCTCAGATTATCGTGGCAACTCCCGGAAGGATGAAGGATATGATCAAAAGGAATATCATAGACATTTCAAAAATTCAATATTGTGTGCTCGATGAAGCTGACGAAATGTTGAATATGGGCTTTTATGAAGATATTACTGAAATATTATCGCATAGCCCGAAGACCAAGAACACCTGGTTATTTAGTGCAACCATGCCTAAAGAGGTTAGCGTTATCGCTAAAAAATTCATGAAGAAACCAGTTGAAATCACTGTAGGTCAGCGTAACGTTTCCACAAAAAATGTGAGCCATTCTTATTTTGTGGTTGGTGCCAGAGACCGCTACAATGCTTTGAAAAGACTGGTCGACGCGCATCCTGATGTTTATGCCGTTATATTTTGCAGAACTAAACGGGACACACAAAGGGTGGCAGAAAAACTTATTGAAGATGGCTATAATGCAGCAGCACTTCATGGAGATCTGAGTCAAAACCAACGTGATATGGTCATGAAAAGCTTTAGAAATAAGCAGGTCCAGATGCTGGTTGCTACTGATGTGGCTGCGCGTGGGATTGATGTAGACGATATCACCCATGTGATTAACTATCAATTACCTGATGAAACAGAAGTATATACGCATAGAAGCGGAAGAACCGGTCGCGCAGGTAAGACCGGACAATCCTATGTTATCATCACCAAAAGTGAACGCCGGAAAATAAGTGCTATTGAACGTATTATCGGTCAAAAGTTCAAAGAAGAAAAACTGCCTACTTCAGAAGAAATCTGTGAAAGTCAAATGTTCCATCTTGCTGAGAGCATCAAAAACACACAAGTCAATCATGATATTGACACCATTTTGCCTAAAATACACGAATCACTGGCTGATTTGGACAAAGAGGAACTGATCAAAAAATTCTTCAGCGTGGAATTTTCCAGATTTTACAATTATTATAAAAATGCACCCAGCGTTGAACAAATGGAAAGTACTGCAAGCCGGGACCGCTCTAAAGGCAGTAAATCCTTTGGCAATGAAACCCGTTTTTTCATTAATCTTGGTGAAAAAGACGGCTTCAACTGGATGGCGCTAAAGGACTACCTCAAGGCCGAATTAAACCTAACCAGTGAAAACGTTGGAAAAGTGGATGTTATGAAGACATTTGGATTTTTCAATACACCAAAAGAACTGGAAGATAAAGTAATTTCAACCTTTAAGAATAAAGTTTACAACGGAAGAGAGGTAAGCGTTGAAATCACAAAAGACAACAAAAAATCCGGTAATAAGAGTTCAAAACGAAGAGATAAAAAGTCACATAGAAAAGGAAGAAGTGATAGTCGAAAAAAGTCTTTTGAGAGAAGACGTAAACGTTAATGTGTTATTTTTGTCTTAAGTCTAATTTTCAAATTATAGTTTTCTTAGATTTTAGTTATTTTTAGACCAAATGAAAAATGTTGTATTCATAGTATTAGTTCTGGTCAATTTCTTTGTTAGTGCACAGGACAACGATAGTCAAAAGGAAGTCTTCACCATTGAGGGGCAGATCATGAATGCAGCAAATGATAAGCCTATTTTTAATGCTAATATCATAAATATAAATACCGTTAAAGGTACAATTTCCGACAGGGAAGGCCGATTTAAGATTAAGACTTCGATAGATGACACACTTTATTTTTCCTTTGTAGGCTTTAAGTCTATGCAGGTTAGAGTGAATGAGGACTGGGTTAAGTTTGGAGAGGTAAAGGTAAAAATGACAGAAGTGGCTATTGCGCTGGAGGAAGTAACCGTTTCAGATATAAAACTAACAGGCTATCTGGAAATAGATGCTAAGAATATTCCGGTTTATGATAATTTCAGATACCAGATTTCTGGTCTGGATTATGGTTATGAAGGTGGTGCCTATCAAAAAAGCTCATTTTCCAGAACACTTGATGCTATTTTCAATCCAACTGACCTATTATATAAGGTTTTTGGGAACAAGCCACAACAAATGAAGAAGATCAGGCAGATGAAAGAAGATAAATCAATAAGAGATTTGCTTGTCGATAAGTATAACAGAGAGACACTATCAGCTGTCCTTCAAATATCCATTAATGAAATTGAGGAGATATTAAAACGCTGCAACTATTCAAAAGATTATATTCAGGAGGCAAACGACCTTCAGTTACTGGATGCTATCAGTAATTGTTACGAAAACTACAAGGCGGTAAACCCAAATTAATGTCTGAAAAAAGAAAAATAGTATTTCTTTCCGGAGCTGGAGTGAGTGCTGAAAGTGGTTTGAAAACATTCAGGGACGAAAATGGTTTATGGGAAGGACACGACGTGATGGAGGTGGCCACGCCTGAAGCCTGGAGAAAAAATCCTGAATTGGTATTGGAATTTTACAATCAAAGGCGAAGACAATTAAAAGACGTAGAACCCAATATTGCCCATAAGATT
This sequence comes from uncultured Psychroflexus sp., assembly GCA_913062845.1. Lineage (GTDB taxonomy): Bacteria > Bacteroidota > Bacteroidia > Flavobacteriales > Flavobacteriaceae > Psychroflexus. The sequence continues at coordinate 21,444 of CAJXVZ010000007.1, forward strand.
ATTGCAGAATTGGAAACCAGTTTTGAAGTCCATGTAATCACCCAAAATGTTGATGATTTACACGAGAGAGCAGGAAGCACAAATGTCTTACATCTGCATGGTGAATTGTTTAAAGTCCGACCCGAAGACGATCTTGATGGTGTGATTGAATGGTATGATGATTTAAACCTTGGTCATACCACCAAAGACGGCGTTCAATTAAGGCCTCACGTTGTTTGGTTTGGAGAAGGTGTCCCTAATATGGCACAGGCAATAGATATTGTTGCAAATGCAGACATTGTAGTGGTTATAGGAACGTCTTTACAGGTTTATCCTGCAGCTGGTTTAATGAACTATGCCAAAGCCGACAGCCCTATATATCTTATAGATCCTAAGCCTGGTCTTTCAGAATCCGGAAATCTTTATATTTTTGCCGAACTCGCAACCATCGGTATGCATAAACTCAAATCTGTTTTACTAGAAAATTAAATGTAAATGAATCCTCTTACATCAATTTCCCCGATAGACGGTCGTTACCAATCAAAAACTTCAGAACTTAATGCTTTTTTTAGTGAATATGCCTTGATAAAATACCGGGTTCAGGTTGAGGTGGAGTATTTTATAGCTTTAAGTGATTTAGGTTTAGAGCAGTTACCAAAACTTTCAATCGAAAAAATCGATGCCCTGAGAGCTGTTTATACTTCTTTTACTTTAGAAAATGCCAAAGCCATTAAGGATATTGAAAAAATAACCAATCACGATGTAAAAGCGGTAGAATACTTTTTAAGAGAGGAATTTAAAAAATTGGATCTGGATGATTTTATCGAATTCATTCATTTTGGCTTAACCTCACAGGATATCAATAATACAAGTGTGCCTCTATCCCTGAAAGAATGTGTAAATAAAGTCTATTTGCCGTTGTTGAGCGAACTGACAGAGAAAATTCAAAGCTTAAGTCAGGAATGGCAGTTGGTATCTATGCTGGCTAAAACACATGGTCAGCCGGCCTCTCCGACACGTCTTGGAAAAGAACTTGAAGTATTTGTTGTCAGGTTAAATACACAGCTTGAACAATTAAAAGCAATACCATTTTCATCAAAGTTTGGCGGCGCTACAGGTAATTTTAATGCGCATCATCTGGCTTTTCCTGAAACGGACTGGAAAGCTTTTGGAAAACATTTCACTGAAGAGATTCTGGGATTACATTATTCTTTTCCAACCACACAAATTGAACACTATGATAACTTAGCTGCTCTTTTTGACGCCATGAAAAGGATCAATACCATAATTATCGATTTGGACCGTGACATTTGGTCTTATATCTCAATGAATTACTTTAAGCAAAAGATAAAAAAAGGCGAGGTAGGTTCTTCGGCTATGCCACATAAGGTCAATCCTATCGATTTTGAAAATTCTGAAGGCAATCTGGGATTGGCTAATGCCATCTTTGAGCATCTAGCAGCAAAACTTCCGATAAGCCGTTTACAAAGAGATCTCACGGACAGTACTGTTTTAAGAAATATAGGTGTTCCTTTCGGGCATACGCTTATCGCCTTTAAATCTACATTAAAGGGGCTCAATAAATTGTTATTGAATCAGGATGTCATAAAGCAGGACCTGGAAGATAACTGGGCTGTAGTTGCTGAAGCTATTCAGACGATCTTAAGAAGGGAGAATTATCCACATCCCTATGAAGCTTTAAAGGCCTTAACACGTACCAACCAGAAAATAAATCAAAACCTGATCGGTGATTTTATAGATACACTTGAAGTTACCGATAAGGTAAAGGCAGAGTTAAAACGCATTACGCCATTCAATTATACAGGGATTTAAATGGCAGGATCAAAGATTTCGGCATGGATATACGCTGCCAGACTGAGGACTTTGCCTTTGTCAGTTTCCGGAATTTTGGTTGGTAGCGGTTATGCGGTTTACCACGAACAATTCGATGTGATTATTTTTACATTAGCAATTATCACGACACTTCTTCTACAGATTCTATCCAATTTTGCTAATGATTACGGCGATGGCGTGAAAGGAACGGACAATCATGAGCGCATTGGCCCTGAGCGTGCTTTCCAAAGTGGAAAAATTACCCGACGGAGTTTTAAAAATGGACTTATTCTGACTTCTGTTCTCAGTTTTCTTTCAGCAACGACATTGATATTACTGGCATTTGGTATCGAAAATGCTTTTCTGACTTTGGGATTTTTCCTGTTAGGCTTATTGGCTATTTGGGCTGCAATTAAATATACCGTAGGAAAATCTGCATACGGCTACAGAGGTATGGGTGATTTTTTTGTGTTTTTATTTTTTGGTTTGGTCAGTGTTTGTGGATCTTATGTCCTATATTCAAAAGGTATTGATAACCACATTATTATAGCAGGAATTGGAATTGGGCTGCTTTCTACGGCAGTTCTCAATCTCAACAATATGCGCGATTACTTTTCTGATAAAAATGCCAGGAAAAATACACTTGTCGTTTTGATGGGCCAATTGAGATCAAAATATTACCATTCGTTTTTGATATTGGCGGGCATTATTTTTATGACCGTTTTCTACATTTCGGTTGGATTTTCAGAATGGGTTTATCTTAGTTTAATTACTGTATTGCTACTTTTCAAGCATCTTTCTTTTGTAATAAAAAATGAAGATCCAAAAGACTTAGATCAGGAATTAAAAAAAGTAGCCCTGAGTACTTTTGGAATAGCATTGATCTTTTTTGTTGTGCAATTTATACTGAGATAGATTTCAGGGTTACCTTGATAGATGACTTTTAAGAAAAATTATTCTGTTATTAAAAATGATTCAAAAAAAGATATTTGAAAGTTGAAATTCAAAAATTTATGGATCTTCAATAATTAGAGGTAAGCATGCAATTAATTAAATTGATTTTGAGTTAGTTTATAGAAATTATTATTTGAAATTATGGACATTTCTATATGTTTCTACTACTTTTTCTAGTTTTTCGGGACGCTTTGTAGCTATAAGATATTCTTTATTATTTTTTAATTTCAAATATAGGCCTGTATCTCCTTTTATTTTAAACGCCGTTCCAAATTTTGTATTCAAGCTCATTCCAATGCCTTTAATATTCCCGCAATCTACAAATCTTGCTTCTTTAACGCTAAACCATACGATATGCTTTTTTACAAAAGGGAAAAAGTTGATAAATATGCCGTATTGATTAATAAAAATTGTCAATTTAGATAAAGCAAAGGCGATCATGATTGCGAAGATCAATATTGAGAGCAAAATAAATCCAATACCTCCCAAAATATAGTCGTCTATTGAAGTTCTGGACTCATAACCAGCTATAAGATAGATGATTGGCAGAATGCAAAGTGCAAAAAGTAAAACTGTCAAAAATAACTTTTTAAACTTTTGTTTTTCTTTGAATAGTGCTTTCATTAATAATCTTTGGTTGTAAAAGTAATAAAGTGAATTAAATATTTCAGCATTCTCTGTTAATAATGATCTACATTTCTTAAGCCATTATTCGTATGTCAGATTTTTTTAGTGCTATAAATTTAGTTTACTTTTGAATAAATTTCAGAAAATATCTATAATGAAGAATTTAAAGTATACTGATTCAAATAATTTCTTTTTACTATCCGGACCTTGTGCCATTGAAGGAGAAGATATGGCTCTTAGGATTGCTGAAAAGATCGTTAGCATTACCGATAAACTCAAAATTCCCTATGTTTTTAAGGGTAGTTTTAAAAAAGCAAATCGCAGCAGAATAGATAGCTTTACAGGCATAGGAGATGAAAAGGCTTTACAAATTTTGAGAAAAGTAGGCCAAACATTTAATGTACCTACTATAACAGATATCCATACAGAAGCCGATGCCGCTATGGCAGCAGAATACGTTGATGTTTTGCAGATTCCCGCGTTTTTAGTACGCCAAACGGATTTAGTGGTTGCAGCAGCAGAAACCGGTAAATATGTCAACCTTAAGAAAGGACAGTTTATGAGTCCTGAAAGTATGAAACACGCCGTTCAAAAGGTATATGATTCAGGCAATAAAAAGGCCTGGATAACAGACAGAGGGACAATGTTTGGTTATCAGGATTTGGTCGTAGATATGCGAGGTATTGCAACCATGAAGCAATACGCACCAACAGTTTTAGATGTTACCCATTCTTTACAACAGCCTAATCAATCTTCAGGTGTTACCGGCGGAAGACCGGACATGATCGAAACCATAGCCAGGGCAGGTGTTGTGAACAAGGTAGATGGTTTGTTTATTGAGACCCACTTCAATCCGGCTGAAGCTAAAAGTGATGGTGCAAATATGTTAGATTTGAGTTTATTAGAAGGTCTACTGACAAGATTGGTTGAGATCAGACAATGTGTGAACGGGTTATAAGTATTGAGTGACAAGTAAGAAGTAAAAAGTAAAAAGTAAGCATTTCTATTAAGCTTAATGAACACAAAATCGAAAGGAACCAGAAACCAGCTGTCACCTTGAGTACTTCGTCTGGCTTAGTATAAACTAAAGTCGAAAGGAACCAGAAACCAGAAACCAGAAACCAGAAACAGGATGTCACCCTGAGCTAAACCGAAGGGAACCAAAATCTTTAGGCATCTATCTTTTTACCAATAAAATACGTCATTAGTGTTGTAAAGCCAACAATACTGATAGAGCTCAAAGGCATTAATATTGCAGCAATTACCGGCTCAAGTTGTCCGGTTATTGCAAAATAAAGACCAATAGCATTGTACAGAAAAGACAACAAAAAACTCATTTTTATGGTCTTAATGCCTTGATGTGCCGCACGAATAAAATCAGGTAAAAGCGACAGCTTTTTAGCGTCCATAATAGCATCACAAGCTGGTGAAAAAACATTGATATTTTCAGAAAGTGCAATACCCAAATCACTTTGCTTTAGAGCTCCCGCGTCATTAAGTCCATCGCCTATCATAGCGACTTTTGTGCTACCATTTTGCTTGGATTTTATATAATTGAGTTTGTCTTCAGGCTTTTGATTAAAAAGCAAAGGTGTTTTTGAAGGTAAAAAGCACTCAAGGAATTCTTTTTCACCACTATTGTCACCAGAAAGTACGGCGACATTATAATCATGCTTTAATTCGTGAAATAAACCCTGAACTCCTTCACGATAACTTGTTTTAAAAATAAATTTACCCTTATATTGTTCATTATTTCTGTAATGAACGGCTGTTTCAAAAGTGCTTTGTTGACCAGGCGCTTCGACAAACGAAGAGGAACCTAATTTGATTTTCTGATTATTCACCTTGGCTTGAATGCCTTTACCAACGTGTTCTTCATAGTCATCAATGGTCATGATATCCTGACTTTGCAAGTAATCATATAACTGTCGACTAAGCGGATGATTAGAGTTTTTTAAAGTAGTTTTCAACAGACCTAAATCCTCATCGGTAATAGTTTCGCCTTCAAAGGCTATTTCAGATTTGTCATTTTTGGTCAATGTTCCGGTCTTGTCAAAGATGATGTGTTGAATATCTGTTAGATGTTCAAGGCTTTTGATATCTTTCAGATAAAATCCTTTTTGCCCAAAAATGCGTAATAAATTCCCCATGGTAAAAGGCGTGGCTAAAGCAATGGCACAAGGGCAGGCAATAATAAGGATTGCGGTAAAGACATTTAGCGCCATGCCAGCATCTATAAAAAGCCATACACCGGTTGAAATTGCAGCAATACTCAAAACAGCCAGTGTAAAATGTTTACTGATCTTGTCGAGAAGTGTTTTGTAAGTTTCCGGCTTTTGTTGGGTAAATGCTTCGTTAGACCAAAGCTGGGTAAGGTAACTTTGTTCAACCGACTTATCCGCTGTCATTTCAATAGAACTGCCGACTTGTTTTCCGCCGGCATATATTTTATCGCCAGATATTTTAGAAACAGGTTTTTCCTCACCGGTGACAAAGCTGTAGTCAATATTGGCACTACCTTTCATCAATATACCGTCAACCGGAATGAGTTCGGCGTTTCTAATCAGTAGTTTATCGCCTGCTTTTATTTCACTTACTTTAATATCGGTTTCTATTTCGCCCTCAATTTTGGTTACGGCTATAGGAAAATAAGATTTGTAATCCCTTTCAAAAGAAAGATAATTATAGGTTTTTTGTTGTACGAATTTTCCTAAGAGCAAAAAGAAAACCAATCCCGTAAGGCTGTCAAAAAATCCTGTACCAAGATCAAAAACAATTTCAACTGTACTTCTTATAAAAAGGGTAGCAATACCAAGCGCAATAGGAATATCAATATTGAGGCTTTTGGTTTTTAAAATCTTAAAAGCCGATTTGAAATAATCCTGCCCGGAATAAAACACCACGGGTAGTGAAAAAGCAAACATCAACCAGCGAAAAACCGGTTTAAACTCGTCCAGCCAGTATTCATTTACCTCAAAGTATTCCGGAAATGAGAGAAACATCACATTTCCAAAGGCAAATCCGGCAATACCAATCTTGTAAATTAAGGAGCGATCTATGTCTTTTTCAGGTTTATCCAGATCGTCCAGGCTAATGTATGGTTCATAGCCAATTGAAGTCAATAATTCTACAATAGCCTTAAGCGATGTTTTTTTTGAGTTGTATTGAATTTGAACCGTTTTCTTAGGGAAATTCACCTGAGAATTACTAACGTTTTTGTTGAGTTTATTCAGGTTTTCTAATATCCAGATACAGGAACTGCAATGGATATGAGGAATATAAAGATTTACAATTTGTGTATCACCATCATTGAAATCTACCAGCTTTTCTATAATATCCTCTTTTTCCAAAAAGTTATATTTCCCTTGAAGTTCCGGTGGTGTTTTGCCCGGAGCATTTTCAAGGTCATAATAACAGCCCAGATTGTTTTCTGAAAATATTTCGTAAACGGTTTTGCAGCCATTGCAACAAAAATGCTTGTCGTGGGCTTCAATATCAGTAGGCTTGCAATCATCGCCACAATGGTAACAGGTATGTATCTCTTTCGTCTTCACCTTGCAAACATAAAGTTAGTATGATTTCTGACTTATGATGAAGGTCAGTTTTTTGTTTTTTAAGTTTATGGGGTTAAAGTTTATGGGTTTATGGGTTTATGAGTTTATAAGTTTATGAGTTGAAAGTTTATCAGTTTAAAGTTTATGAGTTAAGGGATGTTTTTAAAGATTTGAGGAATGCGAGATTATAAGATTTATTAAATTGAAAAACTGTTATTCAAAAAATATCGAAAAAGCATCACACAAATTAGAAACAGATGAAAGTTAAAATCAGAGCTACATCAATTAAAAATTCTCTATCATAAGATAAAATAAATTTCCTCTAGAGGTTAAAAATGTATTTTATTAATACATTTACAAAATTTTTATACAACAGGTTGGGTAAGCCTTTTCGTCATTTTGCTTAACATAAAATTTTATCATTCATGATTTATAAAATGCTTTTATTCGTAATCATAGGATTGACCTCTACTTTGGCAGAAGCACAATTCATAAAGCAGAAATCTGTAAATGCTCAAATTGGATTTGGCTTAAGTTCACCTTATAATAGTAATGACGATGTTGTAGACGATGGTTTTTTTGCTCAAGGTGAATTTATTCTTAAGGTAAAATCCTGGTTTGAGTTACGACCTTATGCCGCTGTGATTTTAACAAGTACAGGTGGAGAAGACCTCAATGGTAATCCAACTGATGAAACAGCAACATCACGAGCTTTCCTCTTGGGAGGAAAAGTAAGACTGAAAGCCCCAATTCCATTTGTGGCACCTTATATTGAAAGCGGCATAGGCACATCTATCGGAAAATTTGAAACCTTTACAGCATTTGACAATATAGACAAAAGCGGCATCATTTACCATATTCCTGTTTCTATAGGTTTTGAATTTGGAAAAAATAACGATGTTGATTTAGGTTTATCTTACTTCTTCCAACCAACAGTAAAACAATACGCCGGAGCCTTTGCCATCGGTATTTCATTTCCACTGAATGATTGATAAGGCTTTACACCATAAAATTAAACATTATACTTGCTGCTCTTAATTTCAAATCAAAGACGTTAGATAAATTTAAGATCAAAGATAAGATAGTCCAATTGCCAGATAAAATTGAAAGAAAAAACTAATGCCAAGAAAAAAATCTGCATGTTGTGATTTCCAGCAAAAACCAAACATCAATGGAATTTTACTACATTCGGGTTTATCAGAATTAGCAAAGACTTATTGGCCAAAATACTCATGGTTTACAATACCTTAAGTCGTCAAAACAAAAATTATGAAAATAAAACTTTTGAGTTTACTAATCTTAATGTCATTTCTATCTTTTAGCCAGAATAGTAATTATGAAAGATGGAATGCTATGGCATCCAGAGATATTAGTTTACAACCGGAATATGGGAACAAAGAAAAAACAGATGCTCAAATAGGATATGACGAGAAGTTCAAAAAGGATATTCTGGAACAGTACAACGGAGATAAAAGAGCCGCAAGCAAAAAAATGATTGACTTAGGCTTTGATTATTTATACAAAAAAGGTGATTTAGTAACAGCAATGCGTCGATTTAATCAGGCATACCTGCTAGACCCTGGAAATGCAGATTCTTATTATGGGTTTGGTACTATCTATTTCAACTTGGGTGCTATGGCAAAAGCTCGTATACAGTACGATAAAGGATTGAAAATTGATCCTGAACATTCTAAAATATTAACTGACTACGGAACAACCTACCTTGGAGACTTTTATGAGAGCCTGGAAAATGGACAGGAAAATGCTACTGAATTTCTTGAAAAAGCTAACGAATTTTTAGGAAAATCCATGAAAATCAATAAAAAGGACTCTAATACAATTTACAAACTTTCGATTGTAAAAATGTATATGGGTGATTGTAAGGAAGCCAGGGAGCTGCTTGAAAAAGCAAAAAAAATGAACAACCCAAATGTGACCGAATCTTACGAGAAAGAACTGAATGATAAATGTAAATAAAGCGTCACACATCAAAAGGCTTTAAATTGTGCTGTATCTGCAACAAATTAAAAAGCACTTTTGCTCGTGTTCATAGCTTTGCCAATACATAAATACTATTTTATGAAAAGAATAACCGGGCTAATTTTATTACTATTTACAACAGCACAAGTATTTGGACAGAGTCTTCCTGATGGACAGATAAGATGGAGTTCAAACCAGAAATTGAAGATAACTGATTTTATAATCAAAATTGGTGACGAGAATAGTGATGCTATCTATAGTCAATTCATGATTTCTCATTCAATCGGTGGATTTGATTTTATGAAACGAAATTTAAATCAAAAAATCGAAAATATTTTTCTTGGAAATGCATCCTGGATAGACACTACAAAAGTAACTGAAATCCAAAAACAAATTAACTTTCAGCAAATGCAGTTTGACCTTGCTGAAGTTTACGCAAGAAAATTCAGAAAACGAATTCTTAAAGATAAGAAGAAAATAGCAAAAGGTTTTGATATCGTAAACCAAATCCATAACCAAATTATGTCAGAATTTTCAGAAAGGCGATTAGCCTTGATAAAGGAAACTCATGGTGGACAAAATGAAGATAAAATTGCGGAATGGAAAAATAAAATTGCAATTGAACTTAAAAGATTACAAGAGTTTAGTTATGAAAATAAAGGTAAAATTAAGCTGAATAGATAAAACTTAATCAAGATTAGCCATTTAAATTTCAATTAATTTTGGATGTCTTGATATTCTATACTAATTAAATATTTACTTTTACACCAATAGTTTGAAAAGAAAACTAAAAATTTTGGGACAGTTCTATGCATCCAGCCAATTTTTAAAATCCTTAACCCTTTCCCGGCTAACAATCAATGGTTCATCCATATCGTGTTTTAGCACGATGCGAAGTCTACTATTTGAATAAGAAATAATGTCTTTAATGGCATTGATGTGCACAATAAAGCTCCGGTTAATTCTAAAAAACTGTTTTGGCGATAGTAAAGCATCAATTTCCTCAAGACTTTTTTCTAAAGGATATTGCCGGCCTTGATTAGTAAGCAGGTAAGAGGTTTTATGCTGACTCAAAAAGCCATCTATTTCATTAACTTCAAAAACCCTAAGGTGTTCACCAACTTTGATGGTAAACCTTTCTTTGTAGGCTTTATCCTCAAGTTTCTCCTCAAACAATGCTCTGATGTCCTGAAAGTTAAATTGCTGCTTATCATGTTGTTTCTCATACTTTTCAATAGCTGATTTTAGTTCTTTTTTATCAATGGGTTTTAAAAGGTAATCGATGCTGTTGACCTTAAAGGCTTTTAGCGCATATTCATCATAAGCGGTTGTAAAGATAATAGCGGCATCTATTTTTCTGTCTTTAAATAATTCAAAAGACAGGCCATCACTTAATTGGATATCCAAAAAGATAAGATCCGGATGCGTGTTTTGATCCAGCCAGCTTTTAGCTTCTGACAAACTGTGTAATGTGCCTTTCAACTCAATGTCAAAGTTTGAAAGTAATTTCAGAAGACGACGTGCTGCCGGTTTTTCATCTTCAATGATTAGTGCTGTTATCATAATTATAGGTTTTGAAGTTGGAGTAGAGGTAGTTTAACCAGAAAGGCATCTTCGGTTTTTTCAACCAGGCACTTTTCATCTGTAAAGAGTTTATATCTGGATTTTATATTATCCAGCCCAATGCCATTTCTTTTTTGAGGTGTGTCTCCTTGTTTGGGTTGATAATTGTTTTTGACAACCAAAAGTGTGTTTTCAATGTAAATTTTAATCTTCAAAGGTGAATGTTCAGAGATGGTGTTGTGTTTGATGGCATTTTCCAGCAAAAGTTGAAGAGAAAGCGGTATGACTTTAGCATCTATATCTGCGAGATGATCATCTATATGCACATCTATGCTGTTTTCAAAACGCATTTTAAGCAAATCCAGATAGGTCTCTGCGAATTTTATTTCCTCTTTTAAGGAGACCAGGTCTTTGTGTTTTTGATCAAGCACATAGCGGTAAACCTGAGAAAGACCAATGGTAAAGTCCTGAGCCTTATCCGGGTCTTCATCTATCAATGCACTCAGCACATTCAAACTGTTGAATAAAAAGTGAGGATCAAGTTGATTTTTTAGGGCATCAAATTTAGCTGAATTAGATTCTGACTCAAATGTTTTTTCCTTGAGTTTAATGTCCTGAAGGGCTTTGTAAAAATAAAATACATGAAATGCAAGCGTTACTGTAAATGCGATGAGCATTGAAAACACATAAGTCTGAAAACTTTCTTCTTCTAAAAACTGGTCTACGCTTAGACCTTCTATAAATACCAAATGAGAAAACCTTGCCAGGAAAAAGGCCAGGGTAGACCACAGTACCGAGCCTGTTATGCCCAGAACGACCAATTTCTTGGCATCTCTGTCCCAGGAATATTTTGAGTATAAGATATCAAACCCAACAACATTTGCAATCGTAATGAAAAATGCGTAAATAAAACTGATTAAAAAATATTCAAAATTTAGAAGGACATCTATATTGTAGTCCGAAGATATAAAACTTATAATTCTAATGAATGCCGAAATGCCGGCAGACAGTAGAGTTAAATTTAAAACTGTTTTGTAAAACTTATTGGTTTTCATGTTTTTTCTTCAAATATCAAAGATAGAGTAGAGGCTATAAAATTAAAACTACCGAACGGTTAAAATAAGCGGATGAACTGTATTTCTAAACAGAATAAACAAAAAAACCACTTAATTATTAATTAAGTGGTTTCAAAAAGAGATAAAAGTCATGCTTATTTTTGGAGCAAAACTTTAAAAGGTTCAATAATTTTTTGCTCTCCCGGAAAGGAATCAATTAGCTTCCCTTTTTTATCATACAAAAAACTATGCGGGAAAACGCCTACCGAAAAAGCATCAGCAAACCTGTAGTCTTCATCATAGATAACTTCCATGTTATCCAATTTTAAAAGATTAGGAGCTAATTCTTTAAAAAACACTGTTGTTTCTTCAACCGTTCCGGCAGAAACAGGATATATCTTCAGCTTTTTTATATCCAGAATTTTGTGGTTAATATTCAAGGTTTTAAAAGCAGTTTTACAATGCCCGCAAGTTGGATTAAAATAAATAAAAACGATATCTTTATTTTTAGCCAAGTCCTTATCGGTAAAGACTGATCCATCTTCGGCAAATATTGAAAACTCAGGCATTTCTTTTGGAAGTTCAACTTCTCTTTCCTGAGCGTAAATCATTTGAAATGACATCATTATGAATAAAACTAATAAATTAACTCTCATAACCAGTAGTTTTAAATGTGTAAAGCTCTGTCTTCTGTTGCTGCCAATGCCGCTTCTTTTACAGCTTCCGCATAAGTCGGATGGGCGTGGCTCATTCTCGCCATATCTTCTGCACTTGCTCGGAATTCCATTGCTGTAACAGCTTCTGCGATCAAATCTGCCGCCCGGGCACCAATCATATGCGCTCCAAGGACTTCATCTGTTTCTTTATGGGAAAGGATCTTGACCAAACCATCTACATCACCACTGGCGCGACTTCTGCCTAAAGCACGCATTGGGAATTGCCCAACTTTATATTCTACGCCGTCTTCTTTCAGTTGTTCTTCCGTTCTGCCAACCGACGCTACTTCAGGCCAGGTATAAACAACGTTTGGAATAAGGTTATAATCGATATGTGGTTTTTGACCGGCAATCACTTCAGCTACAAAAGAGCCTTCTTCCTCAGCCTTGTGTGCCAACATTGCTCCATGAACCACATCGCCAATGGCATAAATGTTTTCAGCAGCGGTTTGTAATTTTTCATTAACTTCTACCTGTCCTTTATCATTAATTTTAACCCCTGCATTTTCAGCGTTTAATCCAGTGGTATAGGGCTTTCGGCCAACAGACACAAGGCAGTAGTCGCCTTCAAATACAACTTCATTACCTTTTTTGTCATCGGCTTTTACGGTAATCTTATCGCCCTCTCTTTCAACAGATTTTACCTTATGGGAAAGTTTGAACTTTACTTTTTGTTTTTTCATAACTTTCATCAGTTCCTTACTCAAGGCTTTGTCCATTGTCGGGATGATTCTGTCCATGTATTCAATGACTGTAACTTCAGCGCCAAGTCTTTTATATACCTGACCTAATTCCAGTCCAATTACGCCACCACCAATCATAATGAGGTGCTTAGGTATTTCTTTCAGAGATAAGGCTTCGGTAGATGTAATTATCCGTTCCTTATCTATTTCCAGGAACGGTAAAGAATTTGGTTTACTACCTGTTGCTATAATGGTATTTTTGGCTTCAATTTCTGTTGTTTTATCATCCTTGTGTGTGATCACAATATGGGTCTTATCTTTAAATGCTCCTACACCTTCAAAAGAAGTAATATTGTTTTTGTCCATCAAAAAGTCAATACCTTTTGTGGTCTGTTCAACAACGCTGTTTTTGCGTTCAATCATTTTTTGGAAATTCAAACTGACATCACCTTTTATTTCAATACCATGTTCTTCAAAATGTTTTAAGGCGTCCTCATAGTGATGGGAGGAATCCAATAAAGCTTTTGAAGGAATACAGCCTACATTAAGACAAGTTCCGCCTTTGGTTGAATACTTTTCAATTATTGCGGTTTTAAGACCGAGTTGAGCACAACGAATGGCAGCTACATATCCACCAGGTCCTGAACCTATAACTGCAACATCAAATGAATCCATATAATTTTTTTAAATTTAAATTTGGGTTTAAAATTACGACTTCTCTTAGAATTAATCGATATATTTTAGAAATTGTTAATCTGTTATAGTCTTGTTTTTTGCCTAATTAAACATTTATTTCAGATTTGAAATATATTTATTTTTATAAAGATATAACCTGGTTATAAACTCTTCAGAAACCAAAAAAACGTGAAAGCCGAGCCTTCACGTTAATTGGTATATTTTTTTTCAGTTAGAACTGCTTTTTTGCCAGATACCAGGTTGTCTTTTCAACAGAATTATCTGCAAGCCTGTTCTCATAATCCTTTAAAGTTTTTGGTGGAGGTACAATGGCCTTGTCGCCTTTTTTCCAGTCCAAAGGGCAGGCTACAGAATTTTCATCAGAAAACTGAAGGGCTTCCAATGCTCTTAAAATTTCATCCATATTTCTGCCAACATTCAATGGATAGTACATGATGAGCCTGATCTTTTTGTCAGGATCTATAAAAAATACTGCTCTAACGGCTGCAGTTTCGCTTTCATTGGGTTGTAACATTCCATAGAGTTTAGAAACCTTCATATCAATATCTGCAATAATTGGGAAGTCCATGTAAACACCGGTGCTTTGTTTAACACTATCAACCCAGCCGATATGCGAGTGAATAGAATCAATACTTAATCCCAGTAATTCCGTATTCAGCTCTTCAAATTCTTTTTTTCTGAGAGCAAATCCAGTCATTTCAGTTGTACAAACCGGTGTAAAATCCGCTGGATGAGAAAACATGACGGTCCATTTGTCTTTTGCAAATTCAGACATTTTTATTTTACCTGTTGTTGTCAGCGCTTCAAAGTCTGGAGCCTGATCGCCAATTCTTGGCATTTGTGTTGTTTGATTTACAGTGTTAACTTCTTTTAGATTGTCCATAATATTCTTTTTTTTAATTATGGTACAAAAATAAGATATATCTATTGTTTTAATTGTAACAATAGTTACAGACAATGGCAAATAATGCTTTGAATGCAGTTTTTATGATAAAAAAATTTATAATATGCTGGTAATGAGTTTAATGCATTTAGTATGCATTTAAAATGATTAATAAACTTATGTAGATTAAGAGTCTTATCGGCTCAAATCAATACTCACGCCAAAAAAGCTCGTATTAGCAGCTCTGTTGAACCTGGTGTAGCTATAATTGATTCTGACTTTGTTGAACTTAATACTCAACCCGGCACTTAGACCGGCAAAAGACCTTTGGTCTTCAATTCTTAATTCCTCACCACGCCTGAAATTATAACCAACCTGAACGTTAAAGCCACTTTCAGGAAAAAATTCCAGGCCTAAAATAGTTCTTCTGAAAATATTGGCGAAAAAACCGGGATCGTCTTCCGTAACATTGCCTGTCAGATCCACTTCGTCTCTGGCTGAATTTCCAAAAGCAACATTCCATTCCTGAAGATTGTCCAGTGTAACGTGCCAGCGAAAGGGCAGCCTGTCCAGTTTTTGAGAAATCCCAAAAATAAGTTCCAGCGGCAGATTTTCTCTTATTTCGTTGAATGGTTTGAGTTGGTATCCTAAATTACGTATAACTCCCGATATGATAAGGTTTGAATATTCGTTTCTGTAGGTTAAGCCTATGTCTGTGGCCACGCCAAAAGACGTGAAAGACTCTAATCGGGAGGATATAAACTTTGCATTTGCACCGAGGTGAAAATCACTTCGCCCTAATTGTTGTTGATAACCGACGGAAAGTGCGGCTTCACTTCCGCTAAAGTCTCCGGTAGCATTGGCATTTTCGTCAAAACCATTAAAGTTGCCGTAATTTACATAGGTTATTCCGGCTTGAACAACACGGGTCCTTCGATTGAAGAAATGCGCGTAAGAAGCAGTCCCGTAGTTTATATCTCCGACAAAATTCATATAATTAAGCACCATCTGATTATCCATGGCATCATTAATGAGAGCGGGATTGTTTAAAGCAGAGGTTGGATCATAATTCACCAGGGTTACATTTTTACCACCTAAGGCGGCGTGCCTTGGCGATACCGGCAGGTTAAGAAACTGATATGTATTTTGACCTCCAATTTGTGCCTGAAGCAATAATGGAGTAAATATAAAAGAAAAATAAACCAGAAGTTTTCTCATTTAAAACAGACAAAATACAAGCATGCAATATAAACGTATTTATCGGGAATATATTTTTATTTGGAGGATATGAACGTCAAATGGAGGTTTGTATATAGAAAGATGCTGCTTAACCTATTTTATAACCAACATTTTCTATTTTTTTGTAATCTCTTTTAAACATGTTTTGTTCCTTGATCATTTCCACAGTTTGCTTTGGTAGTAGGTCTTCCCAGCCTTTTTTACCTTCGGCTATCATGCTGAGTACCTCTCTGGAGAAAATACCGAGGTTTGATTCATCATAATCTTCGATATCCACAACGCGACCGTTATTTTTAAAGAACTTGTAAAGCTCCTTCATTCTCGGATGAACCTTTAAATTTTCACTGGTAATGATCTCACCTGTTTCCTGATTTTTATAAGGATATAAATATACCTTCAAGTCTTTGAAGAATAATTTACCAAACGCCTCAAGAATACCACCGCTCAAGTGCCTGTAATAGCGTTCGTCAAATACATCTATAAGGTTGTTTACACCCATAGCTATGCCCATACGCTCCTTGGAATATTTTGAAAGATATTCAACGAGCTTGTAGTATTCCTGGAAATTTGATATCATCACAGTTTGCCCTAGATGGCATAACAGATCAGCTCTGTCAAGAAAATCTTCTTCGTTAATTTCACCTTCAGACCTTAAATTGGATAAGGTGATTTCAAAGACAACCTGTGTCTGGTCCTGGCTGACTTTTCTTTCTTTCTGAAACAATTCAAGAGAATTTTTGTAAATATCAAGGTTTACTTTTGTAACAGGTCTGAAACTTCCTCTCAAGGCTAAAATATTCTTTTTGTATAAAACACTGGCAGGCAATACGTTATTACCGTTCGGGGCAAACATGACCGCATCTGTCATACCGTTTTTGACCAACTGAAGGCTCATCAGGCGGTTATCTACACTCTTGAACCTTGGGCCTGAGAAATTGATCGTGTCAATTTCTAGCTGGTCTTTGTCCAGGTGGTTGTAGAGGTTTTTTAAAATATCTTTTGCACTATCGTAATTATAGTATGCGCCGTATATCAGGTTTACGCCTAAAACACCAAGCGTTATCTGTTGGTGCTTTGCATCATTTTCCTTAAAACGAATATGTAATACAATCTTATTGTAACCTTCATCAGGTTTTACCTGGTATTTTATTCCGACCCAGCCATGACCTTTATATTTTTTAGCAAAGTCTATAGTTGCGACGGTATTGGCATAGGTAAAAAACAATTTTTCAGGATGTTTGCGTCTTATGATCCTTTCCTCAATAAGTCTTGTTTCATGGTCAAGCATCTTGTGGAGACGGTTTTCAGTAACATACCTTCTGTCTGCCTCCATTCCATAAATGGCATCACTAAAGTCTTTGTCATATGCACTCATGGTTTTGGCAATTGTACCACTTGCACCACCGGCTCTGAAGAAATTCCTTACTGTTTCCTGACCTGCGCCAATTTCGGCAAACGTACCATAGATATTTTTGTTGAGATTTACCCTAAGTGCTTTATTTTTAATAGATAGTACCTTGTCAAAGTCCTGATCTCCATCTACAGAAACAGCCATTTATTATAGTTTTTTAGAATAATGTTATAACTATAACAAAGATAACATATTGCCATACCTTACAAAATATATTATATATTTTTGTGAAAATTATTCCTTTTGAAAATCACATTTTTAGGCACAGGAACTTCGCAGGGTATTCCCATAATTGGAAGTGATCATCCTGTATGCAAGAGTAACAATCCAAAAGACAAAAGATTAAGGGTATCTATACTTATAGAATGGGAAGATTATGCCTACGTTGTTGATACAGGACCAGATTTCAGACAGCAAATGCTGGCCAATCCTATCAAAAATCTGAATGGCATTTTGTTTACACACGAACATAATGACCATATTGCCGGTCTGGATGATGTTCGACCGTTCTATTTCCGTCAGGGTGATATTTCTATTTATGCACACAATCGTGTTTTGGATGCCCTAAAGAGAAGGTTCGATTATGTGTTTGCTGTCAAAAATAAATATCCCGGTGCACCAACACTCCAGGAAAATATTATTAAAGACGAACCTTTTCAATTAAAAAACAAAACGGTTATTCCCATAAATGTATATCACGGAAAATTACAGGTATATGGTTTTAGAATAGATGATTTTGCATACATCACTGATGCTAAAACTATACCTGAAAAATCCATGGAACAGCTTAAAGGTGTAAAATACCTGGTTTTAAATGCGCTTAGGAAAGAACCACACTACACACACTTGAATGTAGAAGAAGCCTTAGAGATAGTAGACATTCTAAAGCCACAAAAAACTTATTTCACCCACATAAGTCATCATTTGGGCTTCCATGATGAAGTTCAGCAAGAGTTGCCTCAAAATGTGTTTTTGGCTTATGATAATCTTCAAATAGACGTCTGATGAGAGAAAAAATATTTATGTTTTTATTCTTTTTTATGTTGCTGCTATCGGTATATATTTATATCAATGCCGAAAAAACAATGATGCTGAAAGATGCAGAAATAAACAAGCTTCAAGAAAAACTTGAAGCTTGCCAATAATTTTATGTTTACTTTGATTAGTCTTTAGAAGAATTAACCGCTAAAGTATAAACAACTAATCCAAAACCTATTTTGTTTACAGCATCACCAATGTTGTAGACCACATTCATTGATTGTTGTGCTGCTTCGATATCAGATACAAGTTGCATTCCAAATAATCCACCTTCGGTACCTAATATGTAACCTAGTGGATAAATTGCCCAACCAACTAATACAAACCAGCATAGTATCTTGTGAGCTTTTAATACAAAACCTCCAGCTTGTTCAGCCAGTTTTTTGGCTTCTCCAAACCAAATGATGTAAACAAT
Organism: uncultured Psychroflexus sp.; assembly: GCA_913062845.1. Taxonomy (GTDB): domain Bacteria; phylum Bacteroidota; class Bacteroidia; order Flavobacteriales; family Flavobacteriaceae; genus Psychroflexus. The sequence goes on from CAJXVZ010000007.1 coordinate 40,070, forward strand.
AATGAAATATGCTATACCAGATATAAGACCCCAAATCCACTGCATAGTCGGATCACCAACAGCTATAGCTTCACCGAAGTAACCTGTTACAAGCATAACCACTGACCAGAAAATCAATTTCCACATCAATGATTTTTTAGCACCAGCTGCTCTTAGAATTAAGAAGAATTCAACACACATTAACGGCACAGTAAGTACCCAGTCAACATATCTGAAGAATGTTGGTGATTCTTGTACAGCATCCCAATAATCTCTCATGTAAAAATAGTGGACAGCCGCAATGAAAGTAATCAATCCGGAAACTAATACTGAGGTTCTCCATTTTTTATCAAACTGGTTGAGTGATAAAAAGAAAAAGGCCGAAGCCGCCATCATAGCCATACTTCCTACGAAGAAAGTGAAGCCGGTGTAATCGTCATTAGCGATTTTTGACATCTCGCTTAAAAATAGTAATGTTCTCATAGCATTTAAAATTTAGTTTTTGTTTAATCAAATATATCAAAGAATTGAACAGAATATTTGAATCAATAATTTTATTTGCTTAATTTTAGCACCTATTCAAAATATTAAATGAAAATTTATAAATATATTGTTGTACTTAGCTTTCTGGGTTTGTGGTTAAATTCATTTATAGCTTCAAACTACCTTTATATATTGGGTTTGGTTTTAATCTTGACTTTTGGGATTCTACACGGCGCAAACGATATCGTAATTATAAAAAAGAGCTTTAAATCACATTTAATCAACAGCTTAACTAAAACTATTTTATTTTATTTAACAATTGTAGGTGTTTTTGCCCTTTTTTTTGTTTTAATACCTGATATTGCATTATTGGTATTTATTTTGATAAGTGCTTATCATTTTGGTGAACAACATTGGCATTTCCTTCTTAAAACTTCAAACAATTTATTAAAAGTCTCTTTTGAGCTTATATATGGTTGTCTGATATTTTGCCTCATATTTTACTTTCATCAGGAGGAAGTTGAACGTATCGTAAATGGTATTACCGGCTACTATCTGAATCTGGATTTTCTAAAATACTTACTTATCATACTATGTATTTTGAATGCGTTATTCAGTCTTGTTTTTTATAAAACAAACAGGTTGTTCAGATTGCAGCTTACAGAACAACTGCTTTATTTATTGGTTTTGGCAATAATATTTCGGGTAACTGATCTTATATGGTCTTTTGCGATTTATTTTGTTTTATGGCATAGCGTACCATCTTTGTATGATCAATTAAAATATATATACGGCGATGTAACGAAGAAAAGTATACTTAAATACCTAAAACAGGCAATCTGGTATTGGTTGGCTTCAATTGTGGGATTATTTGGCTTTTATTGGTTTTTGAAGGATACGCAAATATTTGAAGCACTTTTGTTTTCTTTCATCGCTGCGATTACTTTTCCTCATGTGCTTGTAATATCCAAGATGTTCAAAAAGAAAAACGACTAATGTTTTTTAAGCCATTCCAGAACGGCCTGAAAATTATCCTGATTTACACCATGTCCGACAGGAAATTCTTTGTAAGTGCAGTTGACATTCATTTCTTTTAATATCTCAGGTGTTTTTCTGGCCCAATCCACCGGTATTACCTGATCAACACTACCATGAGAACTGAAAACATTCAGATTTTTTATTTGATTGACATCTCCCATTTCAATCAAATTTTTATCAATATAACCACTCAATCCAATTATGTTTTTTACGAGGCTTGGATAGGTGAGGGCAGTGGCAAAACTCAAAATGGTTCCCTGACTAAACCCAAATAAAGTAATATCATTTTTGTTGATATTGTACGCCTCAATAGCTTCATGAATAAAGTTCTTAATTCTGTCTCGCGATTCAATCGCCTGGTCTGTGTCGCTAAATTTGTTCGCATTAGCATCAAAATTTATCGCATACCAGGCATTTCCCATAGGTTGTAATTTGTATGGTGCTCTCACAGAGATGATCGTGTATTTTTCCGGTAGATAATCAGCAAAGCCAAACAAATCATTTTCGTCGCTGCCATAGCCGTGCAACATTAGAATAAGTGGTGCTGGCTCATCAGAAACAGAAGGTCTTATTAAATGTATTAAGCTTAATGGTTTTGTGGTCATTACAATACTTTAAAAAGTTTTTGAAATAAATTACCCAGAATGGGAATGAGTTGTTTTTTACCTGAAATAGCATTTATAAATCCGTAAATCCAGAGAACAAAATAAAAGATCCAAAATGAATAAAAAATCATAATATTATTGAAAATAGAATCTAAACCAGACAGCAATTGTCCAACAGCTACAAAGATAAAATGTAAACCAAAGGATTGTCTGATATGAAATCTGGCAAATTCGTGTCGATCTTCCATATTCATAAAAATAGCGATTATACTGCCTAAAAAGAAAAAGAGATAACTTACAATGGCAGCAGACTTGCCTTTAGGAGACTTAACTTTATTCTGAGACATAATATTTACCATTATTAATTATACCGTAAACCTTGCCTTTAAGATCTTCTCCTTCAAAAATTGCATTTTTGGACTTTGAATGAATATCTTCTTCAGAAAATGTCCGGTTTATGTCCGGATCAAATAAGCTTAAAACTGCAGGTTGTTCAACATCAATATGCGTTCTGGTCGCGTTAAACCTTGATTTACCTCTGGTTAAAAATTCGACTGACTCATCTAAACCGAATAGTTTGTTCAAAGCTCCAAATGCAGATTCTAATCCAATACTGCCAAATTCAGCATGCTCAAACTCAGTATTTTTAAGTTCAATATTTAGTGGTAAATGATCGCAGGTAACCATGTCGATAATACCTTTTTTTAAGCCCTCAATTAATGCTTCCTGATCTGATGTTTCTCTTAAAGGAGGCCAAATCTTATATTTTGAATCGAAGCTTTCCAATACTTTGTCTGTGAAGTATAAATTGGAAAGTGCAACACTGCAAGTGACGTCTAGCCCTTCATTTTTGGCTTGCTCTATCAGGCTTACCGATTCGGCTGTTGAAATACAACAGAAATGTACCTTTGCATCAGTATATTTTACCAATTCAAGATCTCTTTTCAATTGGATGACTTCAGCAATCCTCGGCATAGCTTTTAAGCCAAGTGCAGTGCTTACAGGCCCTTCATGCATTTGCGTGTCTGTACTGAGATGCTGGTCCAAAGAAAAAACCTGAATTAAAGCCTGAAAACTCTTTGAATATTGCATGGCTATTTTCAACAGGTTGGCATCATTTATTGAACGCTTATAATCCCCAAATGCAACTGCACCATTGCTGTACATATCAAAAAGTTCAGCCATGTTTTGGCCTTCGGACCTTTCTGTTAATGCTCCGGTAGGCAGAATATCTACAATGTGAGAAGCGCTTTTGTTTAAAATGTGCTGAATGAAACTGGAGTTGTCCAAAACCGGGTTAGTATTAGGGTTAAGAACCAGATGTGTGAAACCACTTTTCATAGCTGTATCCAAACCGTTTTGTAGAGTTTCGCGTTCTTCAAAACCAGGCTCTCCAAAAGAGACAGAAGAATCGAACCAACCGGGCGAAAGGTGTAAATTATTCAGCTCAATAACTTTATTCGTTTCTTTATTTATTTGGTTTTCAATACTTTTTATAATGCCGTCTTCAACGAGTATATCCTTTGTTTGATGATGAAAAGGACTGTTAGCATCTATTATTTTTGCTGACTTGAGAAGCAATACCATAAGGACTTATTTTAAAAACCTCAACAAAAGTAATTCAATAATCATAAATATCAAGGCCAAAATTATAAACCAAATCCATAAACTCTTAATTTCTGTAGTTTCGTAAAAGGCTTCTGTATAACCTGTAAATCCTTCATAAACATTTGTATTCTCATAGTCGCTTAAATCGTAGTACAACAGTTGATTTTCGTCCCTTTCATTATTAAAGGCCAATACGCCAATAGTATCTTTTTTTGAGCTTAAAAGTTGATAATGTCCGGACCTTTCAGGGTAATCTCCAAAATTCAACTTTATACTATTACCATCCGATTCCTGTCTCGGAATAAAACTGAAATCTTCTTTGGTCAGGGATAAAACTTCATCCTGTTGAATTTTTTCCTTGAGCTTTACTTCATATTTGTCATTCATGTACAAATAAAGTACTTCATCACTCTGAGCACTTAGAGCCATGTTATAAAATGACAAAACCACGATTGGAGACTGGGTAAAATTTGAATTATCTGAGATAGGAGCATTAAATCTGAAAACGTTTTTGTTTGATTCTAAAAAGGCTAAGCCATTACTGAAAGACAGGGCTTTTTCTGCACTGAAGTTTGCATAGTAAGTATCAAAAGTCGGATAATCAAAATTGTCTACATCCTTAGTGAAAACATTTTTAAACAATGGATGATCAAGATTGATATCGGTGAGCTTTATTCTACTTTCGTTTAGGGAAGAGTACGGCTCTAAATTCAGCAGATCAAAGAGGTTGTTATAACTGCTTAAATTTGCTTTTGATGATGGAATTATGACCAAAACACCTCCAACAGATGTATAGTTCTCTACAGCGATCCGAAGCGCATTTGTTGGATTTTCAATTTCGTTGAGTATGATTATATCTGCATTACTAATCTCTTCAAATTCTAACTGGTCAATAAGGGATTGTTTATACTGAAACCTCTCATTTTGAAATATTCTGTCTAAATAATCCGTGTACTTTTCCGAAACGGCAAGTACTTTTATCGGGTCCGGCTCTGAAATCGTAAAATAAAGACTATTGTCAAAGGTCAGGCCTGCATCTTCAATTTCCAATCTACCAAACTTAACCTCATTTTGATTCAAATCAAAACTGTAGGTTTTTCTTGTTTCTTCTTCAAAACTAATACTAAATCTTCCAAGCAGTTTACTTTCATTATATACTGAGACTGGTAAATTTTGGGTTACCGGTTCTGATGCTTTAATCTCAAAATTCAATACATTTTCATTTGTTGTTTTTTCAACATAGGCCGTATCTATGCTAAAATTTAAAAGACTTTGGGGTTCATATTTGATCAAATTGTAATTGATATGATCTTTAAAATTTAAAGCATCACCTTGTTTTTGAAATTTTTGAAAATCAGAAAGAAAGATCGCCTCCTTTAGAGCATTGTCGGTATTACTGAAAACGACTTCTGTTTTTTGAAGCATTTCCTCAAAACTCAAAGCTGAAGGATAGATCTCAATGTCAAAAATCAGCGATTTGAGTTCTTCTGAGCTCAGATTTTTGTAAATCTCATTATGGGTGATAAGATTGTAAACCTGGTCATTAGGAGTAGATTCGAGTAGGTCTTCCTTAGCTTGTGTGAATAGATCAGCTTTTTCCCCTCTTAAAGTCATGCTAAAAGAATTGTCCAGAAAAACATTGAGCTCTTTGGCTTGAGAAGAATTTTCGCCAGGAATGTAAGGTTGCGCAAAGGCCAAAATCAAAAAGGTCAGGATCAATAGTCTTGCAATAAGACTCAGCCACTTTTTTAATTTTGAACTTTTCCTCGAAGAAATGATCAGCTTTTGAAGTAAAGCTACATTCGTGAAGGGTTCAGGTTTAAATTTTCTTAGCTGAAAGAGATGAACGATAACGGGAATAACCAGTGCAAAAAGTCCGTATAAGATCTTAGGATGGTAAAACTGCATTCGGCTTATTTATATTCTCAACGCAAATATACATATACCTTAAAGCTATCAAATAGCTTTAACCCAAATTAAATAAAATATAATCGTTTTCTTGCGATTCAAAATAGCTTGATATGAAATCTATGCTTTATTTTTCGATAGAGAAAGTAATATTTGTGTAAACGCCAACTTCTGAATCTACCTTTATTTTGCCACCTAAATTGTGAATAAGTTTTCTAACGGTAGAAAGACCAATACCATTGCCTTTTTGCCCGCGTCTGTCTCTTTCGGCAATAGTGGAAAAAAGCTTGAAAATGTCCTTTTGTTTGTCTTTCGGAATGCCCATGCCATTGTCTTTGACACTAAAAAAATAATATTCATCGCTTTCCTCGAGTTCTATGTCTACAACTATTTTTTCTTTGTCGTTGTACTTTATACTATTACCAATAAGATTTAAGAGTATTTGCTCTAAAGCGGTTTTATTACATTTGATAAACTTGTTCTCCTTAGGCATGTTGATATCACAATTATCATTTACATCCAATAATTCTATGATATCTTCAATGAGTTCTTTAACTTCTACTTCCTCCCTGTATTCGCTCTCAGTAATTTCATCACTCTTGTAGTGCATGAGTATATTAGTGATGTAATCACTCATTTTAAAAGCAGACTGCTTTAGATTGTTAAGATATTCAAACCCGGCTTCGTCAAGGATTTTTTTATATTTAGCTTTAAGAATGTCTATGGTCACAATGATATTTGACAATGGCATTTTCATATCATGTGAAACAACACCTGCAAAATTCTTAAGCTGCTCGTTTTTTTCTCTTAAATTCTTTTGTACTTCTCTGAGGTTTTTATTTTTGGCTCTTAATTCTAGGAGTTTAACAACTTGATTAGAAAGATTTTGTAAAGCTATTTTTTGTCTTTCATTGAGTTTTCTGGGTTCAAAATCTACAACACATATCGTTCCAAGAACAAAACCGCTCTCATGAACCAATGGCGCTCCTGCATAGAATTTCACACCCTTTTCTGTGACAAAAACATTATCCTTAAACAGCTCGTGTTTGGTAGTATCTTCAATTTCATAGATACCATTTGGATTTTTTATGGCGTGTGTACAAAAAGAATCGCTTCGTTTTGTTTCTTGTTCCTTCAGTCCTATTTTTGATTTAAACCACTGTCTGTCTCTATCGACAAGACTTATGAATGCGACCGGTGTATCACATATAAATGAAGCAAGTACAGTCAGCTCATCGTACTCTTTTTCTTTTTCAGTATCAAGTATATTAAGAGAATTAAGCGCTTTTAGCCTTTCTTCTTCATGTAAAGTGGTTTGCGGCATATGATATTTTATATAAGAATCGCAATTTAACAAAAATAAAACTTTTAAACTATCTAAATAAAAAAACCGCATTAACTCCGGTTACGGGAATCAAGCGGTTTATTAAATTTGTTAGAAAGTGAATCTAGGCTTCTGCTATAACGTCAAATGTAAAATCTACGATTACTTCTCTGTGAAACCTGATTTTAGCATCGTACTGACCTAATCTTTTTATGTTTCCACCAAAAATAGAAATGAATTTCTTTTCAATTTCAACACCTTTTTCTGCAAGCGCATCACTCAGGTCAGCGTCAGTTACGCTACCAAAGAGTTTATCACCTGCACCGGCTTTTGCAGTAATTTTGAGATCAAGACCATCAAGTTTTGCTGCGTCTTCCTTAGCTTGCTTAATAGTTTCTTCTTCTTTGTGAGCGCGTTGTCTTAAGTTTTCTGCTAATACTTTTTTTGCAGATTCTGTTGCCATAACAGCATAACCTTGTGGTATTAAATAATTACGTCCGTAACCATTTTTTACAGTCACTATATCGTCGGCAAAACCTAAATTATCAACGTCTTTTTTTAGTATTAATTCCATGTTCTTTCGTTTTTATTTAAGTAAATCACCTACATAAGGCATTAAGGCTAAATGTCTCGCACGCTTCACAGCCTGAGCAACTTTTCTTTGGTATTTCAAAGAAGTTCCTGTAAGACGTCTAGGTAAAATTTTACCTTGCTCGTTTACAAATTCCATTAAGAAATCTGCATTTTTATAGTCAACGTACTTGATGCCTGCTCTTTTAAAACGGCAGTAGCGTTTTTTACTTTTGGTTTCAATATCCAGAGGCGTTAAATACCTGATTTCGCCTTCATTTTTTTCTTTTGATTGTTCTTCAATTTTTGACATGGCTTAAGCTTTTTTGTTCATTCTTTTTACTCTTTCTCTTGCCCATTCTACGGCATACTTGTCTAACTTGACAGTTAAGAAACGCATTACACGTTCATCTTGTCTCATCATCAACTCCATAGTGTCTATGGCAGCAGGATTGACCTGAAATTCAAGTAAATGGTAAAAACCACTTTTTTTGTTTTCGATAGGGTAAGCCAATTTTTTGAGTCCCCAATCTTCTTTGTGCACAATCTCTGCACCTTCAGATTTTAAATAATCTTCAAACTTTTTTACTGTTTCCTTTATCTGTTCTTCAGATAAAACGGGATTAAGAATGAAAACAGTTTCGTACTGGTTCATAGTTTTATTTTTAAATTAAACGGGTGCAAAAATACGCTTTTTAATTTTATAAGCAAGTGGTTGAAGCTAAATGTTTTTAGATTTATAGAACAGTACGATTTTAAATTAATCAATTAATCTTAAGACCATTATACTATATTGGTTATTTTTGCAAATCCAAAATTGAAAACATGTCAGAGGACACAAATTATACACCCAAAAATGTAGAACAAAAGTGGTACGACTACTGGAGTAAACATAATTTTTTTCATTCAGAAATCAATGACAAACCTTCATACACTATTGTTATTCCGCCGCCTAACGTTACCGGTGTTTTACATATGGGACATATGCTGAATAATACCATTCAGGACGTCTTGATCAGAAGAGCACGCTTAAAAGGGTACAACGCCTGCTGGGTACCGGGTACAGATCATGCCTCCATTGCAACCGAAGCTAAAGTCGTGGCCAAACTTAAAGCTGAAGGCATTAATAAATCGGACTTAACAAGAGATGAATTTTTAAGACATGCCTGGGACTGGACTGAGGAATATGGTGGGAAAATTTTAGGTCAGCTGAAAAGACTTGGTGCATCCTGCGATTGGGACAGATTGAAATTTACCATGGATGATGATATGTATGAGTCTGTGATTAAGGTATTTGTAGATTTGTACAATAAAGGTCTGATCTACAAAGGTTACCGCATGGTCAATTGGGATCCGGAAGCCAAAACCACCTTGTCTGATGAAGAAGTAGAATACCAGGAAAAACAAGGGCTTTTATATTATGTGAAATATCCTGTTGTGGGTTCTGATGATTTTGTTGAAATAGCCACAACCCGACCTGAAACTATTTTTGGAGATACTGCCATTTGTGTGAATCCCAATGACGAACGTTTTGATCACCTGAAAGGTAAGAAAGCCATTGTACCTGTTGTTGGTCGTGAAATACCTATAGTTTTTGACGATTATGTCGATATGGAATTTGGTACCGGTTGCCTGAAGATCACACCGGCCCACGATGAAAACGATAAGGCGATAGGAGAGAGGCATAACTTAGAAATTATTGACATCTTTAATGATGATGCCACTTTAAATGAACATGGTTTAGAATACCAAGGTCAGGAAAGGTTTGAAGCCAGAAAGAATTTTGCAAAAGCATTGGATGAAGCCGGTTTTTTGATCAAAACTGAAAATTATACCAATAAGGTTGGCTTGTCGGAAAGAACAAAAGCTGTCATTGAACCAAAATTGTCGGAGCAGTGGTTTCTAAAAATGAAAGATATTGCCCAACCTGCTTTAGATGCGGTAATGAAATCTGATGAGGTCAAATTGTTTCCTTCTAAATTTAACAATACTTATAAACACTGGCTGGAAAACGTCAGAGACTGGAACATCTCAAGACAATTATGGTGGGGTCATCAAATCCCTGTTTACTATCTCAAAACAGATCATGGTTTTGATAAAAACCAGTTTGTAGTCGCCACGAATACAGCTGAAGCCGTTGAAATGGCTAAAAGAGAATTCAGCAATCAAAACCTGACTGAAAATGATTTGGTTCAGGATGAGGATAGTTTAGATACCTGGTTTTCATCTTGGTTATGGCCAATGTCTGTTTTTGATGGTATTCGTAATCCAGACAATGAAGAATTCAAATATTACTACCCAACTAAAGATTTGGTGACCGGACCAGATATTTTGTTCTTTTGGGTCGCCCGAATGATCATGGCAGGTTATGAATTTGCTGACCAAAAACCATTTGATAATGTTTATCTCACAGGATTGGTTAGAGATTCTCAAAGACGAAAAATGTCTAAATCACTCGGAAATTCTCCCGATGCCATTAAGTTGATTGATGATTTTGGTGCAGATGGTGTGCGTGTCGGTTTATTATTGAGCAGCGCTGCGGGCAATGACCTGCTGTTTGACGAAAGCCTTTGTCAGCAAGGGAAATCTTTTGCCAATAAAATTTGGAACGCCTATCGTTTGATTGATTCATGGGAAGTTGACGACAACATTGAACAGCCGGAACATGCCAGGATAGGTTTGAAATGGTACGAGAACAAATTTCAGCAAAACTTACTTGACATCGAAGACCATTATTCTAAATACAGAATTTCAGATGTGTTGATGAGTTGCTATAAGTTGGTGTGGAACGACTTCTGTTCTTGGTTACTCGAGATTATAAAGCCCGCTTACCAACAACCTGTAGATGCCAAAACCAAGGCTGAATGTATCAAATTATTTGAAGATAATTTAAAAATTCTGCATCCGTTCATGCCTTTTATCACGGAAGAGTTATGGCATGGTATCAAAGACAGATCACCGGAAGAAGCCCTGATCATTTCAGAATGGCCTGAAGCGAAAGCCTTTGACGCTGAAATCATACAAAATTTTGATTGGGCTGCGGATGTGATCACTCAGGTTCGTTCCGTCAGGAAATCCAAAAACATCGCTTTTAAAAATCCAATTGACTTAAAAGTAGAGAACAAAGAAAACTGGAGTACAGATTTTGACGGGATTATTCAAAAGCTCGGAAATATTAAAAATCTTGATTATGTGAATGAGCAGCAAGACGGAGCCTTGAGTTTCAGTGTAAAATCCAACATATATTATATTCCGGTTGAAGGTTCTATAGATGTTGAAGCTGAAATCGAAAAACTAAAAAAAGACCTGGATTATTATACCGGTTTTTTAGTTTCAGTAGAAAAGAAACTCAGCAATAAGCGTTTTGTGGATAATGCACCAGAGCAGGTGGTGAACAAAGAAAAACAAAAACAAGCTGATGCCTTAGGTAAAATTGAAAGCATAAAGGAAAGTTTGGAGAATCTAACACAATAAAATCACTTAACCCAAATCAAAGCAATATGAAAAACGCTCTTAGACTTCTGTTTTTATTCTCAGCCATCACTGGATTTTCACAGAAGGATTATTTACTGCAGATCAACGATACGACGGTAGAAGTATCATTGGACGAAATCTTAAAACTTAACGTAGACGGAAAATCCTTAGAAATAAAATTATCTGCTAAAGATACACTTGTATATGACAGTGATTTGGTAAGTTTTAAATATTCCAGCGATTATAAAATTTCAAAATTAGATTTAGATGAAGGGATTAGTTAAATCATGTTGATGACTGCTGAGGGCTCTGGTGTAATTATCCAGGAGTATTCTACCATTAATCCTACCATGCTCAATGAAATGATGCTCTATGAAGTAACAAAAGAAAGCATAAATTACGGTTATGAAATGCAACGTGAAATAATTGAAAAAACCCTTGTTTCAGGTCATGATATAAGAATTGACAAAGCCGTATTGACCTATAAAGATGATAAGAGTATTTATGAGGTGGCTTCAATAGGCGGAACAGATGAAGGCATATTGATCATGACTATGATATCCGTAGATTCTGTGAATTTTCAGGGAAGTAAAATAATTAATACGATGTGGGACACATTATCTTATAAAGGTAAATAAGTTTTTTCAGTTTTGATGATTTCTTGAGTCTAAAAGTTCTTCCAAAACCACTTCAACACCATTGTCATTGTTGGATTTGGTCATGTACTTTGCTGTATTCTTAACATTCGAATGCGCGTTGGCCATTGCATAGCTAAAGTCCGCTAATTTCAGCATTTCAATATCATTATTAAAATCTCCAAAGACCATGGTTTCTTCTGGCGTTATACCCATTTCTTTTTGAATCATTTTTAAAGCATAGGCCTTGTTGGCTTCAATATGGGAAATATCCAACCAGTTCTGACCTGAAACAATGACCTGATACTGTCCTTCAAATTTCCTGACACTTGGGTAAATAAACTCTTCAGAAGAATCAAAATGAAAGACGGCTATTTTTAAAAACTGATCATTGTAAACATTTAAAAGGTCATCAACCCTTTCCACGACGGTGTAATAATTTTTCAGTTTTTTATAAAAATGGTCATCTTTAGATTCAATATAAGCTGCTTTACTTCCGCATAAAACCGTATAGCTGTTTTCTATTTGCCTTAAAACTTTCACACATTCAGCAACGTCTTCCTTTGAAAGTTCAAGAAGCACCTTGGTTTTTCGTGCGTGTTGCATGATACCGCCATTTTCACCAATGATGCTGATTTCGTCTTTGATATCGAATAATTTATCCTGAATACTTTGAAATTGCCTTCCACTGGCAGCAACAAAATGTATGTCTTTTGCTGTTAACCTCTGAAACTGGGCATAAAAGCGATCACTTACTTCATGATTTTCATTGAGAAGTGTACCATCCATATCAGAAACAATCAGTTTTATTTTTGAAAAATCCATGCAACTATTTTGATGACAAACATAACAGAACCCGACAAATTAAATTCCTCTCAACTTTAAAAGTATATTAATTTTATGGAATTCTCACCTCGCCGGTATCAGCATTTTGAAGTTTTAGAATGTCTCTTGAATTCTTTGCAAAAACTGCTTTTTCACCTCTTATCGCAACTGGTGATTTCACAACTTCAGGACTATTCTGTATTATTTTCAATGCACTAAACTCATCAATATCAGGTTTGCTACCAAATTTGGATACAACCAATTCATGCTCAAGATCTACAAGATCAATTACGCTTATGTTGAGTAATTCTGCCATCTCAGACCAATGGGTCTGGCTTATTCTTGTTTTTTCTATGTCAATAGCCTGAACGGCTGCTTTATTTGCATTTGCAATAGCAATACATTTTTTAGCATTTAGATGTTTAGGGTGGTAATAGAGATTGATTAAATTATCTTTTCTTGAAATCATAATTATTTTTTTCTTAAATAACAACATATTCCTTGAAGATTCGACGGCTTGCCGTATTTTTAGTAAAAATTTATACCTTACACCAAAATTTAGATCATTCAATATATGGAGGATAAGAAGATTGTAATAATTGGAGCGGGAGTCAGTGGTCTGGTCGCTGCAATTAACCTTGAGAAAGCGGGATATAAGCCTGTGATTTATGACAAAAAGGACAGAGTAGGAGGAAGAGTACAAACAGATTATATAGACGGCGAAATTCTTGACAAAGGTTTTCAGGTGCTATTGCCAAATTATCCTGCAGTACAGAAATATTTGAACCTTGAATTATTACACCTCAAATACTTTACTTCTGGTGCTTTTGTCTTTAAAAAAGATTTTAATGGTAAATTAGGCAATCCGAGTCGTGATTTTGATCTTTTATTCCCAACACTATTTTCTAAATTAGCCTCTTTACCGGATAAACTCAAAATCTTAAATCTGGCCAGAAAGTTATCCAAAAAACCATTCGATGAAATTTTCAGAGAAAAAAGTAAAACTACAATAGACTATTTAAAAGACTATGGTTTTTCAGAAAAAGTCATCGCTAATTTTTTTAAACCTTTCTTTGCAGGTATATTTCTGGAAGATGAACTGAAAACGTCCAGCAGGATGTTTGAGTTTACTTTTAAACTCTTTTCCAGTGCTAAAGCCGGTATTCCTGAAAAAGGCATTCAGGCCATACCTAACCAGCTTGCAAACAGATTAAGAAATACTACTTTTCATTTTAATACCTCGATTGAGAGTGTTGTGAATGAAAAAATAATATTTTCTGATGGTAAAGAGACTAAAGCCGACTTTATCATTATCGCCACAGATCCATCACCGCTTATTTCAAATTTGAATAATCAGAAAAGCGAATGGAAAAAAGTAGATACTTTATATTTTGAAGTTAACAACAGGGTTATAAATCTGCCAATGATCGGTTTGATTGCCGAAGAAGATGCACTGATCAATAACTTTCATTATCTAAAATTGGCTTCAGATCTAAAGCAGATCATCTCTGTTAGTGTTATAAAAACACATAACCTCAGCGATGTGCAACTTGTAGAAAGGGTCAGAAAAGAGTTGATTGAAATTTGTGAAATAGAAGTTGTAGAACTTATCAAGCATTATAAAATACCTCAGGCTTTACCGGATATTATGGATGTTAACTATCAGATCCCTCACACAGAAACCAAACTAAAAGATAATATTTTCCTTGCCGGCGATGTACTTTCCAATGGTTCTCTTAATGCCGCTATGCTTAACGGAGAGTCGGCTGCCAAAGCTGTTATCGAGCACGTCAATGGTCTTACACTTGATATGGCCTAACAATCAAATTATAATATTTTAATCAAAATGATAGATTTAAGAAGTGATACTGTAACAAAGCCAACCAAAGATATGCTCATTTTTATGCAAAAATGTGAAGTTGGCGATGATGTGTATAAAGAAGATCCAACGGTAAATGATCTCGAAGATTATGTTGCTGATCTATTTGGTATGGATGAGGCGCTTTATTTTCCAACGGGAAGTATGGCCAATCAGGCAGCTATAAAACTACATACACAACCGGGTCAACAGCTCGTCTGTGATAAATATGCTCATGTTTACCACTATGAAGGTGGTGGAGTTTCTTTTAATTCCGGGGTTTCCTGTAAATTGGTTGATGGAAAGCGTGGAAAAATTACCGCAGATCTGGTAAAAGCAGCCATTAATCCACCGGACTTTTACCACTCGCCACTTACCAGTCTGGTTTGTTTAGAAAACACCACCAACAAAGGTGGTGGCGCTTGTTATGATCTGAAAACCATGCAGGATATCAAAGCCGTCTGTAAATCTGAAAATCTTGGTTTACATCTTGATGGTGCAAGATTGTTCAATGCATTGGTTGAACAAAACTACACACCAAAAGATCTTGGAAAAATATTTGATACCATAAGTATTTGTCTGTCTAAAGGTCTTGGTGCACCTATGGGGACAGTTTTGGTAGGCAAAAAAGAGTTGATGAAAAATGCGATGAGAGTCAGAAAAGTACTCGGTGGCGGAATGCGTCAAATTGGTTATATGGCTGGTTGTGGTTATTATGCATTGCAATACCATGTAGATCGCTTAAAAGAGGATAATGACAGAGCAAAAGCCATTGGTAAACACCTGGAAAGCTTAGATTATATAAAATCTGTAGAGCCGGTTGAAACCAATATTGTAATTTTTTATCTTATTGACGCTATTGAAGAAATGGATTTTATGGACTATCTGACCGATAATAATATCAGAATAAGTCAGATGGGTGAAGGTAAGTGGAGAATTGTTACTCACTTAGACTATACCAAAGATATGCATGAATTCACGCTTGATACCTTGAGTAATTTTCAATATTAGTGTATAGGTTTAATAACCAGCGGAATAATTTCTTTATCAGCCAGTCGATAATAGTCTCTTTCCTGAGCTGAAAAATTATTAGTATACGTGATTGGTTTTACCACAAAACCTACCTGTTTCAACTTGTCGAAATAGTCCATGCCATAAACCCGAACATGGTCATATTGACCAAATATCCTGGTGCGATCATCAGGGTCAGTGATGCTGTCGTCTTCAAAGGTTTGTTCCCTCTTGTAATCCTGCGGAATTTGCAATATGGCCCAGCCATTGGGTTTCAGGATGCGGTAAATTTCCCGTAAGGCTTTGGTATCATCAGGGATATGTTCCAGCACATGATTGCATAAAACCACATCGTATGTCTGATCTTTAAATGGCAAGTTGCAGATGTCGGCTTTTATATCGGCTAAAGGCGAGTTTAAATCGGTTGTAGTGTAGTTTAAATTTTTCAATTTTCGGAACCGTTTGTAAAACGCCTGTTCGGGTGCAAAATGTAAAACCTTTAAGTTTTTTTTGAAAAAATCAGTTTCGTTTTTAAGAAACAACCATAACAATCTATGTCTTTCTAAAGATAAGGTTGAAGGAGATAATACATTTCGTCTTTGATTTTGATAACCATAAGGTAGTAACATCCTAAAAGTTGATCCGTCTATAGGATCTTTGTAATCATTTCCCTGATAAAAAAACTTTAAAAAAGGCCTGAATAAAAAACTGATTCTAATAAGGAATGTTCGTGGAAAAAGATTAAGAAGAAATTTGAAAATTGTTTTCATTCCTTATTTTCAAAGTGCCCAGAGCGGGAGTCGAACCCGCACGCCCTAACGGACACATGGCCCTCAACCATGCCTGTCTACCAGTTCCAGCACCTGGGCTCAATCTAAAGCTTATAGGCTAAGCGAAATAATACTATGAATGGTTTAACAATTCATAATTGTGATCTGGCTGGGGCTTACTTCGACAAGCTCAGCATAAACTTCTCGTCACATCCATCTCACGTTGTGATCTGGCTGGGGCTCGAACCCAGGACCCTCTCCTTAAAAGGGAGATGCTCTACCAACTGAGCTACCAGATCTAAATTACGAAACGATTCGAATTCATAATTTTCTTAATTTCATTGAGAATCTTAATTACTGGAATCAAGATTCTCAACGAATTAAGTAATCAAAAATCCTAAATTTCAAAGTACTAAAATCATTTCCGATTTTGAGGGTGCAAATATACTATCTAAATTTAATTTATCAATATGAAGTCTTCTTTATTTTTAACTATTTTTGATTTTGTCAAATCAAAATTCAAAACATGATTGTTTTAATAGGTTATATGGGTTCCGGAAAATCATCTGTAGCTCAATATTTAAATTCAAATTACAGCTTGAGTTATTGTGATCTGGATGATTATATCGAGAATGAAGAACAAAAATCTATTTCGGAAATATTCGAGCAAAAAGGCGAAATCTACTTTCGGAAAATCGAAAATTTATACCTGAAAGAGCTCTTAACTCAAAACAGATACCAGATCTTATCTCTTGGCGGTGGCACACCTTGCTATGCAAACAATTCGGATCTACTGAAAAAATTTGAAGTGGATAGCGTTTATCTTAAAGTTGATCTGGATATGCTCACATACAGATTATTCCAAAATAAGCAAGACAGGCCCTTAATATGTAATGTTGAATCTGAATCTCAGTTGAAAGATTTTATAAGAAAACATTTATTTGAAAGGGAATTTTATTACAGGCAAGCCAGGTATATCATTAATGTGACAGAAATGCAAATTGGTGAAATAGCAAAAAGCATTTTGAACAAGGTTTCTTCAGAATAGCTCCGCTTTTGAAGTTTTACCAAAACTTACCTTTACAATCTCATGAAGTGAAGTAGAAAGAGAAATACCTTTAAAATCTGCCTTAATAGGGAATTTCTTGTGACTTCTGTCTATCAATACTGCTGTCTTTAGTAATTTTAAGTCCGTATCTAATAAATGTTTGACGGCATATATTAAAGTACTTCCGGTATTTAAAACATCATCTACCAGTATAAAACTTTGGTCTTCATACTCTTCGGAACTTAGGCTTATTGAAGGTGATTCGTGAGGTTTTTGCTTATTCATTTGTATTTTACACAATAATGGTTCTACCTTGCTCACCTCTTTAATATGATCTGCCAGTTTCTCAGCAAAAATATAACCATTGTCAGCTATACCCGCGATAACAAGTTTGCTTTGATGATCATAAACTTCCAGAATCTGAAAGGCAATCCTTTTAATTTTGTGTTGAATTTGTCTGTCACTTAAGATCAATGTTCTTTCCTCCATGTTTTTTGATAATTATTATTCAAAATAGGCTTTGGTTGTCAAAATATTAAATTTATTAAACTAAAATATAAAGTCAATAAAAATTAATTATCCTGAATAAAATAAGCTTTATAAGAATTGTAAAAATAAATATTTAATCGATATTTAGCCTTTTATTCTAATCTATAAATTATAAGATTTTGTGTGGAATTGTTTGTGCTTTCGAGATAAAGCAAAAGGCTGAAGACTTAAGGCCTCAGATTTTAGAAATGTCCAAAACATTAAGGCATCGTGGACCGGATTGGAGCGGAATTTTTGCAGATAAAAATTCAATATTAGCCCATGAAAGACTGGCCATTGTAGACCCGACGTCCGGAAAACAGCCAATTTTCAGTAAAGATAAATCTTTGGTACTTGCTGCAAATGGCGAGATATATAACCACAAAGCTTTGAGAAGCGAAGTGGAAGATTACGAGTTTACCACAAATTCTGATTGTGAAATAATTCTGGCATTATATAAAAAATATGGTAATGCATTTATTGATAAGCTAAATGGCATTTTTGGTTTCGCACTTTATGATGCTAACAGCAATCATTTTTTAATTGCGCGGGATCACATGGGCATCATACCGCTTTATGTTGGGAGGGACGAACATGGAACCTTATATGTTGCATCAGAATTAAAAGCCCTGGAAGGTATTTGTACAAAAATTGAATCATTTCCTCCTGGACATTTTCTTTCAAATGATTCTGAGGATTTTCAGCAGTGGTACAAACCAAGCTGGAGAAATTTTGAAGACGTAAAAAACAATGAAACATCTATTGAGATATTAAGGGAAGCTCTGGATGCAGCAGTCCACAGACAATTAATGAGCGATGTGCCTTACGGTGTTTTGCTGTCAGGTGGTTTAGACTCTTCCATAACATCTGCTTTGGCAAAGAAGTATGCAGAAAAGAGAATAGAGGAGCAGGACAGAACAGGTGCCTGGTGGCCTAAATTACACTCATTTGCGACCGGCCTTGAATGTTCACCTGATTTAAAAGCGGCAAAACGAGTTGCTGAACATCTTGACACTGTTCACCACGAAATCATCTTTACCATACAAGAAGGTCTGGACGCTATAAAAGACGTTATTTATCACCTTGAAACTTACGACGTCACTACAGTCAGAGCCTCAACTCCGATGTTTTTGATGGCCAGAGCTATTAAAGCGATGGGAATCAAAATGGTCTTATCTGGTGAAGGATCTGATGAGCTCTTTGGTGGTTATTTATATTTTCATAAAGCACCAAATGCAAAAGCCTTTCATGAGGAAACTGTAAGAAAACTAGAAAAATTGTATCTCTACGATTGTTTAAGAGCCAATAAATCACTTGCGGCATGGGGAATTGAAGGAAGAGTACCATTTTTGGACAAAGAATTTATAGATGTTGCCATGTCCATTAATCCTGAGGACAAAATGATCAAAGATGGTCGAATCGAAAAATGGGTGCTACGCAAAGCTTTTGAAGACATGCTTCCGGAAGAGGTTGCCTGGAGACAAAAAGAACAGTTTTCTGATGGTGTTGGCTATTCCTGGATAGATACCCTGAAATCAAAAGTTGAAGAAGAAATTACTGATGAGCAAATGGCCAATGCAAAATTCAAATTTCCATTTCAACCTCCAAAAAGTAAAGAGGAGTTTTACTACAGAACTATCTTTGAAGAGCATTTTCCAAGCCTGGCCGCTGCACAAACAGTGCCATCGGTGCCTTCTGTAGCTTGTAGCTCGGAGGTCGCTCTGGAATGGGATGAATCTTTTAAAAATATGAACGACCCTTCAGGAAGGGCCGTTTCTAATGTACATTCTGATAGTTACAAAAAAGACTAGGTATTAATCTAAAGTAACATTATATGTGGTTAATTCCTGAGAAGAAGAGGAGTCGATATCTTCAAGGGGTACTTGAGGAATAACTTCAAAATTCAGAGTTGTTGTAGACTCACTTTTGATCAAACCGACATCTTTGGCAAAGTAATTGGTAATTACAGAAGCTTGCTGCTCCTGTAAAATTGGAATGGACACCGGACCAATAGCGGCCAGAACTTCCAGCTCAACAATCCATTCGGAGCTTATGACGTCTGTGTATTCAGTATTATTAACACTAAGGCTTTCAAAGGAATCACCCATATTGGTTATTACAGCCACATTTATGGTTATTGGTATTCCGCCTTCGAGTTCTTCCTGAAAAGTTTCTGTCTCCACAAACATTTCTGTTCCCGCAGGAAGTTGAGTGTTATAGACCGGCACGTTTTCAAGGCTGAAGTCCAGTCCTGAGAAATCAGGGATATTAACGCTAAAACTTCCGTTGTAGATCAGGCTGGAGCTGCTTTTATAAAGCGCACCCTGTGTAAAAATACTTGTTGTGAGCCCGGAATTTTCAGGGTTACTGGAATTCAGTTCAAATGCCTGGTTACCCGAAACCTGAGTAGTACCGGATACACTTATAGTTTCATTGCCTGAAAAATCAGCTTGTCCTGTTGCAGAAAACTGATTGTTATAGTCCCATGTGTTTCCTATCGACAAAGGAAAATAATTAATTGTTTCTTCATTGGTTGGTGATGAATTATCATCTTCAGAACATGCAGCAATGATCAAAGCTGTAATGATAAGTAATAGAAATCTTGTTTTTTTCATTATTTGGACATTGATAGGTTTAAATAAAAATCAAATATAGACTTTTATTAAGAAGTTGTAAAACTATAGATATATCTAATTGTTTATTTATTTTTGTATAAAATTAAATTATAATGACGATCACTCAGCTAAGATATGTTCTGGCGGTAGCCGAACACAAAAATTTTACAAAAGCCGCACAACACGCCTTTGTAACTCAGCCAACATTGAGTATGCAAGTTCAAAAGCTGGAAGAAGAGCTGGGCGTGGAAATTTTTAATAGGAATAAAAAGCCCATCGCACTGACACAGGTTGGTGAGAAAATCGTAGAACAAGCCAAAAATATTGTCAATGAGAGCTTTAGAATTCAGGATATTGTAGAGCAGCAAAGAGGTTATATCGGTGGAGAATTCAAACTGGCGATCATACCAACTGTAATGCCTACATTGTTGCCTATGTTTATTAAGAATTTTATAAATAAATATAAAAAGGTAAACCTGAAGATCTATGAAATGACAACTGAAAATATTCTTCAAAAACTTGAAAGTGGTAAAATAGATGCTGCCATAGCAGCGACACCTCTGGAAACTGAAAATATTGTGGAAAAACCTCTTTATTATGAACCTTTTGTTGGATATATACCTCCAGAACACGGTTTACATAAAGTAAATCAATTGTCTCCGGAAGATTTGAATATTGATGACATTTTACTTCTCGAAGACGGCCATTGTTTTAAAGATAATATTCTCAACATTTGTAAAAACAGAAATGCAAATTTTGACATGCCTTATCAAATTGAAAGTGGTAGTTTTGAAACTATGATCAAACTTTCTGATGAAGGTCTTGGTATGACCTTATTACCTTACCTGAATACACTTGAAATTCCTGAAAATCAAAAACAAAACCTCAGAAATTTCAATAACCCTAAACCTGCCCGTGAGATCAGTTTGTTACATCATAAGAGTGAGCTTAAACTTCAGATCATCAAAGCACTTCATGAGACCATCAATGGCGTGGTCAGAGGCGCCATTGCATTTCAGGATGTGGAAATTGTGAGTCCGAAACCGAAATAAGTTTTTGTAACAAAGAAAAAAGTGGGATATATTTGAAGTTATATACTGGTTGCCATTAATACAAAAAAACTTTGCGAATAAAAACAAAAGTTGTTACTTTGTAATTACAAATTAGTAATTATGGAAATAGCTATTATAAAAATTGGAAATTCAAAAGGTTTGCGTTTAAGCAAGACAATTCTAGAAAAGTACAATATAAAAGATAAAGTTGAGATGATTTTAGAAAAAGGACAAATAATTCTAAAACCTATCGATAAACCTAGAAAAAATTGGGAAAATGCGTTTAGAGAAATGAGAGCAAATAATGATGACGAATTATTAATTGACGATGTTTTTGAAGATGAAAATCTCGAAGAATGGAATTAAAACAATACTCCATTGTACTCGTTAATCTTGACCCAACGATTGGAAGTGAAATTAAAAAAACTCGTCCTTGTGTAATTCTATCACCGAATGAAATTAACAAGTTCCTAAAGACAATCGTTGTCGCACCAATGACGACTAACTTAAAGAAATATCCGACAAGAGTAAGCGTGAAACATAACGATAAAAATGGAATGATTGCTATTGACCAAATTCGGACAATTGACAAAACTCGAATATTAAAAAGATTTAACCAGCTAACTAAATCTGAAATAGCAAATTGTAAAAGTATAATTAAAGAAACTTTTGTTGACTAAATCTGACTGAAATACACAATCTAAAAAAAGTACTAATGGCAACAATATGTATCTTCAATGGCGAAGTTTGGGATTCCGATAGCTATCGGAAGAAACAATCCCGAAGCGTCGGGAGGGATTTATTTTCTAACTTTACGAATGAAAAATAAAAGGAAGTGCTTCTTTGCCCGCCACTGAATCATACACTTCCCGTTGTGCATAATGTAAAACCTGAAATAATAGCTGATAGTAAATTAAATAATATACCAATCAAAATAAAAAACTATATCTACATTCTTTGTGGATTGAATTTTATTTTACTAAACTTTGGATTAGGTTCTAAAATACAAATCGAATTGATGAAAATTATTGAAAATACAACTGACTATTTCTTTGCATTTTCTACTTACATAATTGACTATTTCATTATAGCTTCTATTCCTGCAATAGGAATAATTTTGAATTCTAAGCGTGAGCATTTCAAGATTTCGGAATTAATAATGGATATTATAATGATATCAATTTTTACATTAATTACTTTTGGTATTGGACTATATTTAATGATTTTTTTTGGGGAACCGACTAATCCACTAATTCCGAAAACAATCATAATCGAACCATTCAAATTATATACAACTATAACTTTATTAATGGGAGTTTTGATTTCATTTTTATTTCTAAGCCGTAAGGAAAAAAATAAGATAGATTGGAAAAAATAGTACCGAATAAAATAAGACCGAATGAAATAACACTATGCACAACAAGAGGCTATAAGTACTACGGGATTATGGACTGAAATTGAGAGCTTGGGCATTTCTTTCACTCGTCTCGAAATTTCGGAATATATTAAACGATGATATTTATAAATAAAAAATCGCTCGCTTGGATTCGTGCTGCTCCGATAGCTATCAGAATGAAAGACATTTGCTTGTTTGTCCTGCATTTTTCATAGCCCAAACTTTGGCAGCATTCCCGACTATATTCATAAAAACTTTATTCCCCAGATCAACATAAAATTGAGTAAATTGAAAAACTAAAATACATGTATTTTTACAAAATACAATTATTGATTATCAGTAATGTATTTTGCGTTAGTCAGATTATATTGAGTTTAATAGCAAAAAAATGAAGAAAGAAATCAGAAAATTGTTTTTTATTTTAATTTTAGTTTTATTCGGCTGTGACCGAAGGCATCAAAATGAAATAAATCTAGCAACAGATGAGATATTTGTGTATTACGACGATATAGATAAAAAATATAATGTCCTACGGAGTGGTAAACACAAATACTATACTAAATATTTTACTTCTAAGTTTTCATTGAAAGAAACAAATATCCAAGATAGATTATTGGTTGAGACAAAAGACAAAAAAAAATTAATTCTTGACTTAACTTTTCGGTATTCTATAAAAGAAAATGCAGTTGTTGAAATACATCAAAAATATGGGAATGGACTTGAACAAAAACTTATATTACCTAATATCAGATATGTTTCGCGTATGAAATTTAAGAACCTATTATCAGATAGTTTAGAAATGAACAAAATATCCGATTCAATAATCAAAACTATAAGGGATATGGATTCTCATTCGAAACTAATTAAATCAAAAACTATTATAATAAATGAACTCAAATTTGAAAAATAAGGTGCGGCACATTTTTGATTGCTACTGAAAGATAAACTTACAGTTAAAATAATATTAGACTTAAATACTTTTAAAAAATGTGCTGTGCTCATATTTAACAATAACATGGTCTGTTTTTTCAAAAATATCGACTGGCATTTTGCGATTACTTTCATTTTTTTCAATCAAAAATTCACAAAAGCTAATCGCTAATTTATTAGTTTACATTGCTTACTTTTGCAATCCAAAATTTAAAATATGAAAGCAGGAATTGTTGGTTTACCTAATGTAGGAAAATCTACCCTTTTTAATGCCTTGTCCAATGCCAAAGCCCAAAGTGCAAACTTTCCATTTTGTACCATTGAACCCAATATAGGCGTAGTAAATGTGCCTGACCCAAGATTAAAAAGGTTAGAAGATATTGTAAAACCCCAACGTGTCGTTCCTGCTACAGTTGAAATAGTGGACATTGCCGGATTGGTGAAAGGTGCCAGTAAAGGTGAAGGTTTAGGCAATCAATTCCTGGGCAATATCAGAGAAACTGATGCTATCATTCATGTTTTAAGATGCTTTGAAGATGGTAATGTGGTTCATGTGGATGGCAGTGTGGATCCTGTTAGGGACAAAGAAACAATAGATATAGAGTTGCAGCTTAAAGATCTCGAGACTGCCGAAAAGAAATTAGAAAAAGTAAAGCGTGCAGCTAAGACCGGTAATAAAGACGCCCAAAGAGAAGAAGAGGTTTTGTTAAAGATCATATCACATCTTGAGCAGGGGCAATCAGTAAGAAGCCTGCCTATAGATGAAGATGAATACTTAAAGTTTGTCAAGCCGGTTCAATATATCACAGACAAGCCGGTGATGTATGTTTGCAACGTAAGTGAAGAAGATGCCGTTTCCGGAAATGAAATGGTTGATAAGATCAAAGACATTAGTAAAGATGAGAACGCTGTCGTTCTTACCCTGGCTGTAGGTATCGAAGCAGATATCGCAGAACTGGAAACCTATGAGGAACGTCAGATGTTTCTTGAAGATATAGGTCTCGAAGAGCCGGGTGTTTCAAAATTAATCAGATTAGCTTACGATCTGCTGAACCAACAAACATATTTTACAGCTGGTGAAAAAGAGGTCAGAGCCTGGACGGTCAGAAAAGGCGCATCGGCTCCAGAAGCAGCAGGTGTTATCCATACTGATTTTCAAAAGGGATTCATCAGGGCTGAAGTCATCAGTTACAGTGATTATGACCAGTATGAAAGTGAATCTAAGATTAGAGAAGCCGGAAAGCTAAGGATTGAAGGTAAAGAATATGTGGTGAAAGATGGTGACGTTATGAATTTTAGATTCAACGTCTAAAATCTTTCAGCTTTTCGAATGTATATTTCCTTAATAAAAACATAAAAACATAGCCTATATTGTAATTTTGTTGGTCTATATTGCAAACTTTAGTATTTTTAATATTGAACTTTAAACATTGAAAAATATGTCAGACAACAAATCACAAAACAATAAGGTTAACAATCAGGAAGATAACAATATTCCGGATGAACAACTTCAAAATACCCCTTCAGAGGAATATTCTGCAAGTACTCCATCTGATGCCAAAGTTGATAATGCGGAAGTTGAAAAACAAAATCCTGAGGATAAGCAGGAACAAATTGAACCTGTAAATGAAAAATCTGAAGAGAATTCTGAAGGTACTGATGATTTGAATCAGAGTAGTGATGACGCTGACATAGAAAAAACGAACGCAGATACCAAAGATGATTCAGGGTTACAGGATGATATAATTTCTAAGGAAGTAAAAGCTGCAGAGGAAAATGATGTCGAAAAAGATACCGAAGAAGAACAAACTACACATGATAATTCTGCTGAACCAGATTCGGACAATTTAAAAACTGATAAAGACGACCACCATAAAGAGATAGATGATGCCAACGCCGAGGACTCTGAGGATGAAGATAATGCCTCAAGACACGATATAGAGCTTAAGGACTATGATACCATGTCCATGGATGAGTTGGTCATAGAACTTGAAAAACTTTTGAAAAATGAGAAGGTTCAGGCCATTAGGGAACACGTTACTCAAATTAAAATAGCTTTTGATAAAAAATTCAATGAGGTCATTGAAGAAAAGAAAGAGCAATTTATTGAAGAAGGTGGGAATGTAATTGATTTTCATTACTCTTCACCAGTTAAGACCAAATTCAACAGAATTTATTTTGATTACCGAGAAAAAAGAGATACTTATTATAAAAATTTAAAAAAGAATCTCAATGAAAATCTTCAAAACCGACTGGCGTTGATTGAGGAGTTGAAGAGCATGATAGGTACCGGTAGAGATATGAAAGCTAATTTTCAACAATTCAAAGATCTACAGGAACGTTGGAAAAATGCCGGACCGGTACCAAGAACAGAGTATAATGAACTTTGGAATAATTACCACCATCATGTAGAGCGGTTCTACGATTTTCTTCATCTGGACAGGGAATTCAGAGATCTTGATTTTCAACATAATCTGGATCAAAAATTAAAAATCATAGCACGTGCAGAGGAGCTGGTTAAAGAAGAAAATATAAACAGAGCTTTTAGAGAGTTGCAACTCCTTCACAAAATGTGGAAAGAGGAACTAGGACCTGTTGCCAAAGAATACAGGGATGAAATCTGGGAAAAATTTTCAGAAGCTACCAAAAAGATTCATGAGAATCGAAGAGCGCATTTTGAGCAGTTAGATAAAGAGCGTGAAAAAAACCTTGAGGTCAAACTTGACATTATAGCGCAAATTAAAAAACTTGCAGAAACGGAAATAAAATCCCATAAGGTTGCGCAAAAGAATATAAAGCTTGTTAATGAGTTGCGGGAATTGTTTTTTAAAGCAGGAAAAGTACCTCAAAAAGATAATGAAGATGTCTGGAAAGCATTCAAGGAAAATGTAAGACAGTTCAATAGAGCTAAGAATGCATTTTATAAAGGTTTAAAGCAGGAACAAAACGAAAATCTCGAAAAAAAGCTGGCGCTCATCAAAATTGCTGAAGACAATAAAGACAGCGAGGATTTTGATACAGTGACGCCACTTATGAAGAAAATTCAGGCCGATTGGAAGAAAATTGGATTTGTTCCCAGAAAGCATTCAGACAAAATTTGGAAGCAATTTAAAGCCGCATGTAACCATTACTTTGATAGATTTCACGCACATAAGAACGAAGAGAATAAAGAGGAGTTCGAAGCCTTCAACGCCAAGAAAGATCTTTTGGAAACTATAAAAGATTACAAAATAAAAAGAGATGAGTCTGAAGATCTTAAAGCCGTCAAAGATTTTATCGAACAATGGAAATCTTTAGGCTTAGTCCCAAGACAAAAGCGATATATTGAAGGTAAATTCAATAAAGCCCTGGATAATATCTTTAATAACATGGATATTGATCGTACCAAGGCCGAAATGCTGAAATATGAAAATCGCCTTCAGGGTCTGGAAGAAGCTGATGATGACAATAAACTTTATAAAGAAGAGCAATTTCTCCGAACAAAAATAAGTGAGACTGAATCTAAGTTAAATCAATTTGAAAATAATCTTCAGTTCTTTTCTGATGCAGATAAGGAAAGTCCGCTGGTAAAAGAGGTGCATGACAATATGGACAAGCTTAAAGAGGAATTGAATATGTGGAAAACCAAATTGCGTAAGATCAGATCTCTGTAATTTTGGAAAATCCCAATTCCAATTCAATCCAATGTAGTTTATGTCACGGCAAAGCAAACTGGTTTTGTGAGTTTTTCAGAGAACCGATAGATTTTTACAAATGTCAAAACTGCAAATCTATCTTTAAGGATAAGGCCCATTACCCGGATTTTGAATTTGAAAAGCAAAGGTATTTGACGCACAATAATGATGTAGAGGATCAGCAATATCAATCTTTTGTAAGTCCAATTACAGATGCTGTTTTTAATCATTATGATAGTAGTAAAATAGGATTGGACTATGGTTGTGGTACAGGACCTGTTGCCGCTCATGTTTTAAAACAAAAGGGGTATGAAGTAGTTTTATATGATCCTTTTTTCTACCCCGATAATAGCTATGCTTTAAAAAAATTTGATTTTATCATTTGCTGTGAAGTTATGGAACACTTTCATAAACCCTATGAGGAGTTCAAACATTTAAGCTCTCTGCTTAAAGAACAAGGGATATTGTTTTGTAAAACCAATCTTATTTCAGACAGTATATCGGTGGATGAATTTAAAAACTGGTATTACAAGAATGATCCCACGCATGTTTTTTTTTATTCACCTACGGCACTCGATTTTATAAAAACAGAACTGGGTTTTCAATTCTTAAGTTTTGATGAAAAATTGATTACTTTTAGATCATGAAATCAATAAAATTACATTCAGTAGCAATGATACCTGCAAGGCTTCAGGCGACGCGATTCCCCGGAAAATTACTTAAGAATCTTGGAGGTATGAGTGTCATTGCCAGAACATACAAAAACACAAAAGCCACCGGTCTGTTTGATGATGTTATCGTAGTGACGGATAGCGAAGAAATTTTTAAAGACATTAAAGATCATGGAGGAAAAGCCATGATGAGTCAAAAAGACCATAGTTGCGGCAGTGACAGAATAGCAGAAGCCGTTGAAAATATTGATACAGATATTGTGGTCAATGTTCAGGGAGATGAACCTTTTACAGACAGCAAAAGTCTGGCTCCGCTTTTAAAGGTTTTTGAAGATGATCATGATAGAAAGATAGATTTAGCATCACTGATGACACCTTTAGATGACTTAGTGGATATTCAAAATCCTAATTATGTCAAAGTCATCGTCAACATCGATAATTTTGCATTGTATTTTTCTCGTTCACCAATTCCTTATCACAGAGATAAAACTTATCCTGTAAAATATTATCGCCATAAAGGTATATATGCCTTTAGGAAGCAGGCAATTTTAGATTTCTCAAAAATGCCAATGACACCACTCGAAAGCGCTGAACAGATCGAGTGCATTCGGTTTTTAGAATATGGCAAGACCATTAAAATGGTCGAGACTCTGGAAAACAGTTTTGGTATAGATACACCCCAGGATTTAGTCCGTGCAATTGACTATTTAAACCAAATAAAATAATTTGATATGGGAGAACAAAGACTTATGTCAAAGAAAAAGCCCTCTTTTCCTGTAAATGAGAGATTGGAGCAGTATCTCATAAGATACGACCGGAGTACTGAAATTCCGGTGTTCTACGAAGACTTGTTGCGTTTTTCAGGTTCAGTAGCTGTTTACGATAAGCACGATGAGGACACGCTTTGGGTGAGATGTTGGTATCCTGAATTTGAAAGAGAAGAAATTGATAATAGTCTCAAGAAAATTTATACTATACTCCATTCAGACGGGAGAAGTCAGGGTTTTGATCATCTCAATGTTGATGCAATTGATTTCTGTACATTCGGAAACTCAAAACCTTTCAGGATAAAGGTCAGAAATATACTTAATGACAATTTCACCTATTTCTATGTTAAAAAAGCAGATGCCTCAAGGGTTTATGGTTTAGAATTTGAACATATTTTGTCTCCAAACAGAATTAATTTTCTGGTCTATAAAGACACTTTGATCGAAGAACATATTGTTGGAATTCCCGGCGATGAATTCATAAAAGAAAAATTAGACAACTGTACGACCTCCGAAAAAGCCCAAATCGCAAAACAATTTGTTAAGTTCAACGAGCGATGTATGCTGAGGTTACTAGGGGATATGAGGTCATACAACTATGTTGTGATACCAACGCATGATTTTGACAGGGTAGAATTTAAGATCAGAGCCATAGATTTTGATCAGCAAAATTATGAGGGTCGGCTTAATGTATACAGGCCTCAATTTTTCAAGGAGAACTACAAGATGGTGCAGATTGTGGAAAAACACCTGGAGGAATCTTCTATACTTCAATACAAAAAAGAAGAACGCTCTCAGGTAGCTAAACGTTTATTAGTTTCCGAAAAACGATTTAGACGACTCATCAGGTGTATGATGAAAGATACCATATCTAATCCTGAAAATGTAGAAAGGTTGAAAACTGAATTGTTTGAATACACCAAAGACGTTAACTTTAAGCGTTCAAAAACAATGGGAGAAGTACTAAAATCTGCTTTATCCTTTGTGAAACGGAACTATTTTGAATATGACAAATTTCGTGCTTTTTAAGATCGTTG
This sequence comes from uncultured Psychroflexus sp., assembly GCA_913062845.1. Taxonomy (GTDB): domain Bacteria; phylum Bacteroidota; class Bacteroidia; order Flavobacteriales; family Flavobacteriaceae; genus Psychroflexus. Next base: position 69,876 of record CAJXVZ010000007.1, read on the forward strand.
GTTTTTTAATCTAAAACTGACAAATTAAATTATAATCGGAATCCTTATTTCTGAATTAATTTCAAATTCATTAACATTTTATCTGATTAAACGCTATTATACCAGTATTGATGATTTACAGCTACTAATAGTCTATCAAACAACTTATTACCAAAGTATCTTCTATTAAGTTTGTATATAAATTCATTGAGA
>CAJXVZ010000008.1 GCA_913062845.1 uncultured Psychroflexus sp.
TCTTCGAGTTCTTCATTGGAGATGTTCAGGCTATTATTCAATCTGTTCCTGTTATGAGAACTATAAGTAAAAGTTTCGCCTTTATTTTCAGATTTTGTTCTGAGTTTGTCTAACTCTTCAGGCGTATCAAAAGCGTAGTAAGCATGACCAGACTCGATAAGTTGCTCTGCATATTTTTTATAAATGGATTTTCTTTCACTCTGTCGATAAGGTCCGTAGTCACCACCTTGCAATGGTCCTTCATCAATCTCAAGACCACACCAGTCCAGTGCTTCCATGATGTATTTTTCTGCACCCTGAACATACCTGGATTGGTCGGTATCTTCTATCCTTAAAATAAATTTACCGTCATGTTTTTTTGCAAACAGGTAATTGTACAGTGCGGTTCTCACACCACCTATGTGTAGCGGTCCCGTAGGGCTTGGGGCAAATCGTACTCTAACAGATTGACTCATTTTTTATTTTTTTACAAATATCTTAAATTATACATGAGGGTAGAAATCTGTTGTAGTTTATTTTAGAATTATTGAATCTGTTGTCTGCTTATTTGAATTTGTTTTAATCAATTACTTTATTTACTTAGGCACCCTGTAAATATTTTAAAAAATACCTTATAGCCTTTGCATTGTTTTTATCCTCTGGTAGTTTCCCATTAGCTTGTATTGACTTCTATTTATGCCAAATCGACTTAAAACTTTTCGATTTATTACAGCCCCAATATTTTATTATAAGTCTGTTCGTTATTCAGGATATTTTTTGCTTGTTTTATGACTTCTGCATTCTGAAGATTATGTTCATAAACACCTTCTTCGTATGCAAAATGCTTGATGATCTCGTCTGTAAGCAGTGCAGAGATCTGGGTTTTGTAAGTATCGAAAAGATTCATCTTTTCATCCTTTAGCTCGGCCTTCAAGTCATTTAATTTTTCGATGAATTTCGGATCGAGATTATCCTTTTCAGCAGATTGAATAAAATCCTCCAGTTTATTGTCTGTTTCAACCTTTATTTGATAATTTCTGTTTTCAATATAATCTACAAAGTTACTGTAAACCTTTTCGTCCACTTCAAAAGTTTTCCAGTCTAGGTTTGGATTTTCATAAGCCAACTTTGTAGAAAAATCAAAGATCATTAAGTCATCGAGAAGACTTTGGGTGAAATCGCTTATTTCTTCAGCTTCTACGACGATATCTGGTTTAATGCCACCACCATCATAAACCGTTCTGCCGTTCTTGGTCTGGAAGGCTTTTGAGTTTTCTATAGATTTTCTGACGGATTTTCCGTCTTTATACTCCAATGCCTGTATACCTCTTCCACTCGGTAAATAATATCTGGAGATCGTTATTTTGACCTGAGTTCCGTATTTTAAAGGTTTTGGTCGTTGTACCAGTCCTTTGCCAAAGCTTCTGGCACCTACAATGACAGCACGATCCAGATCCTGTAAACTGCCTGAAACTATTTCGCTGGCCGAAGCACTGCGTTCATTGATGAGAACGGTAAGTGGGATTTCTGTGTCTATAGGTTCATTTCTAGTCGCGTATGTATTATTGTATTCCTTGATTTGAGATTTTGTGTAAACAATAAGCTGGTCTTTAGGTAAAAATAGATTGCTCACGTTTACAGCCTCAGAAAGCAGACCACCGGGATTTTTTCTCAGGTCTAAAATAATCTGTTCTGCGCCCTGGTCTTTAAGTTCAAGTAAAGCCAAACCAACATCTTTTGAGGCAGTTCGGGTAAACTTGCTGAGCACTATATAACCTGTTTTTTCATCAGCCATTCCAAAGAAAGGTACAGAGGTTGGTCTGCTCAGCTTGCGCTTCAGCTCTACTGTCGTTTTTGAATTCTGACGTTTTATTTCCAGGCTAACGGCGCTGTTTGGTGTACCATTGAGCACCTCGCCCAGATTATTGGTATAATTCTCTATGCCTGTACCGTCTATACTCAGAATTTCATCTCCCAGCTTTAAACCGGATTCATCAGCAGCAAAATCTTTTGTGATGTCTGTTATGACGACTTTATCTTCAAGCTTTTGAAGTACCAGACCCAGATTGGCATAGCTGGCCGACTTATTTATTCTGGCTTCTTCAACATCCTGCTCGTTATAAAAATTAGTGTAAGGGTCCAGATCGCTGAGCATTTTTGTGATGGCGGTATCCATGAGTTCTGCCGGATTTACCTCATCCACATAATTCATGTTGACCTCTTTGTATAAAGCCGTGAAGATTTCAATCTGTTTGGCAATCTCAAAAAAGTCAGATTTGTAAGTATTGAAGCCGCTCAAAATTACAGCTGAAAATGCCGTAATGAGGATGTATTTGATATTTTTCATTTTTAAGTTGATGTATTTCAGTTATTGATCTCACTGATTAATTTAATCAGTGCTTTTTCAATTTTTTGATAGTCTAATTTTTCAGCAATGGAATATACAAACATCATATGAAAGTGCTTATCTTCGGTCTCAATTTTATGTTTATTTAAACGATAAGCTTCTCTCATCTGGCGTTTTATCCTGTTGCGATCTACGGCTTTTTTAAATTTTTTCTTGGGAACGCTCACCGCACATAAATTCTTTCCGTCACCTTCTATCGGCAAAAAGATCAGGGTCAAAGGATATTTAAATTTCTTTTTACCATTCTGAAACAGGTTTTCTATATGCTTCTTTAGTCTTAATTTCTCAGATTTTGGAAACTTGTAATTCATGTTGTAAAATTACTCATTATAATTGTAGAGCTTTAATTTAGGGTAAACAAAAATGAAAACACAAAAATACAGGGTTATCGGCGTGATGAGTGGTACCTCATTGGATGGTATCGACCTGTGTGAAGTTGAATTTAAGCTTAAAAAAAACCAATGGTCTTTTTACATATTAAAAGCAAAAACACAGCCATATCCACAGAAGTGGCTGAAAATATTAAGCAGCGCACATCAGCTCGATAAAGTCCAGCTAGAAAAAACAGACAGTGAGTATACCGATTACCTTGCCGGTGTGATTTCAGAATTTATGCAAAGCTCCGATGAGATTGATTTGATCTGTTCTCACGGGCATACCATTTTGCATCAACCCGATGATGGAATCACTTATCAAATTGGTAATTTGCCCAAACTTGCAAAACAGGTCGGCAAAGCTCTGGTTTGTGATTTCAGAACAGCCGACGTGAAACTTGGAGGGCAAGGTGCACCGCTGGTACCTTTGGGAGACAGGATGTTATTCTCTGAATACGATTACTGTATCAATATTGGAGGTTTTGTAAATATTTCTTTTGAAAATAAAGGCCACAGAAAGGCCTTTGATATTTGTCCGGCCAATAAAGCTTTGAATTTTTATGCTTCAAAGAGAGGATATGATTATGATGATAAAGGGCAACTGGCATCAAAAGGTAACCTTCAATCTGATCTTTTTAAACATTTAAATCAATTAGAATTTTATAGTAAACAACCACCAAAATCTCTGGGCATTGAATGGTTGGAAGCACAGCTTTTACCTGTGGTTGAAAAATTTGATTGTTCTATTGAAGATAAGCTGCATACCTTATGCAATCATATGGCATTTCAAATCTCCAGAGTTATACAGAATAAGGGCTCAAAAATACTGATAACCGGAGGTGGAGCATATAATGATTTTTTGTTGAATTGCTTGAAACAGTATTCAAAGTCATCAATTGTAATTATTCCGGAACAGAAAATCGTTGAATACAAAGAGGCTGTAATTTTTGGTTTACTGGGTGTTTTGAAGTATCGAAATGAAGTGAATGTTTTGAGTTCAGTAACCGGAGCAATTCACGACCACAGTTCCGGCCTTATATACTTGCCATAGTGGTTTGGCTAAAACTGCTAAAAAAGTGTTTGATGTTCATTAATTTTATTTGGAATAGTCAATAAAATCTTTAATTAAGAAAGTCAATTTAAATAGTTTGCTTGATCTATATTTGCAAAACTTAAAACCTTAGAACCCACCAAATCATGAAGGAACTCCTTACGACCTACGAAAATAAAGAACCAGAAATAGTTTTTCATTGGAATGATCCGGAGACAGATGCGCAAGGTTGGACTGTAATCAATTCTCTTCGCGGTGGCGCAGCGGGTGGCGGAACACGAATGAGAAAAGGACTTGATAAGAACGAAGTGATTTCACTTGCGAAAACCATGGAAGTGAAATTTACGGTTTCAGGTCCAAAGATTGGCGGTGCTAAATCGGGTATAGATTTTGATCCGAACGATCCCAGAAAAAGAGGTGTTTTGGAGCGCTGGTACAAGGCAGTTTCTCCGCTACTGAAAGAGTATTACGGTACAGGAGGAGATCTCAACGTCGATGAAATTCACGAAGTCATCCCAATTACCGAACAATGTGGTGTCTGGCATCCTCAGGAAGGGGTTTTTTCAGGACATTTTAGTCCAACGGAAGCAGATAAAATTAATAGGATCGGGCAGTTGCGTCATGGGGTTATCAAGGTTCTGGAAAATACAGATTTCACACCGGATCTGAGTCAGAAATATACCGTTGCCGATATGATCACAGGTTACGGCGTGGCCGAAGCCATTAAATATTATTACGACATTTACGGAGGAGACGTTAAGGGAAAACGTGCCATCATACAGGGTTTTGGCAACGTTGGGTCTTCTGCAGCATTTTATTTGTCTAAAATGGGAGCAAAGATTGTTGGTATCATCGATAGAGTAGGTGGTGTCATTAATGAGGATGGATTTTCTCATGATGAAGTCAAAAAGATGTTTTTAAATAAAGATGGTAATGTCTTATCCGCAGAAAATATGTTGTCTTTTGAAGAGATAAACGAAAAGATCTGGAAAACCAAAGCGGAGATATTTGCACCTTGTGCAGCTTCGCGGCTGGTATCAAAAGACCAAATTGATAGCTTAGTAGACAATGGGTTAGAAGTGATTTCATCAGGTGCCAATGTCCCATTTGCAGACAAGGAGATTTTCTTTGGTCCAATTATGGAATATACCGATGAACGTGTTAGCCTTATTCCTGATTTTATAGCTAATTGCGGCATGGCCAGGGTTTTTGCCTATTTTATGGAAAGACGTGTACAAATGACAGACGAAGCCATTTTTAACGATACGTCTATTACGATAAGAAACGCTATACAAAACACTTACAACCACAACGATTCCAAATATAATATCAGCCGAACGGCTTTCGAAATTGCACTTAACGAATTACTCTAACTTATGTTAACCATTCTTCTTGTTATTTTTGTGATAGGCTATGTTTCTATCACGCTGGAGCATAGCATACACCTTGACAAGGCTGTACCTGCTCTACTTATGGCCACTCTTATGTGGGCTATCCTCGCCTTTGGGTTTGGAGAAGGCTGGGTTTCTGTGATCAATATCTATGGAGATGTATTTAATGTTCTGGATCCGGCTCTGGAACCTGATGAGCACAAATACCAGTTCAAGAAAATACTGATGCACCACTTCAGCAAAACCGGTGAGATCTTATTTTTCCTGATAGGCGCCATGACCATAGTAGAGATCATTGATCTGCATCGCGGTTTTGGGATCATAAAAAAATACATTAAAGCAAAAGACAAGAAAAGGCTCTTGTGGACACTTGGTATTTTAGCTTTTATACTTTCGGCAATTATCGACAACCTTACGGCAATAATTATTCTGGTTGCCCTGTTGCGTAAGATTCTGGTCAGAAGAAAATACAGGGTATGGTATGCCAGCATGATGATCATTGCTGCAAATGCCGGAGGCGCCTGGTCGCCAATCGGAGATGTAACCACAACTATGCTTTGGATAGGTGATAAGGTATCTGCCATTGGTCTAACGGAATACGTGGTGATACCGTCTATAATTTGTTTTATCGTTCCGTTTTTTATAGCAACAAGGCTGAAACCTTTTAGAGGTTACGCCATGCGAAAAGAAATGATAACTGACGTTGAGACAGAACGGCTTTTAAGTAGCCGCAAAATGTTGATCGTTGGTTTAGGTGGAATTGCTTTTGTTCCTGTTTTTAAGGTCGTAACCGGACTTCCGCCTTATCTGGGAATGATGTTTAGTCTGGCAGTAGTCTGGCTGGTATCAGAATATGTAAAACCCGAAAAAGGAATCACCAGACAGGAAAAACACCGTTATTCAACACATAAGGCTCTTTCAAAAATCGAATTTTCGAGTATTCTTTTTTTTCTGGGAATACTTATGGCGGTTGGTGCATTGGAGAGCTTTGTTCTAAATATAAACGGAACTTCAGTTGGAGCTTTGCGTTATGCGGCTGAATCTGTTTCTAATGCCATTCCTTCTATGGATATTGTTGTGATCTTACTGGGAATGATGTCTTCAATATTAGACAATGTACCTTTAGTGGCAGCTTCAATGGGAATGTTTGATTTTCCGTCAGATAGTCCTGTTTGGCATTTTATAGCCTATTCTGCAGGAACCGGAGGAAGCCTTTTGGTGATCGGATCTGCTGCAGGTGTAGCTGCAATGGGTATGGAAAAAATCGATTTTATCTGGTACCTGAAAAAGATTACCTGGCTGGCCTTCCTTGGATTTATAGCCGGGTGTGGCGTTTTTGTTTTGATCGAGAAGTTTTTTTATTAAAATAATTTGAAACTCTTAGTAATAATCATAAGTGTTTTTCTTGTTGTTTCCTGCTCCGAAGTGGGAAACGCACCTCAAGTTGAACCCGATACAGTCTGTGATTCTTTTATTGATATCGTGAGTGAAGATCAGTTTAATACGCCGGGTGATGCGGATTTTAATATTAAAAATGTTGTGATCAATCAAGATTGCCTGAGCATAAGCATAGTTGATAGTGGATGCAATGCTGATAACTGGGAAGTTACTTTATTGACGACCTCATCTGTTATGGAAAGCAATCCGATTCAAAAGGCCTTAAAAATTAAGTTGATTAATAATCAAGCCTGTTTAGCCGTTTTTCAAAAAACAAAGACTTTTGATCTGACTCCAATTCAAGTTGAAGGAGAAGATGAAATTATTTTGAACATTGAAGGCTTGGATATGATAGTTTATACCTATTGATTTATTGTTGTTAGGTTGAAATATTTAAATACCCTACTAATTTATTTTTACACTTTTTAGCCACGAATCAGCTTGCTGCTGACAGGTTTATGAATAAATCATTCTTTTATGATTTTAATTTGTTTTGATTTTCTATGATTTATCACATTAAGAAAGTAAACACCTTGACTTAGCTCACTTAAATCTAAAGAATTATCAACATCATAAAAAGTTTTTACTTTTTGCCCTGAAATATTATAGATTTCTGCTTTGTCTATATTGAATTGACTGGGGTTGTCAAACCATAATTTATCTTTAACCGGATTAGGGTAAACCGAAATGGAATTTGTGCTTTCGAAATCTGTTATGGATAGGGTGCAGGTTGAAGAAAAATTTACCGGTACATAAGCATAGCCGTTCCAATCTAATGGCTGTGTAATAACATTCCATGTATTATACGGAAAGGCATTAGCATTGGCAGCTTGAGCATCGTTAACATTTATACAAACTGGGAAAGTGTTTGGTGGATCCCAATACTCATGATCTAGATTTATGGTTAAGTTCGTACGTGTTATATCTGGATTTTTCAAATTTATTGTAATTGCATTATATTTATTATATAAACTAATGTATTCTAGATTTGGTAAATTGCTGAAATTTAAGTCTGAAAGAGATATAAATGGGCTTGTATCAAAACTAAGACTATCTGCTATAAATTCTCTAAGACTAAAATTAGAATTGAAAACATCTGTTTGACTGCTAGAAAGGTCAATCCAAAGATTTGAAAGATTTAAAATTTCAAGAGAAGAAAAAGCCTCAATACCTGAAAAATCAGTTATGATACCACCGTTATATCCCTCTATCGAAAGATATAGATTTGAAAAATCCAATTCCACAACATTTTCAATATCAGACGTAAGTACCAGCCCATTGACAACACCATCACTGTCAATATTCAAATCAATCAGGGCTTGCTCAAAATTCGGGTCGGGAATGGCGGTGGTTTGGGCTAGATTTTTAGCTGTAAATATTACAACAAAAAATAACATGTATATAAAAGGTCTCATATTTCTAATTTTTAATAAGTTGTTTAGTGTCCACAATCACATTGTCTGTCACTAAATTTACAATATACTGACCGTTTGGTTTAGAACTTAGGTTAATGGTTTTATACGTCTTGGAAAGGTCTAAAAGATAATTGTCACTTACACCTGAGTTTAAGTTGGTCACAGTAATAAATGCGGCAGTTGCTGAACCTACATTATAATAAACCGTAAAGTCATTTTGGGTTGGGTTTGGAGACATACTGGTAATACTTCTTTCTTCTTTGGCTGTAAAAGTTTGGTAGTCTTTATGCCCATCGCTATCAGCTATAACTTCAAGTGTATATTCTTTTAATAAAGTGTTGGTTATAGTTAATGTTTTTCCGGAAGAAACATAATTACCATCCTCATCGTACCAATTATAAACGGCAAATTCATTGATGTCTTCTGCTTCCAATGTCGTTTCGTTTTGTGTATTTTCCTGATGAGCTTCAGCCCTAAACTCCTGTCTTGTTGAATTTCTATTGATATGATAGGTATAACCGCCTAAAAGTTCGTCTGTACTTGATTCAGTTTGACTGATATGTAAAGTATAAATTTTACCGGTGACCTGCTGAATTAAAAAATTGACTCTTGGTGTTATAATACCCCATTCGCCGGCTGCGAAGCTTATATTATCTAAGGATGAATCATTCCCGCCGATATAAATTTCTCTTTCAGAAGCATTAGATATTCTTACATTTGTAGATTGTGCACCACTATCCTGCCACGCATCCCATAAGTTTTCGCTTAATCTTACCCTTATTTCTGCTTCATTCCAGATTTGGTTGTATTGATCGGTAAAGAAATTTATATCACTCGTGATAGCCTGTAATTCGTTGTAGTTACCGGCTGAGATGCTTCCAATCTCAGCATTACCACTAATGTTTACAGTTGTAGTGTTTTTGTAAACTATGTTGTTATTATTTCTGGTATTTACAGCAGGATTAGGCACTTCTGTAAAGGTCATGGTATCGGTAGTTGATTCTATACGACTCAGGAAACAAAACATCCATGGTTTATTGGTAAAACCTGCATTCTCATATTCTTCGGGATTTCTTGGTTGCCAGGCAAATTCTAAAATGGCTTCTTCATCTTTTTGTAAAACAGGTATAGCTTGACTTCCAACTTCATTCCCTATTTCTAACGAATTTGGTGTGTTTAAATCCCCTGTCCATAAATCATCCCAAGTTTGTTCACCAATGCCACCTTTTGCCCAATAAAGTCTTAAGGTATCATTTACAGCAGAAGGGTTACAGCTCTTATTTTTTACCCTGACGTAAACATACACCGGTGTTTGATCATTTACGTATTCTAAATCTTGATGTACTTGGTTTGTTAAGCCATCGGGCTGATTCCTGACCCAAATATCAGGGCTTTCCCAAATGACTCCGGTTTGGTTGTCCGGCTCAATCCCTTCATCTAAACTAGAATTTGAATGGTATAAATCGTAATATATGTTATCTAAAATGTTGCTAAAAAGATTATCTGCTCTATTGACTATATTTTCATGCATTCTGATTTTTTGACCTGTTGTAAATAATGTACGGCAATGATGCCTTGTATAAGCCATATAATTTGAGAGCTCATTGACTGTAATATTATAAGGCACACCATCGCAAGGGTTAATTATATTTCCAATATATGTTTCGCAATCAGACATTTCATTCCAATAGGTATAAAAACTCGGGGAAGCTTGGGTATCCACAACATAATCGCCTGCTGTTGTCGCATTAAATAAGGGATCATTAGGGTTTCTGGTTACATTTTCACAACCGTCATGGGTATGTCTCAAACCAAAATTGTGACCTATTTCATGTATAAAAATACCATTTACATTTTCTTGATCAACCTTTACAACGAGTTTATCAATAGTATCAGCTTGCCCTCGCGCTGGATAATTGTAAGGAAGTAATACTCTCATAGCCGTGCCATTGTATTGTACTGCTTCTGGATTGTTTAACAAAGTTGTAATACTCCATCCTGGCGAATCATAATGTTGATCTGATATAAAATAACTAAAATGAACCAAATTAAAACAAATATTAAAAGAATTAAACTCATTATTCAAAGTATCTATTAAATCAATAGCATCTGCTTGGGAAAGAGATTGAGTCCCATCAGTTTTTTCAATGCCCCACATGGCTATATTTATATTACGTTGTGGAAATGTTGTCAAATAAGCCGGATCTGTAGAAAAAGAATAAATATTACTGTTGTTAGAATTTGAGAAACTTTGAACACTTGTCATATCCGTTCCGCAAATATCATCCTGAGCAAAAATGGAAGTCGAACATAAGATGAAAAGAACTAAAACTTTTAATTTTGTAAGATGTAAGATGTAAGATGTTAGTTGTAAAGGTGTTTTCATTGCTGTTTGGGCTAGATTAAACAAGTATTTTTAAATTATTTGTTAAATGTATGCCGTATAGTTTGATTAAAAAAAATAGAAAATTAAAAATTAATCATTTTATGATTATTATCATATTTCAAAAATTTACTTGGTTTTGGTTCAGTTTTAAAAAAACAGAGAAATTGCTCTAATCAGAACTAAAAATTATAAATATTGTTAGGCGTAATTACATAATCCAAAGCAATATCATGTTGGTCTATTTCCAGATCTTCTCTTAAAGCTTCAAAAAATGAAAGACCAACTTTCAAGACTGTCGATTTACATTGATTAAGAAACCGATCATAAAAGCCTTGCCCGTATCCAATTCGATGTCCGTTATTATCAAAAGCAAGTAAAGGCACAAACACCACATCAATCTTGGTTACATTAACTTCTAGTCCATCCTGTGGTTCAGGAATACCAAATTTATTTTCTTTTAGTGGTGTAGAATCGGTGAGTAGAAAGTGACTTAAACTATGTGATTTAAAATCACTTTTACTGATGATGACCTGTTTGTCCTTGCCCTGAAGCACATGTAGCAAAAGGTCTGTGTCAACCTCTTTTTGATGTTTTATACTTAGAAATAAATGAAAATAAGTTTTATCCCAAATGGGTAAATTAAGACACTGATTGGCTATAGCGATGCTTTTTTCTTCGATTTGAAGATCATTTAGCTTTTGGCGTTTTTGTTTATAAATTGTCCTGATATCTTCCTTAGTCATCATCTGTTGAAATATGAAACAGGGCGTCGCCCTGATATACCATTGGTGATTGGTTGACGTTAATGATGTGGCCGGCACTTCTGGATTTCATGACGTGCTTAAAACTGCCGTAAGGGTCTGTGATTACGGCTAGAACTTCTTTTTTTTCAACCCATTGGCCAATTTCAACTTTTAAATGTAAAAGTCCACTGTATTTGGCGCGTAGCCATTTGGTTTTCTCAATAAAAACTGTAGACTTCACCGCTTTTGGAGGATCAAATTCTGCTTTTAGCATGCCCAGGTGTTTCAATACACGTCTTAATCCATCAAGCCCGTGTTTGGTTATCCCAGGATCGTTATCTGAAGATTTGCCTCCTTCATATAATAATATCGGTATATTAAGATTTTTACAGGTTGTTCTGAATGAACTTTTCAGGTTTGAAGAAAAGACTGTAAATGGCGCATTAAAGACTTCGGCAAGGTTTTTAAGTTGGTCATCACCTTTCACAATACGTGTCTGTGCCGCGTTAAACCTCTTGGCGCCGCCGGTATGAAAATCTATAACATAATCTACAGCCGGTAGAATTTCATTGGTGAGTTGATAAGCAAACCTGCTGGCTAATGGTCCTTTTTTAGTGCCGGGAAATATTCTGTTTAAGTCTCTGCCGTCCGGAAACTCTCTCTGCATATTAAGAAATCCAAAGACATTGAGTACGGGAATGCAGATGATAGTTCCTTTAAGCGGTCTGTTCATCTTTCTGGCCAGGAACTGGCGAACGATTTCTACGCCGTTTATTTCATCACCGTGAATTCCTGCTGTGATAAGGACAACTGGTCCGGGTTTTTTTGACCGTTCAATGATTACAGGAACTTCAACAGCAGATGTGGTAAAGAGTTTGGCTGTATGAAGATTTAACCTTTTGTGTTGCCCTGGGAACACCTCTTCATCCAGAATACGCAAGACATTTTTATCATCTATAAATGGCTTATCAGACATTCTTTTCGATGTATTGTACGATTTTTCGGGCGATGTCCTTACCGGTAGCTTTTTCTATGCCTTCCAGACCCGGTGATGAATTTACTTCCAGAATCAACGGACCGCGATCACTTTGTAACATGTCAACACCGGCAACACCAAGCCTCATGGCCTTAGCTGCTTTTATGGCTGCAATTTCTTCCTCATCCGTAAGTTCTATAACCTCTGCCGAACCACCCTGATGGAGATTAGACCTGAATTCACCTTCTTTGCTTTGACGCTTCATAGCACCAACAACGTGGCCGTCTATTACAAATACACGGATATCAGCACCTTTGGCTTCCTTTATGAACTCCTGAACAATTACCCTCGCCTGCAGTCCGTTAAAGGCTTCAATTACTGATTTTGCCGCAGTTTTGGTTTCAGCCAGGACTACACCCAAACCCTGAGTACCTTCCAGAAGTTTAATGACCAAAGGTGTTCCGCCAACCTGTTGGATCACACCTTCGACATCTCTGGAATAATTAGTAAAAACAGTTTTTGGTAAGCCTATTCTGGCGCGTGTCAGCACCTGCATACTTCTTAGTTTGTCCCGACTTCTTACCAGTGCTTCAGAATCTATGGTACTGAAAGCACCCATCATTTCAAATTGTCTGACTACAGCAGTGCCGTAAAAGGTTACAGAAGCGCCTATTCTTGGTATTATGGCATCTGTATCTTCGATATATTTGCCTTTGTAGTAAACATTGGGGTTACGTTTCTCAATTACCAAATCACATTTCAACGGATCTATGACCTGAACATTGTGTTTTCGCTTTTCGGCAGCTTCAACAAGTCTTCTGGTAGAGTATAATTTAGGATTTCTTGATAATATTTTGATATTCATAGATTTCATTTTTATGTGATAAATCCGTTAATGAGGGATCCACAACAAATTTGGGATTTAAAAATTTACGGCCTAAAAGTACAGGAAACTTCATGTCTTTCCTGTCACTGAGTGACAACGAAATGCTATAGCTTTTTCCAAACAATCTTATTGCTGATTTTATTTCATACCTGTTCTGCGCAATTCCATTACTGCTTTTAACCCGAATTGTTTTGAAGTTTTTAAAAACATGGATATCATCACTGTATTCAGGATGTTTATCATCTAAAAAACTGCAATATAACAATCCATCGTCTTTTACTTTGATAAAGCCACAATGTATAGATGAAGTGTACGCGCCGGTGTCAACTTTCACTTCAACCTGATTAAACCCAATATCCGGAAAGTCGGCGATATCTTTACGCCCAATTACAATTTTGTGTTTTTGACTATACTTCAATATTACTTAATTTCAGAAACTCTTAGGGTATTAACCATTCCTTTGTCATCAATTGGCATGGCTGCCAGGTTGATAAGGAAGTCTCCCTTTTCAACATATTTACTTTTATGGGCAATTTCATTAACATCTTCTATGGTAACATCTGTACTTTCAAATTTGTCGTAATAAAAGGCATTCACGCCCCAAAGTAAACTCAACTGAGTAAGAATTACTTTATTTGATGTAAAAGCTAAAATATGTGCTTCCGGTCTCCATGCAGAAATCTGAAATGCCGTATAACCACTATTTGTTAATGTACAAATTGCCGTGGCATCTATTTCATTGGCCATTCTTGCGGCGTGATAGCATACCGATTTTGTAATGTACCGTTTTGTCTTTATAGTTGGTGGATTATGAGGGACTTTAATAAGTTCAGAGTTTTCTACGCTTTTTATGACCTGGCACATTTTCTGAATAACTTGTACAGGGTATTTTCCAACTGAAGTTTCGCCGCTAAGCATAACTGCATCAGCCCCATCCATAACTGAGTTTGCCACATCATTGACTTCTGCTCTTGTAGGGGTTAGGCTATCTATCATGGTTTCCATCATTTGCGTGGCAATTATGACCGGAATTCTGGCTAGTTTTGCCTTTAAGACCAATTGCTTTTGGATCAAAGGGACTTCCTGTGCAGGGATTTCAACACCAAGGTCACCTCGTGCGACCATAAGACCATCACAATAAGCGGCAATCTTATCGATATTTTTAACGCCTTCGGGCTTTTCAATTTTGGCTACAATTGGTATTTTATGGCTACAATTTTCTTTGATGAGTTGTTGTAATTCTTTAAGATCGCTTGCGTATCTCACAAAAGAAAGTGCAATCCAGTCCACTTCGAGTTTGCAGGCAAATTTTGCATCTTCAACATCTTTTTCTGTAAGCGCAGGCAAAGAAATTTTTGTATTAGGAAGGTTGACCCCTTTCTTTGATTTTAAGGCTCCACCTTGAATAACATTGGCTTCTACAGTATCTTTTTTGTTGGTGGACACAACCTCAAAAATCAACTTTCCATCATCCAATAGAATACGTTCGCCAGCTTTCACATCTCGAGGAAAAGCCTCGTAGTTCATATAGACCTCTTCAGCATTGCCTTCAAATTTTTCTCCGGTTTTAAATTTTATTTTGTCTCCAGCGTTCACGACAACGCCATCCTGCATAACACCAACACGCAACTTAGGTCCTTGAAGGTCACCTAAGATTCCGGCATTGAGGCCCAATTCTTTATTGAGTTCACGAATCATTTTTACTCTTTGTTCTACATCTTCATAATTGGCATGGGAAAAATTGATTCTAAAAATATTAACGCCTTCCTTTAGCATATCTCTCAAAACTTCTTTGCTTGAGGTAGCCGGTCCAAGAGTGGCGATAATTTTGGTTTTTTTGTTTGATTTCATAGTAATTTTTGTAAAATTATTTAATCGAAAATTAAGTTTTTTGGATTTTTTATATCGCTATTATTAATTTCGTAGGCACTTATAATTTGAGGTATGTCATTTAAGTCATGTAACATTTTTTTTATCTTAAATCTGTCATATTCGTCTTCGATCTTTATAAAATAATCACATTGTCTATGCGAATTAATCAAATGTTTATCAATTTGTTGCGTCTCAAAATCAAAAAGTGAATTTGCAAATTTAGAATTTTGGTCAATATACTTAGATTTATTCTGAATGAAATATATTTTACAAGCAGTTTTAGCGTCAGTAAAAGAAAAAAGTGAAAAGTTGATATTAAAGCCTTTATAAATAAGTTCGATGTCTTTTTTATCTCTTTTAAATTTAGTCTTCAAATTATTGTTTATTAAAAAAACAATCTTGTAGGGTTCTATAGAGGCACTTATGCCGATAAGTTTATATTCAACATCTTCAATACTATCAAGGAGTAGTTTTCTCATCGCGTAAAATTAAGTATTGTAAATGATTAAGGTATTATGAACACGTTAATTTATTAAAACAAAAAATTTTTAAATATTGACAAGCAGTAAGTTATGCTTTTTTTGCCCTTTGGAGATATCAATCAATGATTTTGTCCTGAAGTGCGTAATAGGCTCTTCTGCACACCTTTTCTTCTGCTTTTTTCTTTGAAGTTTCTCTTGCTTTGGCCATGATTTGTCCATTTAAGACAAAAGACATGGCAAAATATTTTTGCCCGTTTTCTTTCAGGCCTGTATCAATACATTCCTTTATATCGTAATTGAATTTGTTTTTTTGGCACCATTCAATCATGTAGCTTTTGTAGCTAATAACTTTATTTTCAAGTTCTTCTATATCAATAAACGGAATAATAATTTTTTCGGCTACAAACTTTTCGCATTTTTTGTAGCCTTGATCAATATATATGGCGGCAATAAGAGCCTCCAAAAGGTTTCCATAAATGTTATCGCTAAAATGCTCTTTTTTTACCTGAGACTCTAAGAATTCAAGTAATTTGAAAGATTTACCGATCTTATTCAGGTTATTGCGGCTTACAGCTTTGGCTCTCATCTTAGTGAGGTAGCCTTCGTCGCCTTGTGGTGATTGTTTAAACAGGTGAGTAGAAATGATAGAGTCTAACAAGGCATCACCTAAAAATTCTAACCTTTCATAATTGATATCATTACCAAATTTATCTTTCAGGTTCATTGACCTATGCGTGAAAACACTTTTGTAAAGGCTAACATTTTTAACCTTAAACCCCAATACCTCATACAAATTATATAAAAAACTCCCGTCCTTTTTGGAACGGGAGCTAAAAATATCTTCAATAAATTTCATGAAATATATATAGTATTAGGCGTCCACAGATTTAAAAACAACGCATGCATTATGACCTCCAAAACCAAAAGTGTTGCTCATTGCAATATTCACTTTTCTTTTTTGTGCCTTGTTGAGCGTTAGATTTAATTCCGGATCAATATTTTCATCAAATGTCTCATGATTTATGGTTGGTGGTACAAGGCTGTGTTCCAATGCTAAAATTGAAGCGATAGCTTCAATAGCACCGGCGGCACCTAAAAGGTGACCTGTCATAGACTTAGTTGAGTTAATATTGATATTTTTGGCATGATCCCCGAAAACCTCTTTTATGGCTTTTAGCTCTGCAACATCACCAAGCGGAGTAGAAGTACCATGTGTATTAATGGCATCTACATCTTCCGGGTTAAGGCCTGCATTTCTAAGGCAATTGTTCATAACTGCAACCACACCTTTGCCATCCGGATGAGGAGCAGTCATGTGATAGGCATCAGATGATAAACCTCCGCCAATAACCTCGGCGTAAATTTTTGCACCTCTTGCTTTTGCATGTTCGTATTCCTCAAGAATAAGCGCACCTGCACCTTCTCCCAAAACAAATCCATCACGTGTAGCATCAAAGGGTCTAGATGCTGTCTCCGGACTATCATTTCTGGTAGATAAGGCATGCATAGCATTAAAACCGCCCATACCGGCTTCTGTTACAGCAGCTTCACTGCCACCGGTTACAATGATATCACTGTAACCCATTCTGATATAGTTGAGAGCGTCAATTATGGCATTTGCCGATGAAGCACATGCTGAAACCGTTGTGTAATTTGGCCCCATAAAGCCGTGCTTAATGGAGATGTTACCTGGAGCTATGTCTGCAATCATTTTTGGAATAAAAAACGGATTGAATCGAGGTGTTCCATCGCCTTTGGCGTAATTGATGACCTCATTCTGAAAAGTTTCCAAACCACCAATTCCTGCACCCCAAATAACACCAACACGGTATTTGTCAACAGTTTCTAAATCAATTTTGGAATCTGATATAGCCTCATCAGAGGCAACCATAGCGTATTGTGCAAATCTATCCAACCTGCGAACCTCCTTTCTGTCAAAATAGTCTTCTGCATTGAAATTTTTTAATTCACATGCAAATTTGGTTTTGAATTTCTCGGTATCGTAGTATGTGATAGGAGCAGAGCCACTCTTGCCAGTGGACAAACCTTCCCAATATTCCCGGATGTTATTTCCAATTGGCGTAAGTGCTCCCAAGCCTGTTACAACAACGCGCTTTAATTCCATGAATTTATATTTATTTTGCGTCTTCTATGTAAGAAATCGCCTGACCAACTGTAGAAATGTTTTCTGCCTGGTCGTCTGGGATCTGAATATCAAATTCTTTTTCAAATTCCATGATTAATTCTACGGTGTCTAATGAGTCGGCACCTAAATCGTTTGTGAAACTTGCCTCGTTTACAACTTCATTCTCGTCTACGCCTAGTTTGTCAACGATAATGGCTTTTACTCTTGATGCAATGTCTGACATAATTAATTTGTTTTAAAGTTTATTGAGGGCAAAAATAAGAAACTTTGCCGTATTTCAAATTTTAATTTCAAAAATGTAAAAACTAACTTATGATATAGTGGATTGATTACATATTTATAAATTGCAAAATACAAAAAAAAATATATTCCTAAAAGTGAAAAATAATTCCCCTGTATCTCTTGTTTTGTTTGCGTCGGGTAATGGTTCCAACGTTTTGAACATAATCAATTATTTCAAGTCTATACCTGAAATCAATGTTTCAGCAGTCTTCTGTAACAACAAAGACGCAAAAGTTATCGCCAAATCCAAAAAAGAAGGTATCGAAGTTTTTGTATTCAATAAAAAAGAGCTTGCAGAAAAAGATACTGTTCTCGATAAGCTAAGGTATTATTCAACAGATTTTATAGTATTAGCGGGGTTTTTGCTTAAGATTCCTGATAAAATCATAAACACATATCCGAACAGGATTTTAAATATCCATCCTGCTTTGCTTCCAAAGTACGGTGGTAAAGGGATGTATGGGATGCATGTGCATCGCGCCGTTGTTGAGAACTGTGAACCCGAATCTGGGATAAGTATACACTACGTTAATGAACATTATGATGAAGGTGCAATTATTTTTCAGGCTAAATGTCAGGTATTAAAAACAGATACGGCCGAAGATGTAGCCGCAAAAATTCACGATTTGGAAATGCAGCACTTTCCTGAAGTCATCCACGGTGTTCTTCAAAAAACAAGAAGTTAGTTCCGGGTTGCTTATAAAATTTTAGCGTTTTACTAATTTTCCGGCTTTCCAGATCATTTCAATCTTCTTGATGTCATGAATATCCTGAGATGGATCTCCATCAATTAAAAGTAAATCGGCCAGGTATCCCGGCTTAATGTACCCCATTTTATCCAAATTAAAGGCAAGTGCAACATTGCTTGTAGCTGTTTTTAGAATTTCAATTTCAGACATGCCAGCTTCTTTGAATAGAAACAGTTCTTCGTATAAATCGGTACCGTAATTTATATTAAGATTTGGAGGATCAGTTCCTGCGAGAATCGGGATTTTAGCATCGTGTAGCTTTTTTATTTCGGTCAATAACTCTGCTTTTGACAGGAAATCTTCACTTTTATCGCCCATAGCTTCAAAGGCTTTAAGTGTAGTCAATAAGGTTGGTATGATAAAAAACGTTTTGTTATCTGAAAGTTGATTAAGTTTTTGAAGGGGAATTAATTCATCCCACCAGATATGTACCAATGCATCTGCATTATTCTCCAAAACCTGAATGGCATCTTTAAGTCTGCTGATATGCACCACAGCTTTGAGATTTGCCTTATGGCTTTCTTCAATTATAGCTGCAACTGTTTCCTGAGAAAGTGTTTCCCGATAAGGTTCAACTATGATTTTAATGTAGTCTACATTGGAGGCTTTTCGTTCAGCAACAAATTTTTTGGCGTCCTCAGGTTTTTCAAGAGTAGGTACTGCAAAACCAAACTGCGTACCATGTCCGCCAGGCGCTGTTGCCGCAAATCCGGCTACATAATATCTCGCGTAATTGGTAGAGTCTTTGAGCATTCTCATGCTATGCTGAAAATTTTCCAGACCATGCATGTCCATAACATTTACAACACCAGCCTTCACGGCCTGATTTAGAGATGCAGGAGCCCATGCATGCACATGCGCATTTGATAATCCCGGTATAAGGGTTTTGCCTGCACCGTCTATGACATCTAGGGTCTCGTCTTCGTGCAAACCCTGACCAATTTCAGTGATGAAACGTCCCTCTATTTTTACATCGGTTTTTGTTATAATGTTGTTGCCGTCAAAAACTTTTACATTTTTTATGATAAAGCTTTCCTGAGCAAACAGTTGTAAGCTAAGCAGCAGACTTATGATGATAGTGATAGATTTCATGTGGGTATTTTTTCAAAGTTAATTGAATTCTGTTAAAAACTACACTAGCCTTCAGATCTCATTATTTCTTTGATCTTTTTCTCCTCCCATTTTTTACCCAAAAACAGGTCTTCACCAAATACACCTATAGCATGCGCAATTAGCCCAGTTCCCCAAAATAACGGGGTAGAAAGTGCACTAAAACTGAATAAATCTACATTTGTATTCCACACAATAGTAGACACAATAAATGCATTTATCAATAAATAAGCAGCAAAATGACTGTGAAAACCTTTGATGCTATCTACTTTCTTTTTGGCATTCAGGTAAGACTGATGACTTTCTTCTTCTGTTGGATTTAAATGATTTTCTTCCATCATCAGTTTTTCAATTTTTTGCTGTTCCCACTTTTTCCCGTAAATGATATTGACATCAAAGACATAAAGCGCTTTTACGGCGACACCAAGTCCCCATCCGATGAGCGGAAACCAAAACCATTGAAATTCGGTTCCAGAATATTCATACCAAATATAAAATATTCCCAGGTTCACAAAAACATAGATGATCAGGCTGTTGTAAAATGATTTTAATTCTTTTACATCTTCTTTTGCTTTTTGATAAGCTTTAAGATTTACGGGAGTTTTTGAATTTGAATTATCCATAGCTAAAAATATTTATTATTATTGAATCAAATTTCCAGGAATAGAATGGATTTTAAAAATACAATTTGCTGAATTGTAGAATTATATTGATGAAATGTAAATTAAAGAAAATGCCAAATGGCTAAAAAGCAAAAATATTATGTGGTTTGGGACGGACATAATCCCGGGATATACAAAACCTGGGATGAATGTAAACTACAGATTAAAAATTATTCTCAGGCTAAATATAAATCCTTTCCAAATCACGCAACGGCTGAAAATGCTTTCAATATGGGATTTTACGAGTTTCAAAAGTTGAAAAAACACAAGTTTATTAAACCGGAAATCCCGAATGCTGTAAACCGAAACTCGATCTGCGTTGATGCTGCTTCCAGCGGAAACCCCGGAATTATGGAATATCGTGGTGTAGATACACAAAGCGGTAAAGTGCTGTTTCACAAAGGTCCTTTTCAACAGTCCACCAACAATGTAGGTGAATTTTTAGCTTTAGTTCACGGTTTGGCTTTTTTAAAACAGCATAAAAGCAACAAGCTTATATATTCAGATTCCAGAACGGCTATGAGTTGGGTCAGGAAAAGACATGCCAAGACCAGCCTGAAGCAAAGCTCCAAAAATGCTGAAGTTTTTGAACTCATAAAACGAGCTGAAGAATGGTTAAAGCAAAATACCTACAAGACTGAAATTTTGAAGTGGGATACAAAGGTCTGGGGTGAAATTCCGGCTGATTTTGGCAGGAAATAATTCAGAATTTAAAACCAAATATAATGTATTTTAAGTGAAGCCTTATATTTTTGTGTTTCATAACATCAATAATGTCAAATTTTAAACCAATAGGACTTGCTGTTTTATCCGGCTTATTGCTGAGTTTGTCCTGGCCAACTTACGGATTTGCAGGACTTATTTTTACAGGTTTTGTGCCTTTGCTTATCGTTTTTCGAAACCTTCGCGACCATTCGCCAAAACGCATGATGCTTAAAAGCTTTGGTTGGGCTTACATTAGTTTTTTTACATTTAATATCATCACTACTTTTTGGTTGTATTATTCTACGGCATTTGGAATGTGGTTTGCCGTTTTGGTGAATTCGGCATTGATGGCCTTGGTATTTTTGTTTTATCAATTTATTGCCAGAAGAACCTCTAACCGAAATTCGCTAGTGTTTTTAATTGCTCTATGGATTGGCTTTGAAAAATTACATCTAAACTGGGAGTTTTCCTGGCCGTGGCTTAATTTAGGAAATGTTTTTTCTGAAAACATCAATTGGATACAATGGTATGAATATACCGGAACATTTGGCGGTACGCTTTGGGTATGGATCCTTAATGTTTTTATTTTTAGCGCTGTTATCAAATGGCAACAAAAGAGTTTAAGGGTAATTGCAACCAGTATTGGTTTAATGTTATTTCTAGGTATTCCAATTTTAGTCTCTTATATCATCAAGTTACAATACAAAGACTTTGAAGATACCGCAGAAGTTATTGTACTTCAACCTAATATAGATCCTTATTCTGATAAATATTTTACAAAAGATCAGCAAATTGCGGCTAACCTGGAAGAACTCATAGATCAACAAAAACCGATAAATGATGCGGTGATTTTATCACCTGAAACAGTTTTTGCCAATGGTACTTTACTTAGTAGGTTTGAGCGGAGTCAGGCCAGTGAATTTACGAGAAAAATACTGGCTAAATATCCCCAGGTAAGCCTGATTAATGGTATTTCCATGGCAGAGATCGTTAGGGATACAAGTCGGATAAAAGCACAAACTAACTACGATCAAAGGGGTTTCTATTACAATGATTTCAATTCTGCATTTTTTGCAAAAGCGGGTCAGCCGGTTGAATTTTACCATAAATCTAAATTGGTGGTCGGGGTTGAAAATTTTCCTTACCAATCATTTCTAAGACCAATTTTAGGTGATGTGATGCTTGACATGGGAGGAACTGTTGCTATGAAAACCACTCAGGACGAGCGAAGTATTTTTGAAGTCAATGAGAATTTAAAAGTTGCTCCCATTATTTGTTATGAATCGGTTTATGGTGAGTTTGTGACGGGTTACGTCCAAAACGGGGCGACGCTATTAGGTATAATAACAAACGATGCCTGGTGGGGCGAAACACAAGGTCATAAGCAGCATTTTTCATATGCTAAATTGCGTGCCATTGAGACCAGAAGAAGCGTCGCCCGGAGTGCCAATACAGGAATCTCAGGATTTATTGATCCGCTCGGTCAGGTTTTAAGCAGATCAGTTTACAATACAAAAACTTCGCTCAAGGCTGAGGTACCGCTAATGACAAAAACAACCTTTTATGTGAAATACGGTGATTATATCGCAAGAGGATCTTATTTTTTGATCATATTTATTGGTATTTTTGCTGTTTTAAAGCACAAAAGAGAAGGGATTAAGCGTTGATCCATGAATGAGTTCAGCGTCATTAAAAAATCAATAATATTATGAAAACCGTAGCCGTAATTATGGGAAGCACCAGTGATCTTCCGGTCATGCAAGACGCTATAGATATTTTAAAATCTTTTGATATTCCCGTTGAGGTGGATATTGTTTCAGCGCATCGCACACCGGATAAGTTAATGAACTATGGAAAATCCGCAGCAAACAGGAATATAGGGGTTATTATAGCCGGAGCCGGTGGTGCAGCACATTTGCCGGGAATGATAGCATCTGTTACGGCCTTACCTGTGATAGGCGTTCCTGTAAAATCCAGAAACTCAATTGATGGCTGGGACTCTGTCTTGTCTATTCTGCAAATGCCTGGTGGCGTTCCGGTGGCAACAGTAGCTTTGGATGGTGCAAAAAATGCCGGTATATTGGCAGCTCAGATCTTAGGGGCGACCAACGAAGATATCTACCAAAAAGTTGTAGACTATAAAGAACAACTCAAGGCCAAAGTAATCAAAGGTGCAAAGTCTTTAAAATAAAAAACCCCTCAGGCATTCGCTGAAGGGTTCAGTTTCATTTCCTCAATTGATTAGCTGATGTCTATCATTCGCTTAGGTTGCGTTTTGGCTTCCTCACGCTTCGGAAGATCTAAGGTTAAAACACCGTTTTTATAGGTTGCTTTAATTTTTGAAGTATCAATGGTTTCAGGCAAAGTGAAACTTCTTTTGAAGCTTTCATAGCTAAACTCTCTTCTTGTGAAGTTTCTTTCTTTATCTTCTGTTTGATTTTCTTCTTTAACTTCTGAAGATATGGTAAGTAAATCATTATCTAATTCGATATTGAAGTCTTTCTTTGATTTACCGGGAGCAGCCATCTCTAAGCTGTATTTGTCTTCTTTTTCTTCAATGTTTACAGCAGGTAGAGAATTCATAGTTGTTAACCGTCTTTGAATATTGTTGTCTTCAAAGATGTCTTCTAATAGACTTGGCAACCAATTTCCGTTTGTTCTTTTCATAAGTTCCATAATATTTAATTTTTTTGGGTTAAACTTTCTTATTTATTTGCTTTCAAAAATTCAATTCCTGTACCACTCAACAAGCAATGACATTATGTCTTAATCAATTGCTTTTTAAATGACATATCGACAGCTGATTTATCTTAAAGCAAAAAAAAGACCCCTGGTAAGGCGTCTTTTTAGTACTTATTGTAACTCTAAAAGTTAAAAACTTCGAACTTCAAATTCTGGATTTTGAGCTTTTAGTGCGCTTTGTACTTCATTATAATTCTCAATATTAACGTCAAATTGCTCAACAAAATCAGCAGGTAAAACAGCGATTCTAAATATTTGATTGTTAGTAAAACCTGGTCCTAAAGTATCCAGATTTACATTTCCGTCTAGAAATAAATTTACATCTAAAAATGTATGGTTGAAATTATAAACGACCTGAGATCCACCACTTACAAAAAATGTCGCAGGAAGAGGTGTCCAGACATCAATAGGTCCTGATGGGTCACTAATTTGTTCTTCAAGTAGATATACCATTACAACATCACTTTCAAAAACTTCTAAATTGTTGGGAAAAGTGATCAGATTGGAATAGCCATTACCAGGTGTGAAATCAACACTCACGTCAAATACATTACCCAGAATATTTACACCGTCAAATCCCGGAGGTCCTGGAGGACCTTGTGGTCCTTCGCAACTTAAAAACGTTACACTTAATAATAAAACAAATATTTTTTTCATGGCTTTATTGGTTTTTGGGGTTAAAATCTAAACTTACTGAATTCACACAATAGCGTTGGCCTGTTTCTGTAGGGCCATCGTCAAATACGTGTCCCAAATGACCGTCACAATTATTGCATAGAATTTCTACGCGTTTCATACCAAGCGAGTGGTCTGGTTCGTAGCGAATGGCGCCCTCTTTTGCCTTATCGAAACTCGGCCAGCCGCAACCGCTGTCAAATTTTGTGTTGCTGTCAAATAATTCTGCACCGCAGCCCTTGCAAACATAGGTGCCGTTTTCGAAATGCATATTGTATTTGCCCGAAAAAGGTCTTTCCGTGCCTTTATTTCTAAGTACATCGTATTCTTCGGCAGTTAATTTTTCTTTCCAGTTCATGGTCTCTTTATTTATGATTATTGAGATTTAGGTATAAAATCCAGAGCTACGCCATTAATGCAATGCCTTTTACCCGTGGTTTCTCTTGGACCATCATTAAAAACATGTCCCAGATGTCCGCCACACTTACCACACAATAATTCATCGCGTTTATAACCTAATTTTCGGTCTGAAGAATAAGCGAGGCTACCTTCAATAGCTCTGTCAAAACTTGGCCAGCCGGTTCCACTGTCAAACTTGTGTTTAGTTTCGTATAGTGGGTTTTCACATGCAGCACAAACAAAAACTCCGGGTTCTTTTATGTCTAAAAGATCGCTGGTAAATGGTCTTTCTGTTGCAGCTTTTCTAAGTACTTCATATTCCATTGCCGTCAATTCAGCTTTCCATTCTTCTTCTGTTTTTGTCACTTCAAATTCCTGTTTTTTTTGATCGTCCTGAGCCGAAGATTGACAACTCCACAGACTGCAAACAATCAATAGTGATAAAATGGGTTTCATAATTTTTTTATTTGTAAAATAACAAATTAAACTTAGCTTTGAATTCTTAGGTTTCGTTAATCTTTTAATAACGTACTGTTTATGATTAAACAATTACGATGCCATGAGTGTGTCTAATTATTGGAATAATATATAAATAACTGTTATTCAGATCTATATGATTTTAAAATTAATAAGATTTTAAGGCTTTTAACTTTTTATTCAGTTTTATTATCATGTTACAAATGATGATATTTTTTATTTATTCTGTATTAAATTCATAAAAAGCTCTTTTAGTCTGAATATTTAAATTAAAATTCTTTTATTTTTGATAAAAATTGAAGATGAATCTTAAACAAAGAATTACAATTGATCCTGAAATTTGTCATGGTAAACCATGCATAAGAGGTATGAGATGGCCTGTGGAAGTCATTTTGGATTTACTAGGTTCAGGTATGAGTGTTGAGGACATTCTTGAAGATCATAAAGAATTGGAAAAAGAAGATATTTTAGCAAGCTTACACTTTGCTAAGTTATCTTTATCAGGTCAGATGGTAAAAGATGTAGCCTGATGACGATTTTATGTGATGTCCATATATCCTATAAAATTTGTAAATTCTTAGATGATCAGAACATCAATACAATTCATGTCAATCAAATTTTGAATAAATCAGAAACTAAAGATTCTGAAATTTGTAGTTATGCTGATCGTAATGATTATATAGTCCTTACAAAAGTTATTGATTTTAAGAATACATTCCTTATAAACAAAACACCTAAGAAACTTATTAAAATCAATCTTGGTAATATTTCTAATCAAAAATTGATGAAAATTTTAGAAGAGCATTTGAATTTAATTATTAAGCTCAATAACCACAGTTCATTTCTTTTAGAAATTGATACAGATCAAATTTATTTCATCGATTCCAGTCAAAACTAAGACTCTGTCTCAATTCATTTATGACCATAACAAGTCCCAAAAACACTCAAATTAAATACTTAAAACAACTTCAGTCTAAGTCTAAATTGAGGATAAGAGACAATTGTTTTGTTGTTGAAGGTGTGCGGGAAATTGAAATGGCTCTGAAATCAAGGTATCGATTCAAAACAATTTTTATTTCTGAAGAATTATACAATGCTGAATTGAACCTTCCTTCAGATGTCGAAATTATAAAAATATCCACTGTAGTCTACGAATACCTGGCTTACAGGTCAGGTACAGAAGGTATAATCGGCTTGGCTGAAAGTCGGTCACATGCGTTATCTGACTTAAGATTTAAGAGCGATTCACCTTTAATTTTAGTATTAGAATCACCCGAAAAACCAGGAAATATTGGTGCTATTTTACGTACTGCAGATGCTTCATCTGTGGATGCGGTTATTATCGCCAATCCGATAACTGACCTGTACAATCCTAATACTATCCGGTCTAGTTTAGGAGCAGTCTTTACGAATCAAATCGCCATGGCAAACTCAGAGAAAGTGATTGAGTTTTTACAAGATCAACATATCCAGATGTATGCTGCTACGCTTCAAAATTCAAATTCCTATCTGAAACATGATTACACCAAGCCCACCGCTTTTGTGATGGGTTCAGAAGCTCATGGGTTGGCAGAAATCTGGCGAAAGCGAAAAGACATTCAGGCCATCAACATTCCTATGCAGGGAGACCTGGATTCTATGAATTTGTCGGTTTCTACAGCTATATTGACTTTTGAAGCAGTACGACAGCGGTCTTGATCTCGATACTCCCGAAGTGCATTCGGGATTATTCGATCTTACTTTTTTCCTGACCCGAAAGGTTTTGCCAACCTTTTGGGGTCTTCCCTTCAATGTTTTCTGGATACATTTCAAGTTTGTATTTACTTTTGAATAATGAACAAGGAATGCTGAATACCGAATAATGAAGTGTCTTTAATTATTTCGGCATTCAACATTCGTTATTCCTTGTTCGATATTCTAATTCCGGCTATTAGATTTGAAGTTTTGTAATACACTTGTCAGGTCGAGTGTCCCGACGATTAAGTCGGGATGTAACGAGACCCTTGATCTGACGTTGACCTTGTTATAGGATTAGTTCTACCATTGCATCAGACTTATTTCCTGACCCGAAAGGTTTTGCTAACCTTTTGGGTCTTTCCGTCAATGATTCAAGGATACATTTCAAGTATGTATTTACTTTTGAATAATGAACAAGGAACGCTGAATACCGAATAATGAAGCGGCTTTCAATATTTCGGTATTCAACATATGTTATTACATGCTCGATATTCTAATACCGGAGTTGGCTAAATCACTTTATTGTCAATCTCCAAGTTATAATAAGTCTCTATTCCTTAAATTTGCTTAAATTAAATCACGTTTCATTTGATCATTCTAGGACTTAAAAAACTGGGTTACGCCATTCTCACACTTCTGGGAGTAGTTACAGTCATATTTTTTATGTTTTCAGTCTTGCCCGGCGATCCGGCGCAGATGATGCTGGGGCAAAACCAGTCACAGGAACAAATCAATCAGGTGAAACAAAAGTATGGGTTCGATCAACCGGTTTCAACCCAGTATCTTTATTATTTGAATGACTTATCGCCGTTATCCTTTCACAGTACACGAGAAAGTCACTATACTTTTTTAGATTCTGGAAAGTACAATGCCTTTAAATTGTTTGAAATTGGCAATACCATAACGGTTCTAAAAACACCATACCTCAGAGAATCTTTTCAGCAAAATGGCAGATCGGTTGGTTCTATTATTGCCGAGACGCTTCCTAATACGGCCATTCTTGCTGTAAGTGCTATTGCTATTGCTTTGGCCATTGGCATACTTCTGGGTATTTTTTCAGCAATTTATCAGGATACGTTTGTAGATAAAAGTATTCAAATCCTAAGCACTTTAGGAATGAGTGTGCCTTCGTTTTTCAGCGCTATTTTATTTGCATGGTTCTTTGCTTTTGTTTTAAAGGACATCACCGGACTTAATATGACAGGAAATCTCTATGAGTTAGACGATTTTGGTGAAAAAAGAGAATTAATTCTAAAAAACCTGATTCTTCCGGCGGTAGTTTTAGGCATACGCCCCTTAGCTGTGGTATCCCAACTCATGCGGAATGCGCTACTTGAACAACTGCAGGAAGATTACATTCGGACGGCGCGGGCAAAAGGCTTGTCAGAATTCAATATCATTTATAAGCACGCAGTGAAAAACGCCTTAAACCCAGTTATCACCGCCATATCGGGATGGTTTGCCTCCATGCTGGCAGGCGCCGTTTTTGTGGAATATATTTTTGGCTGGAACGGATTGGGAAAAGAGATTGTAAATGCCTTGGAAACGCTGGATTTACCTGTCATTATGGGTGCAGTCTTAATTATTGCGCTTATGTTTATCTTAATCAATATCTTTGTAGATATTATCTATGCTTGGTTAGACCCAAGAATACGATATTCAACTTAAAAACAACATATTATGAGAAAAAACATTGTAGCCGGAAACTGGAAAATGAATAAGACTTTAGAAGAGTCTCAGGCACTAACCAAAGATTTACTGGCGAAAGTCCCCGCAAATACCAATACAAATGTTATCATAGCACCGACTTTCCCAAACCTTTATCCTGTTCAGGAAATGATCAAAGATTCAAATATTTCATTGGCTGCTCAAAATGCGCATTTTGAAGAAAGCGGTGCATTCACGGGTGAAGTAAGTGTAGAAATGCTACAGAGCGTAGGCATAGAAACCGTGATTATCGGCCATAGTGAACGTCGCTCTATTTTTGGTGAAAGTCACGATTTATTAGCTCAAAAATCCTCTAAAGTGGTCAAAGCAGGTTTACAGCTTATGTTTTGCTTTGGTGAAGTTCTGGAAGACAGAAAAGCCGGAAAACACTTCGACGTAGTTAAATCACAATTGGAAGAATCTGTATTTCAGTTAACAGCCGATGACTTTAAACAAGTGGTTTTAGCTTATGAACCAGTCTGGGCGATTGGTACGGGCGAAACGGCTTCACCGGAACAAGCGCAGGAAATGCATGCCTTTATCCGTGATTTACTGAAAGACAAATATGGTGAAGACACTGCTGAAAATACTTCAATTTTGTATGGCGGAAGTGTCAAGCCTAATAACGCCAAAGAAATATTTTCAAAGCCCGATGTTGATGGCGGTCTAATAGGTGGAGCTTCCCTAAAAGCTGATGATTTTGTAAGTATTGTAACTGCATTCTAATAGTAAAATATGACATACGCAGAAGTTCGTTTTAGAGTGAAGCCACAAAAAGAAGGATTTGAAATTCTGATTGCACAATTGAGCGAGCTTCCGTTTGACAGTTTTGTTGAAGAAACCGCCCATTTAAAAGCTTATATAAAAATTAAAGATATATCTGAGGAGCAAATAAACTCTTGTCAGATATTTAATAATCCTGATTTTGATGTTGAATACAGCATTCACGATATTGAAGACATCAATTGGAATCAAACCTGGGAAGATAATTTTAAGCCTGTACAAATATCGCCGGAATGTATCATAAGAGCTCCTTTTCACGAACCTGTTAAGGTAGAATACGAGTTGATCATTGAGCCAAAAATGTCGTTCGGTACGGGTCATCATGGTACAACACATCTAATGCTGGAACACTTGCTGAAAGAAGATTTAAAAAATAAATCTGTTTTGGACATGGGATGCGGTACAGGTGTATTGGCTGTATTATCTGAAAAATTAGGGGCAAAACATATACTGGCTATAGATGTAGACAATTTGTGTTTTATAAATACACTTGAAAACCAGGAACGAAATAACTGCGACAAAATCACTGTTAAAGAAGGAAGCTACGAACAGATTGAAGGATACTTTGATATTATCCTGGCAAATATCAATCGAAATATTTTACTCGATCAGATCCCAAATTATGTTGAGCACGCAAATCCCGATGCCATATTTTTACTGAGTGGATTTTATGAGGTAGACCTTGAACTTATAAATGACTTGTGTAAGGAACAAGGTTTGAAATATGTTAAACACCAATTAAAAAATGATTGGGTCTGTGCTAAATACGTGAAAGATTAAAAATCATCTATTATATTTGTCTCATGATGAGTACAAAAGAAAAAATCCAGGAAGATGTAGTAGTGGAAGAGCAGGTCTCTAAGGAACATGAAATTATTGTGTATAACGATGATTTCAACACTTTTGATCACGTGATTGATACACTCATTGATACTTGCGACCATAATCCCATCCAAGCAGAGCAGTGTACCTTAATTATACACTACAATGGCAAATGTGGCGTAAAGACTGGTGAGTATAAGGATTTAAAACCACGATGTTCCAAAATCCTTGAGGCCGGTATCACAGCGGAGATCATATAATTTCTATATTTTTTCTAAAATTCTATTCAAGTCATATTCTCCTCTGAAGGATCTATACCTTCCACTTCTGTAAATAATAACTGCGCTTCCACAAGGATAATCAAGTGGAAAGAATAATTCTGATACTTTTTTATTTTTATCTTCTACCCAATTTATCTTTTGCCCATATTTTAAAAGATCTTCTGAGGACTTGTACATAAAAAGCTGAACAGTATTTCTTTTATTATTGACCTTTTCAGAAAAAGAAATAAATCTTTCGCCTGCCAATTTAGGATTGCCTGAAGAATTACATTTGTCCTTACCGTGGTAATAGTTAATTATGATTTTACTTTTATCCGAAATAGTTTGTCCGGACAATTTTGAAAGTTCTTCTTTTAAATTTAAATGTTCTGTTTTTGAGAGTTTTCCGGCTTTAAAGTGTTTGATCTTAATTTTAAATAAAGTATCATTATCTTCAATCTCAAGAAAATAATTGTTATCATTTGATTTAGCATACGCCTTTGCCTTAATTTCATTCAGGTCATCATCAAGATAAATTATCTTATTCTGGGCATTAAAAATTGTAGAATAAAAAATGCTGATAATTATGATCAGGTATTTCATAGGGCTAAATTAACTAATTCCTCCCATTCTCCCCCGGATACAATTCATGAACCGGTGTGCTTTGCCAATATTCCTTTGAGTCAACATCAAAAATGGTCAAAGGACCTTTGTATGCCGCAGCCGTGTCAATGTTGTAAACATTTTGAGCTTGCATTGGGGTGTGTTTACCAAAACGGCTTGTTGGGGTGTGACCGATGTAGATCTCTTTAAATAATTTTAATCGTACAGGATATTTTGGGTCATCTTTACTCAGGTTTGGGTCTGTTGCCAAAGCCATTTCCCATAGCGTTCTGTCCCAATAAACCGTGTTTTCATAAAATTCATAATCCGGTCCGTGAAGATTGGCAAATCCGGCATGCACATAAAGCCGATTCAGGTCGTCAACATAATAATTAGGCAAATCTTCAATAAAATGGGCATGTAGTTTTTTATGGGTCTTTTTGATGTTTTTATAGGCTTCTAATGTGCTTTTTCCACCATGTTCGAGCCATTTTGGATTTGTCTTCCCGGTTTTTAGCCAGTTCAAAATAAGTTCATCGTGATTGCCTTTAAGGATGATACAATTGTGAGATTGTTTGAGATCTATCAGAAAGTCAAGGGTTTTGGCGCTATCGCTCCAGCCATCAACATAATCACCTAGAAAGATCAGGACATCTTCCTGAGTTACTTTTGCTTTATCTAAAACTTCTTTCAGCGCTTTTAATCCGCCGTGAATATCTCCTATGACTAATGTTCTGCTCATTTTAATTGTATTTTATTTTTCTCAAGACCCGCATGGCATCTTTGTATTTTCGATAAGCCGTTTTACTTTCTGCTTTCAAATAGGGTTTTGCTGTATCTAATTTTTCAATGGCTTCATCAAAACCATTAAGGTAGCCAATGAGATAGACGTAAGCCAAGGAATTTAACTCTAATTTTTCCTGTTCGGTCAGATGGTCTTTTTTGATAAGTTTTTTTAGTAAATAATCGTTAGAATTCAAATAATGCCTTAAGGTGATAGGGTTGAAACGTGGTGGCTGAAATACCAATTCATTGTCTATATCATAACTCATATTGTCCTTAAACCGTATTCGCGTAATTTCCAAAGGATAGTAATAATACTCGCCGTGTAACCCGAGTTGAATGTATTCCAGAATTTTAAATTCGTCTTCATTGATTTCAATTTCAACTTCATCCTGATCGGAATAGAACAATTTGACCTGTTCGTTTATGAGCTCAATATTGACTCTGGAGTAATAGGTCTTTTTGTTGACTTTTTGAGTCTTTCCTGCCCAGCAAAGCACAAAGTATTCTTTAAAGACTTTATAATTCGGATTGAAATCTCTGGCATTTTCCATAAACTCAAATACACTGTCCAGCGTGAGTTGAATGGTGTTTCGGGAGTGGCTTTCAATGGCTTTAACGAGTTCAGAATTGGTGTCTTTTATTTCAATGTCAAAAACCTTTGGTCTGCTGATGCTGCCTTCCCGTACAAAAACTGAACCACCATAATATTTCCAGATATTTCGCCTCAGCGCACAAATACGCTTGTCTTTTTTTGGCCTAATGGTGATTAATCCTACGACCTTATCGGCAGGTAAATGCGGAAAGGGAATGTTTTCGTAGGTAATGATCGGTGGGTGTTCTAAATACGCATTGACCAGATTCTGAATTTTTGAATCGTCAAAAAAATCGACACCAACTATGGCGTTGTCTTCGTCCCTCACACCAATGACCAGATAGGAATTGTTATTCGGATTGGAATTGCTCATAGCGCAAACATGCTTTAGGAACTTGGCCTTGCCTTCTCTGCTGCCAAAGTCGAGTTTTAGCTTTTTGTCGTAAAAGCTGTTCTCATCATTATGGGCAAGCAGGTTTTTGATTAAAAGCCGTTTGTTGATCATCCCTGAAAAGCATTACCGTAAAAGTAAGGGTTTTATGGAATTGATGCAGGGGAGTATGGTTTATATTTTGGTTAATATTGTATCTGTTATCTATAATTTTGAGGCTTTCTTATTTTAGAAGACAAACCATCTATGTGTTCAAAAAGATGAGGTTTAATAGGATTCCACATTGGGTCTAACAGAAAATCTATTCCTTCACGCCGAGCAAGCTTTGCTGCTGGCACAAAATCACTATCTCCTGAAATTAGAATAATTTGTTGAACTTGTTGTTTTAGTGTTATTGATGCTATATCTAAACCTATTTTAATATCAACTCTTTTTTGATTGAAATCAAACTGAACATCTTCTTCTGTTAGATCATCGATTGAAATTTTTTTACATAAAAGCTCTTTTGTTTTAGATGGTTTAATTATCCATCTCTTTCTGTCTTCCAAAACTCCAAGACGAAGTGCAACTTTTCTTTTTTTCTTTAATTCTTCAAAAAAAGAATTTTGAAATTCAAATTGTTCAGTTTTTGAAAAATCAACTGATTTTCCGTTTATTGGGTTATGTTGTTTTTTATTATATGGTAAACAATCGTAATAAAATATACGGTACAAACTGTAATTTTCACCTTTTTGATTAAGATGACTTATACACATTTGCCATAAATCGTTTGCAGTTTTGACTGGATCTAATTTTTTTACCTTATGAATTGAGCGGTATCTTTTTAGAAAAAATCCACCATCAACTAATATTGCTGTACTTTTTCTCATTGATTTAAATAAAAAAAGCTTTAGGTTTGGTATTTTCGCTATAAGATTAGAAAATTGAAAATACGTTGCCCAAAGCACTATTATACAAAGTTAATAAAAAATCTTTTATAATCAAATATAATTAATGCAACCCTTTCACTTCAAACAATTTTCCATCCAACATTCACAATCCGGTCATAAGGTGGGTACAGATGGGGTGTTGTTAGGCGCGTGGACTGATCTGGATTTCAGGCCTTATACCATTTTAGACATCGGAGCAGGAACTGGTCTTATCAGTTTAATCATGGCACAGCGAAGCGCAGCAGAACAAATAGATGCCATAGAGATCGATCCTGAAGCCTATGAAGAATGTGTGTTGAATTTTGAAAATTCTGCATGGAACGATCGCTTGTTTTGCTATCATGGCGATATTTTAGAGTTTGCAGATGAACCAGATTTAAAATATGATTTGATCATAAGCAATCCGCCGTTTTTTGAAAGAAACACCAAAGAATCTATAAACAAAAGAACAGTAGCGCGTCAGCATCAGCTTTTAACCTACGAAGATTTATTGTATTCTGTATCTAAGCTCTTGTCTGAAAACGGTCAGTTTTCAACGATTATGCCATATTCAGATCACACGGAATTTATCAGTAAGGCTGAAAATCTTCATCTTTTTCCTTTTAAAATAACTCAGGTCAAGGGTCATGAGAATACAGGTTTCAAAAGAAGTTTAATACAATTCAATTTTCAATCGAAACCTTTAAAAACGGATGAGCTTATTATCGAAAAGGCAAGACATGATTATACCGAAGCTTATAAAAAACTGGTAAAGGAATTTTATTTGAAGCTTTAGATAGAAGTTAGAATTTCTCTTTCGTTAAAACGTCCAATCTCGAGATTTCCGGAGCCAACGAGTGTCTTTTATTCAAATTGAATAAGTTCTAAAGCAAATGCGTAATGTTAGTAGCAAAAAGCTTTACAGCTATCGCCAGTAGTACGACACCAAATATTTTTCTTAAAACGCTAATGCCTTGTTTGCCAAAAATACGCTCTAATTTTTTGGAAGATTTCAACACGGCGTAAACAATAATGACATTTATGACTATGGCAATAATGATATTGATGGTTTCAAATTCAGACTTAAGCGACAATAAAGTGGTCATCGTCCCGGCTCCAGCTATTAGAGGAAATGCCAATGGTACAATAGCAGCGGTCTCTGGCGCGTCATCTTTGTAGAGTTGTATGCCGAGAATCATTTCTATAGCCAAAAAGAAAATGATAAAGGCCCCGGCTACGGCGAAGGAATTGACATCGATACCAATCAGTTTTAGTATTTCCTCTCCGACAAACAAGAATACGATCATCAGAATAGTGGCCACAATAGACGCTTTTTCGCTCTGTATGTGTCCGACTTTTTTACGTAAATCAACGATAATTGGTATACTGCCTAGAATATCAATCACAGCAAAAAGGATCATTCCGGCGGTAAGAATTTCTTTAAAATCTATAGTCATTATTTGAAAATTTTGGCCGGCAAAAGTAGTTTTAAATTTCAGTTTGACAATAGGTTTTAAAATTCAGATTCGTTAAGTATATGTTATCTTTTAACAACCTAATTATCAATAGTTTTCTCATAAAAAATGCAACGCAGAGGATAGCTTTCAAAAATACATCATCTAAAAAGTCTTTTTGTACCTTTGTAAAATGTTTCAGATTAAAGATACGCTTGTTTCAGAGGAGATTTTTGATGAAGATTTTACCTGCAATCTGTCCGCCTGTAAAGGCGAATGTTGTGTTGCGGGTGAAGCCGGAGCGCCTGTTGAAGAGGATGAAAAAGAGATCCTGCAAAAGATATACCCTAAGATAAAGCCATTTTTGCGCCCTGAAGGCCAACAGGCTATTGAAGAGCAAGGTACTTTTGTGGTTTCAGACTTTGAAGGTTTAGAGACACCACTGGTGAACGGTAAAGAATGTGCCTATGTCACTTTTGATGACAAGGGTGTAGCACTTTGTGGGATTGAAAAAGCCTACAGAGCAGGGAAAACACACTTTAAAAAACCGGTATCCTGTGAATTGTACCCTATCCGTGTTCAAAAATTATCAAAATTTAAAGCAATCAATTATCACAGATGGGACATTTGCTCACCAGCATGTAGCTTGGGCCAGGTATTACAAACACCTGTATATAAGTTCACCAAAAATGCTTTGATACGGAAATTTGGCGAAGACTGGTACACCGAACTGCAAAAGGTGGCTGACTTGTATGAGAAAGAAAAGAAGACAAATGAGTAAATAGTTGACAGTTTTATCACTTTTCAGCCTGTAAATGAGGTTTGAATACTCATACGGTAAGATTTCTCTGTTGAAAACCTGAATTGAAGACATCATTTTACTTTTCTATTAAAACACTAAAAACACTATATTTGTATAAACCCGCATCTGAGGTATAATGAAAAAAGTAACAGACATATCAACTTTAGACCCTTCCAAGCAATACACCTATGCGGACTATCTCACCTGGCAGTTCAGTGAGCGTGTAGAATTGATAAAAGGCTGGTTATATAAGATGAGTCCGGCTCCAAGGCGTATTCACCAAAAAGTAGAAGGAGCTATTTTCAATAAATTCTTTAATTATTTAGAATCAGGTACTTGTGAAGTATACACATCACCATTTGATGTAAGGTTGATTAAAAACAAAGGACAGTTTGATAAAGAAATAGATACAGTGGTACAACCTGATATCTGCGTGATTTGCGATCTTGATAAATTGGATGATGCGGGATGTTTAGGCGCACCTGACCTCATTGTCGAAATACTTTCAGACAGCACTGCCAAAAAAGACTACAACGAAAAGTTCAACCTTTACGAAGAAAATAAGGTCAAAGAATACTGGATTGCTAATCCGGCAACACATACCATTGAAATATTCTGTCTTGAAAACGAAAAGTACTATTCCTTAGGCTTGTTTAATGAATCTGAAGGTGAGAAGGAAGTTGTTGGCAAACTTTTCCCGGAATTAAGAATCCCTCTAAAAACGATTTTCAATTGATTGAGGTTTTAGCATTAGAATTAAAAATAAGCATCTCTGCTAAACCTTTAAATTGTTATAAACATATATGATAGAACCCAAAAAAACAGATTACGAAACTACTGTGCTCATTGGTATAGTGAACCAATATCAGGATGAAGAAAAATCTAAAGAGTATTTAGATGAACTCGAATTTTTGACTTATACAGCCGGTGGAGAAGTATTAAAACGTTTTCAGCAAAAACTGGATAAACCTAACCCTAAAACATTTATAGGCTCAGGAAAAATTGAAGAAGTCAGACAATTTGTAAAAGACAATGAAGTTGGTACAGCAGTATTCGATGACGAATTATCACCAGCTCAGCAAAAAAATATTGAGAAAATATTAAAATGTAAAGTGGTAGACAGGACTTATCTTATCCTGGATATTTTTGCCCAGCGGGCACAAACCAGTTATGCCCGAACACAGGTTGAATTGGCGCAGTACGAGTATCTTTTGCCCAGACTTGCAGGATTGTGGACGCACTTAGAACGACAACGTGGTGGTATTGGCATGCGCGGTCCGGGTGAAACTGAAATAGAAACCGACCGAAGAATAGTTCGTGACAAGATTACTTTGCTTAAAAAGAAACTCAAAACCATAGACAAACAAATGGCCGTACAGCGAGGTAATAGAGGTGCTTTGGTAAGAGTAGCGCTGGTAGGTTATACCAATGTTGGTAAATCGACCTTGATGAATGTCATAAGTAAAAGTGATATTTTCGCTGAGAATAAACTCTTTGCCACTTTAGATACCACTGTGAGAAAAGTGGTGATAGGCAACTTGCCTTTTTTACTTTCAGATACGGTTGGGTTTATCAGAAAACTGCCAACGCAGTTGGTAGAGTCTTTCAAATCAACATTGGATGAGGTGCGTGAGGCAGACTTATTACTTCATGTGGTAGATATATCTCATCCTCAATTTCAGGACCATATTGAATCAGTCAATCAAATTCTTGATGAAATTGAAGCTTTGGACAAACCTTGTCTGATGGTTTTTAATAAAATAGACCAATACCAGGCCGAAGCTTTAGACGAAGATGATTTGGTCACTGAAAGAACAGAAAGACACTTTACTCTGAAAGACTGGAAGCAGACCTGGATGAATAAAATTGGTGATGATGCTATCTTTATTTCAGCTATAGAAAAAGAAAATATGGACAAGTTTCGCAACAAAGTTTACAAAAAAGTCCGAAAAATCCACGTGACACGATTTCCATACAATAACTTTTTGTATCCGGATATTGAAGTTTAATCAAAAATTTCTCCCTTTATTAGGATCCTTCCCACCAAATTTGCTGAATTTATAAGTAAATCCAAGCATAAAGTACTGGGTCAAAATAAGCTGATTGGTGTCTTGTATAAAATCATCTCCTGTGGTTCTTCTGATATTGATGTTTTGATCAAGAAGGTCGTAAACGGTCACTTTCAAAATGGCTTTTTCTTTGGCAAAAGTGTAACCCAGGCTCATATTCCACATCAGAGAAGTAGAATCAAAATCTTCGCTCACATTTCCAAGACTTATAAAACTGATATCGTTACCCCAGGTCAAATTTTTAGGCCAGTAAGTCGTGGTGTTAAGTCCGAGATCATAATTAACGAACTCTTCGTCCAGGTTTTGGAGTAGCGAATAATTTGTAAGGTTATAACTAAGACCAAATTCCGGCGTGATCTCCAAAAGATCTTCGATCTCGTAAGTTACACTCAATGAAGGAGAAATACTGTAAATATTACTGGTAAATAGCTGCTCATTTGAAAATCCTAAATTCCTTCTGTAAGACATGTTCAGATCGGTGCCAAATGAAAAGTCTTCCCTATCATTTTCATTTTTAGTCTTTTTCAGACTTTTATTCAGATAAAAGCTCAAGTAGGCTTGTTGTCCGCCGCTCAGGCTGGTATAGGTGGTTGTTCTTACCAGATCATCGTCTGTGGTTACTACCGGAACTACCTGGTCCTGATTGTAGGTATAACTGGAATAGAGTCCGAAACCGCTTCGGGTTTTGTAATCGTATTTGTTGTAATTCAGATTAAACCGACGTACTATCGCTGCATCAAGATTAGGATTACCTTCCACAATATTTAATGGGTCTGTCTGTATGCGAACAGGTTGGAGCTGGTTTACACCCGGAATTTGTGTAGAATTGTTGAACCATGCTGATATCCTGGATTTATTTTTAAAGTTATACGCAAAGTACCCGTTATAGGCAAAAACATTAAAATTGCTTTCCAGCCCTATGTCCTGTATGAGGTTATCTGTCTTCAACTCAGTTCTGTTTAATCCGGCACTAAAGCTCATGAATAAGGTATCATTGCTATACCTCAAACCTGCTTTGGGAATATGCTTTTGAGATCTCACCTCAAATGAGTTACTTAAATTTTCATTGAGGTCACTAAATTCTCCATTGTTTTCATCAAAGTCAAAAACATTACGTTCAGAGGCTTGGTTTTCTGTACTGTATTCGTAATCAAAATTATAAAACAAGTTTTCTGCAAGCTGGTTTCTGTAGCTGGCACCAATAGTGTAGCGATCGCTTTCATTATTACTTTCAATATTTTGATTTTGGATTTCAGTATTGGCATTATTTCCAAATACTTCACGTGTCGAATTAAAAAAACTGGAATTTTCAGAGCGACTATTGTTGTTTGAAAATCTTAAGGATGCGTAAGCACCTTTAACTTTCAGTTTTCTTGATACCGAAATATTATTGCTGAAGCTCGTATTTTCAAATTCAGACCGGTTTTCAGTTGAAAGTTGATTGATAAGATTTCCATCTTCGGACAATGACTCAGAATCTGAAAAATTTGATTTTCTCCTCTGGAAACATTCAAGCCGGGTCTTATTGAAATTCTGGTTAAGGTATCCGGTCGGATACTGTAGTTCACATTGGCCCTGTGGGAATCAGATCTGTTAACGGAACTATTGTCTGAGTTTGAAAAAAATGTCCGGTCCGGAAGTATATTCTCTCTCCTTGTTGATGTTTCATTTATAGTCTTATTTCTGCCAAAGAAATAGCTGGACTCCAATTCCTGTTTTTTATTCCATTCGTCGGCATAACTTACACCGATATTATCAGATTTGGTGATGCCGCTGTTACCTCCAAAATTTATCCCGTTTATACCAAAGCCACCATCAGAACTACGACTAATCGATGAAACATTTCCCATCATATAGTAAACTTCATCAAAGCTGAATCCCGGATTGTTAATATTATTTGAGCCTGCAATAACACTTACCCTGGTATCTTCTTTAAAGTAATTGGCAAATCCACTCATGGCATACCTTTCGTCTGTGCCACCACTTAAGGTCAATCTGGAGAAAAATCCTCTGTTTTTATCCTCGTCTATGGTGATATTGATGGTCTTGTTTTCCTGATCGCCTTCTTCACCTGTAAATTCCTGAGCATCCGTTTTGGTGTCTACAACCTGAATTTTGTCAATTATAGATTTAGGTAAGTTTTTTGTTGCAATACTGGGATCATCACCAAAAAATGACTTTCAGTTAACAAGAATGCGTTGAACAGGTTTCCCATTGACCGTGATATTTCCCTCAGCATCAACCTTAAGACCTGGTAACTTCTCTAAAAGTTCCTCTAAATTGGCGCCATCTCTGGTTTTGAATGAGGAGGCGTTAAATTCGAGCGTATCTTTCTTAATAACAATGGGTGAGCGGTCTGTCTGTATAGTCACTTCATCTAATTGGTCTGCAGCAGGGTTAAGATATATGGTTCCAAGATCTATTGGCGACGTCCGGATATCCAGTTTTCTTGAATAGGTTTTCATTCCTGTATAGCTCACATTAAATGACAAAACAGAATCATTAGTGTAATCTTCTATTTCAAAAAAACCTTTTCCGTCTGTTATTGAATAAGATACCATGGAGGAATCCTTAAGACGTTCCAGATATACAGTAGAAGATATCAAAGAAGCTTGTGAAATACTGTCTTTGACAACACCTGAAATTTTAAATGAATTTTGAGAAAAGGAGAAAACAGCATATAGAAGAACAAAAACACTTAAAATGTATTTCATACGATAGATAATTTCTACACCTAAACTTTAAGTGCCTAAGTAAGTTTTTTAATAACGTCGCGAAGAACAACAAATTTTACGGTTATCTCAAACTATTTATCATTTTTTGTGTTTGATAACATTTCTTCATCATTTTGATGTTTACATTTGCAAAAAAATAAATTATGAAAGTTGCAGTAGTAGGCGCTACCGGAATGGTTGGAAATATCATGTTGAAGGTTTTAGAGGAGAGGGATTTCCCTGTTGATGAATTGTATCCCGTAGCTTCAGAAAAATCTGTAGGCAAAAAAGTATTTTTTAAAGGCAAGCCCTTTGAAGTCATAGGCTTAGCTGAAGCAGTTAAAAAGAAACCGGACATCGCCTTGTTTTCAGCAGGAGGACAGACCTCATTGGATTGGGCACCTAAATTTGCAGAACATGGCACTACTGTAATTGATAATTCTTCAGCCTGGAGAATGCATGAGGATATTAAGCTTGTTGTTCCGGAAATAAATGCGGACCAAATCACAAAAGACGACAAAATCATAGCAAATCCAAATTGTTCTACTATTCAGCTAGTGGTGGCGCTTAAACCTTTACACGACGCTTACAATATTAAACGTGTTGTAGTTTCTACTTATCAATCTATAACAGGAACTGGTGTTAAAGCTGTTTTACAGCTTGAAAATGAATACTTAAGTCAATCAGGTGAACAAGCCTATCCTTATCCAATTCACAAAAATGCTTTACCACATTGTGATGTGTTTTTGGAAAATGACTACACCAAAGAAGAAATGAAACTGACCAATGAAACTAAAAAGATACTTTCTGATGATGCCGTAAATGTTGTTGCTACTGCCGTCAGAATTCCCGTAGTTGGTGGTCATTCTGAAAGTGTTAACATCGAGTTTGAAAAAGCATTTGAAGTTGAGGATGTAAAGCAAAAACTCAAAGCCTTTGATGGTATAATTGTTCAGGATAATCCTCAAATGAATACATATCCTATGCCTATTTATGCCGAAGGCAAAGACGAAGTTTTTATAGGAAGAATAAGAAGAGACTTCAGTGTTGAGAATGGCTTAAATATGTGGATCGTAGCAGACAACCTCAGAAAAGGAGCAGCAACAAATGCCGTTCAAATCGCAGAATATGTTGTAAAGAAATTTAAAGTTTAAGATCTCTTTTTCATCATTTCAACACAAACCGCTTGAACGTCTCCAATAATTGGAGGATTGAGTTTTGAAACTTTTGTGACAACGCTCTCAACAAGTTGAAGTTCAGAAACCACTCTGTGATTTATCCTTTCAACCACATGCTCCAGAAGTTTCGCAGGTATAGCCATTTCCTCTTTAACTATTCTGTTGAGTGATACATAATCCACAGTATCTTTAAGATTGTCGGTCTCAGCCGATTTTTTTAAAGAAGCTTCAACGGTCATATCTACACGATAATCACTTCCTATTTTGGTTTCTTCGTTAAGGCAGCCGTGGTAGGCGTAAACGCGAATATTCTGAAGGATAATTTTATCTGACATATCTTTTTGATTAATGAGTGCAAATAAATGATATTTTTATCAAATATGTTTCAAATTGGATTTTTAGCATTTATGATTTTGTGAAAAGTTAAATGACAACCAATAAAATTGATTTTTACACTTAATTGTTCATCAGTTTAAACGAAACTCTTACGAGAAAATGGGTTAAACCAAAAAGTTGTGTATAAATTGAATTATTATTTTGGTTTTTGTAGAAACACAACATATGCTCCGACCCTTATTTGTACCCTTTCTCAAAAAATAAACCAAAAAATCTTGATTTTAAATCAATTATGTTTTAAAAAGTGGTGCCTTAGCTTCCCGAAGCATCGGAGGAACCAGGGACATAATTAATAAAACAAAAAAACCTCATCACATAGATGAGGTTTTAAAAGGTGGTGCCTCCAGGAATCGAACCAGGGACACAAGGATTTTCAGTCCTTTGCTCTACCAACTGAGCTAAGGCACCAGTTTTAGTTTCCCAATTATGGCTTTTACTTAATTTTATAATTTTCAGTCCTTTGCTCTACTCACGATACTTCGGGAAGCTAAGGCACTATTTTTTGGGAGTGCAAATATAAATTCAATTATTGTATTGCCAAAACAATTATTCAAAAAATTCATTTATTACTTTTGTGAACTATGAATTTAGCGGTAGATATCGGTAATACCTATATAAAAGCGGCATTATTTAAAAATGCTCAGATCATATGGCACAAGAAAGGCTTACAGGATAACCTGATCCATGTTTTGAGGCCGTTGTTTGAAAAATATAATATCCATCATCTCATTTATTCGGCTTCAGGAAAAACAGACGACAGGCTGATAAGTTTTTTTAAAGACAATTGCCATACAATAGCTTTTGATCACAAGACCAGATTACCATTTGAGAACACCTACGAGA
This sequence comes from uncultured Psychroflexus sp., assembly GCA_913062845.1. Classification (GTDB taxonomy): domain Bacteria; phylum Bacteroidota; class Bacteroidia; order Flavobacteriales; family Flavobacteriaceae; genus Psychroflexus. The sequence goes on from CAJXVZ010000008.1 coordinate 43,392, forward strand.
CCCCTGAAACACTGGGTTTGGATCGATTAGCGCTGATGGCCGCTGCAAATCATTTATACGCCAGGCAAAATGTACTCGTTATAGATGCCGGTACCTGTATAACCTATGATTTTATTACAGAAGAAGGTCGTTATTTAGGTGGAAGTATTTCTCCTGGAATAGAAATGAGACTTAAGGCATTAAATCATTTTACTGCAGGTTTACCAAAGATTTCTCTGGAAGAACCTAAAACTGCCCCAATAGGCAAAAATACAAAAGATGCAATACTAAATGGTGTCATTCAAGGTGTTGTCTATGAAATAGATCAAAATATTGAACGTTATATATCTGATTTTAAAGATTTAACAATTATTTTAACAGGCGGAGACCAACATTTCTTGTCAACAAAACTAAAAAATAGCATATTTGCCAATTCAAATTTTCAGCTCTTGGGACTTCATGCGATTCTTGAATATCTTTTGAATGATTAAAAAAACCTTATTCTTACTCTTATTACCTTTAAGCCTTTTTTCTCAGGAAGGCACTTTTTCTCCTTATTCTTTTTTTGGAATCGGAAATGAAACGTTTAAAGGCACAGCAGAAAACCGATCAATGGGAGGCATAAGTTCCTTTGCAGACAGTATTCACCTTAACCTGCAAAATCCTGCGGCATACTCCAAATTAAAATTGACAACTTTTAGTGTAGGAGCCACTGCAAACGCACTAACGCTTGATAATGGGAATGAAACAGATCAGGTCAACTTTTCAACGGTAGACTATATAGCGATTGGGATACCTTTTAAAAAATTTGGTATAGGTTTTGGTCTTAAGCCGTTATCTGCTGTAGGATTTGAAATCCAATCTCTTGAGGGAGATGTGGCCCGGTCTTTAAATGGACGTGGCGGTCTTAATACTGTTTATCTTTCAGGTGGAATAGATATCATAAAAAACCTGAGTTTAGGTATCACAGCAAAATATAATTTTGGTGATATTGAAAACAAGAATATCCTGGCAATTAGTGAGATTGAAAGATCTTCAAGGGAAATTAATTCGAGTAATATCAATGGATTAAATTATGACCTTGGTTTACAGTACCAATTCAAATTACTCAAAAAATATACAATGAGGCTATCTGCCGGATTTTCCCCTGAAACCGCTCTGGATATAGAAAATGACAGGCAATTGGCTACGATCGTTTTTGGAAACGATGGCAGTGAAATCATTGTAGATCAGGGTGCTGTAGAAACTTCCACAACAACTGCAAACCTTGATTTAGGACAAAGATTAAATGCAGGTATTGGCATAGGTCAGGACAGGAAATGGTACGTTGGCTTGGAATATACACAGCAGGACGCCGGGGACTTTAGCTCTATAAACTTTAACAACAATCAGGATCTCAGTTTTGTAGACCGACAGGAATTTAAGCTAGGCGGTTTTTTTATACCAAGATACAATTCACCACGTTCTTATTTTAACAGAGTAACATACAGAGCCGGATTAAGATATACTGAAACTGGATTAGACTTTAGAGGAGAGTCTATTAATGAGTTTGGCATATCTTTTGGTTTAGGTTTACCTGCGGGTAGATATTTTACCAATATCAATGCTGGTTTTGAGTTCTGGACCCGTGGAACAACTCAAAATAATTTAATACAGGAAAACTACCTCAGTTTGTTTGTAAGTTTTTCTTTTAATGATTTATGGTTTCAAAAACCTAAGTATAACTAAATATAATGACTATGAAAACTAAATTTTTTGTTTTACTTGTAGCGACTTTCTTAGGATTTTCATCTGTCTTTGCACAGGATGATGATTGTACAAAAGAGTTAAGTTTATTTAATGATAGTGCAAAAGCAGAGATATATGAGGACGCACTACCACGCTACAAAAAACTGATAAAGGATTGCCCAAAGGTTAGTGTGGCACTATACCAGAGAGCAGATAAGATGTTTGAAGATTTGATTGATACGGCCGAAGACGATACAAAAAAGAAAGAGTACGTTCAGATGGCTATAAACAACCTTAACCTGAGGCTTGAGCACTTTCCTGAGAAATCACCAAAAGGTAAAATATTCTCGGACATTGGCAAGATCATGTATGAGAATAAAATGGGAAGCGCAGAAGAAATATTTAAATATTTTGATGACGCCTGGAATATGGATCCGGATAATTTTAAGTCACCGGTTGGACTGTATGTTTACTTTTTGATTTTAGATAATCTGGTTGATGCTGAAAAAAGGACTATAAACGAACTTTTTGTGAAATACGATGAGGTAATAAATCAGATTGAACGTATGGAAAACGAGCAGGCTGTGCTTGCCAAGCCACTTGTTGTAAAGCAGGAGAATGGTGAGAAATTATCGTCCAGAGAAGCAAGAATTTTAAAGAATTCAGGTATTTACCTTAGAAACTATGCCAAGATCAAAAAAGGTATCAATGGCGTTTTAGGTCAGAAGGCAGATTGTGATAATCTGATCCCAATGTACAACAAGGATTATGAGGAGAAAAAAGACGATAAAGACTGGTTAAGAGTTGCCGCTTCCAGAATGAGTGCAAAAGATTGTACAGGTGATCCGTTGTTCTTCAAATTGGTGGAATCTCTTCACGAGCTTGAGCCATCTGCAAGAACGGCTTTCTATCTTGGCAGATTAGCTGAAGAAAATGGTAATACAAATAAAGCTTTAGAATATTACAATAATGCTGCAGAATTAGAAGAAAATCCACTGGATAAAGCAAAGGATTATTTTACTATTGCTGAAATCTATAAGAAGAGAGGGTCTTTCTCATCTGCCAGAAAATATTACAACCTTGCACTTGAAAATAAACCATCTTTGGGTATTGCTTATTTGAGAATTGCAGACATGATCGCCAAGAGTGCGAACGACTGTGGAGGAACTACTTTTGAAAAAAGAGCTATTTACTGGAAAGCTGCAAACTATGCAAAGCGTGCGGCTAGCGTAGATGCAACAATAAGTGATAATGCCAATCAGGCAGCATCAAGTTACGAACAGCGTGCACCTTCCAAGGCAGATATTTTCCAGTCTGGTATGGCAGGAAAAACAATCAGCTTTAATTGTTGGGTTGGTGGAAGCGTAAAAGTGCCAAGCATATAAGCGTTAAATGAAATCTAATAAATACAGGTCAAAAAGCATTGCTGCAATTTTAATAGTGGCGATGCTTTTTGCTTGTGATAATAATTTCAGTGAGGCCAACAAGCTCAATCAGGAGGTGGATGTACCTCAGGGTGTAACAACCGACGTGAATTTATTTTTTACTGATAGTGGTAAGGTTAAAGCAAATCTTAGAAGTCCGAAGATTTTGGATTATTCTCAGGAAAAACTGGGATACAGGATATTCCCCGACGGTGTTGAAGTAGATTTTTTTAATCCCGATTCTACCAAGAATACAATTTATGCCGATTCTGCTATAGTCTTCAACCAGTCTAGTCTGGTTGATATGAGAAAAAATGTTAAGATCATCACCTCAGATAGTCTGGTTCTTACCACAACTCAACTCTATTGGGATACAGGAAGACAATGGGTTTTTACAGACAGGGACTACAGGATACGATTATCTAACGGCTCGGTAAACGATGGTGCAGGTTTTGATGCAAACCAGGAGTTTAGCTTGTACAAATCAAGGTCAAATACCGGTCTTCAAATCATAGAAGAAGAACAATAGTGTTATAAATTACATATTTGATAATGCATAAATCGCATCAAGACTTAAATCTTAAGTCAAAAAAATCTACTACTTTTGTTATGTAATTTAAAATTCAAAATTTGAAATTCTTCAAATATTTTCAATACGCCTATCTCGTGTTTGCAGTTCTGTTCTTTATAGAAGCTTTTCTGGTGTGGAATGAATCTAGTCAGCGAGCGTATTTATTCATCTTCTTAGGTTTGGTAGCCGTTTTTATGTTCTTTTTTAAAAGACATTTCCGGAACAAATACAATAATAGATCCTAATGCAAACAGATTGGCTTATTATTGGGATTTCATTGCTGTTGTCGGCATTTTTCTCTGGTATGGAGATCGCGTATGTATCTTCTAATAAATTGCATATTGAGATCGAAAAAAAGCAGAACAGTCTCATAGCCAATATTTTAAGAATTCTTACTGAAAAGCCTTCAAAATTTATTGCAACAATGCTTTTAGGCAACAATATCGCCCTGGTTGTCTATGGTTTATTTATGGGAGATGTGCTTACGACGTGGCTATCCGGATTTCCCGAAGATCATGGTATTATATACTATTTTACACACGAAGCAAGGTTGTTTACTCAAACCATTATTTCAACCTTGTTAATATTGGTTACTGCCGAGTTTTTGCCAAAAGTATTTTTTCAGGTATACGCTAACAAAATATTCAGGATTCTGGCCATACCAACCATTATATTTTATGTGATATTTTGGTACATTACCGATTTCATCATTTGGCTTACCGATAGTGTACTGAAAAAGCTTTTTAAAGTAAAAGGTGACAGTGTGCAGCTTAATTTTACAAAGGTCGAGCTGGGACATTATATCAGCGAACATATGGATTCAGCAGATGAGGATGAAGATGTGGACTCAGAAATACAAATATTTCAAAATGCCCTTCAGTTTTCAAATGTTAAGGCCAGAGAAGTTATGATTCCCAGAAATGAAATCATTGCTGTAGAAATTGAAGAACACCCTAAAAACCTCATCGAACTCTTTACCAAAACCGGATTATCAAAAATCCTGATATATAAAGAATCGAATGATGATATAGTGGGTTATGTACATTCTTTTGACATGTTTAAACACCCGGAACACATATCTGATATTCTGAGAAGTGTCATTTTTGTGCCGGAAACAGTACACGTTAAAGAAGTTTTGAATAACCTGATAAAAAAACAAAAAAGTATTGCCGTAGTTATTGACGAATACGGAGGGACCAGCGGAATGATGACCGTTGAAGACATTGTTGAAGAATTATTTGGTGAGATCGAAGATGAACATGACCCTGTAGTACTGATTGAAGAAGAGCTCGAAGACAATACTTACAGATTTTCAGCCAGGCATGAAGTGGATTATCTCAATGAAAAGTATAAGATCAATATCCCGAGGAGTGAATCCTATGAAACACTGGGCGGTTATATCATGAATCATGCTGAAGAAATACCGGAAGCAAATACCAGTTTCGTCATAGATAATTTTAAGATAAGAATCCTTGAAGCCTCAAGTAAAAAAATAGAATTGATTCAACTCTCTTTTTTGGAAGATGCAGATTAATATTCTAAACAAATATTAAGTTGATATAGGCCTTATTTTCAACAAAAACCTTATTTTCGCAAACTATATTTTTTTAAAAATTAAATCATGGCGATTTTAAATTCGATACGGAAGAAGACAGCAGTGCTCATAATCATTATAGCAATGGCATTATTTGCATTTGTACTATCAGATTTGATCACAAACAGCAGTTTTTCGCAGCCTAAGGCAGTTGATAAAATTGGTCAGGTAGGTGACAAAGAGATAGACAGAACCGAGTTTGCACGAAATGTTGAAAATTATATCCGACAAACCCAGGGAAGGTCTACCACTATGCAGGCTGTTAAAACCGTCTGGGATAATAAAGTTCAGGAACTGGTACTTGAAGAAGAGTTTGAAACCTTAGGCATACAGGTAGGTCGCGACCAGATTATAAACAAACTTGCAGAAACCTTAGCAGGAAATCCTAATTTTTCTGACGATGATGGCTTTTTTGATGAAGATGTGATGACTGAATATCTGGCAACAATCAAGGCCACCCAACCACAACAATACCAGCAATGGCAACAATATGAAAAAAGTGTAGCCAACCAGGTAAGAAGAGAAATTTACCTGAATCTTATCAAAGCAGGTGTCGGTGCAACTCAACTTGAAGCTAAACAAAATTATAAACTGGAAACAGATAATGTTTCTTTTCAGGTTGTACGAATACCATTTGACAAAGCTTCTGAAGTCGAAGTAAGCACAGCCGAGATAAACGCATACATCAAAGAAAACCCTGAAAAATTCGAGCAAAAAGCTCAAAGAGACATACAGTATGTTTTGTTTGAAAATAAGGCATCGAAAGCAGATGAAGATAGAGCAGAAGAGAATCTCACCGAATTATTAGACGAATTTAAATCTACTGAAAATGCTGAAACATTTATCAACATCAATTCTGATGAACCGTATTCAGCATCTTTCAGATTTGAAAATCAATTGCCTTCAGCCAGAAAAAATGATTTACTGGCTTTAGAAGTAGGAGAGGTTTTTGGGCCATTTAAAGACAATAACGCCTGGAAAGCCACTAAACTGGTCGATACAAAAATGATGGCAGACTCTGTTAAGGCAAGCCACATTCTTATTCCTAACAGAGGACCAAAAGCTCTAGAAACCCCTGAAGCCTCAAAAAAATTAGCAGATAGCTTATTTGCCTTAGTTGAAACAAATCCTTCAAAACTGGGTGATTTAGCAAAAGAATTCTCAGGTGATCCCGGCAGCGCAGAAAAAGGTGGTGATCTGGGATGGAATCCTTATGGTACTTTTGTACCAAGTTTCAACGAGGCGGTTTTTAACAATGAACCGGGCTATGTTGGTCTTGTAGAAAGCCAGTTTGGCTATCATATTGTTAAGGTCGAAGAATTATCAGACAAAAGTACAATGTACAAATTTGCTGATCTTACTATAAATATTAAACCATCTGAAGAAACCTTGAATACAGTTTATAAAGATGCAGGTAATTTCTTTTTGGACGCGAGTGATGGTGAATTTACAGAAGTAGCAGAAGCCAAAGGCTATGAAGTAAAACCTGTTATTGGCATAAATGAGCTCGACGAAAATATACCGGGATTAGGTGCACAGAGAAATATCGTACAATGGGCGTTTGGAGAAGAGCAGACTGTTGGCGATATCAAACAATTTGAAATTGACAAGGGCTACGTGATTGTTCAATTGAACAATAAAACCAAAAAAGGATTACAATCTGCACAACAAGCTTCTGCTGTAGTTACCCCAATATTGGAGAAAGAGAAAAAAGCTGAATCTATAATTGCGCAGATTAATTCTGAAGATTTAAGTACTATTGCTTCTCAATTTGAAGTGTCTGTGCAAACCGCCAGCGCAGTAAATATGGCAAGTCCTTTAATACCTGGAGCAGGTCAGGAACCTAAAGTTGTTGGAGCTGCTTTCGCACTTGAAAAAGACGAGGTGAGTCAACCGGTAGTAGGTCAAAAAGGCGTTTACGTTATAAAACTTACAGACAGAGTTGAAGCACCAGAGCTGCCTTCATACAAAAGCGCAGCATTAAGAGAAACTCAAGACAGAATGCAGAAACTCCAAAACCCAAATAACACTGTAATAAAAGCATTAAAAGATGCTAAGGAGATAGAAGACAACAGAGCTTTGGTCTATTAATTCAAACAAAACAAATCAATATCAAGCCATCCTTTAGGGTGGCTTTTTAGTTTAAACCTTTTAAAGATGCTAACAAGCCAGGAAATTATCCAAAAACTTCAACTCCAACCTCATCCTGAAGGTGGATATTTTAAAGAAACTTACAGAAGTAAAGGAGAAATTGCTACAGGATCTTTGGGCTCTGGCTATCAAGGCAGCAGAAATTATTCGACTGGCATTTATTTTTTACTTACTTCAGATAAATTTTCTGCTTTTCACCGCATTAAACAGGATGAGATGTGGCATTTTTATGAGGGTTCGCCGCTTAAAATTCACATGATATCCAAAGATGGAACATATTCGTTTGTAGTGATTGGCAGAGATTTAAGCTCAGGTCATGTTCCTCAGTATGTTGTTGAAGGAGGCGTATGGTTTGCCGCAGAAGTGATAGAAAAAGATGCTTTTTCATTTGTAGGTTGTACGGTTTCTCCTGGGTTTGATTTTCAGGATTTTGAAATGCCCTCAGGACAGGAATTAGTTGAGATGTATCCTGATTTGGAAGCAGTAATTAAAAAGTTTACGCATTAAACGCTTGTTTATTTAAAACCAGTAAACTTATATGTCGAATAGATCTTATGACTTAAGCATGTTTTCAATAATTTTAACTATGTAGTTACAAGCCGTGTAGCTTCGTGTTTTCCACGCCTGCGGCTGGCAGGTCTGAGTTACTTTGTTTTTAGCTATACCACAGAGGAAGCACTAAGAAAGCACAGGGTTTCACAGAGTTATATTCATTCTTTTTAACTGAATATCAAACTAATTTTATCACCTATTTGCTTGATTCAATTGATCTTAATGATGCTTAATGCCTTAATGTTTAAAAAAAAACTGGGATATTATTTCTCTTTAAATGAGCAAATACTTTTAAGACAGAATATATCAACAAAGCCATAGGCGGGATTTCGAGAGAATCAGTAAAACCAATCCGCACTGTGTATTGGCTTGTGTTGAAAAGCATGAATTACATCCGTTGAGTAAACGAGAGGCTCTGTAGTGGTTATGCAAGAATGAATAACAAATTGCGTCACATGTTTGACGTAATTTGTAGCAACACAGTCAATATAAAAACCAAATTATAAATTTTGATAAGCCTCAGCAGTTTTATTTGCAAGGTTTTGAAACTCCTCATCGGTCAGTTTTACTTTTTTGTCAAATCGCATTTCATCCATATGATTCAAAGGAATCAAATGTACATGAACATGAGGCACCTCCAGGCCAACAACAGCCATACCTATACGTTTACAATCCACGACCTGTCGCAGGGCCAAAGCCACCTTTCTCGCAAAAGCCATGAGCTTTTTGTATGTGTTTTCATCCAGGTCAAAAATTTTGTCAACTTCTTTTTTCGGTACACATAACGTATGGCCTTTGGCATTAGGATTAATGTCAAAAAAAGCGATGAAATCATCGTTCTCAGCTACCTTGTAAGAAGGTATTTCGCCGTTGATAATTTTTGTGAAAATACTTGGCATAGTTATTTGTTTTTTTGTTGTTCTTCAAGCTCTGCCTGAAATTCTTCAAGAACGGGTTTTACCGTACTTTCCGGTAGATCCTTGATGCGGATATACATCAAACCATCTACAGAGTTATTAAATAATGGGTCTACATTAAAAGCAACGACTTTAGCGTTTTGTTTGATGTACTTTTTGATGAGAACCGGTAATCTCAGGTTGTCTGTCTCCAATTCATCAATAAGCTTATCGAACTTGTTGAGATCAGCTTTTGTAGCATCAAAAACAAAATCTTTGTCAACATCCTTTAGTTTAACTTTAAATTCCTTGCGTGGATGAACATATTGGGCCAGATAGGGGTCGTAATAATTTGATTTCATGAACTCTATCATGATAGATTTCGAAAAATTTGAAAACTTATTACTTATGCTCACACCGCCAATCAGGTATTTATGTTCCGGAAATCTAAGTGTGCAGTGTACAATGCCTTTCCAAAGTAAAAATAAGGGCATAGGCTTTTGCTGATATTCCTGTATAATAAAAGCTCTGCCCATTTCAATAGCGGTATTCATCAATTTATGAGATTCAGGTTCAAATTTGAATAACTCACTCAGATAAAAGCCTTCCATGCCATGTTGGCCATATATCTCTTTTCCCAAACCCATTCTGTATGCTCCGGCTATTTTTTGGGCATCTTCATCCCATAGGAACATGTGGTAATAATAATTGTCATACCTGTCCAGGTCAATGGGTTTGTTAGTGCCTTCACCGATTGATCTGAAAGTGATTTCGCGCAGTCGACCAATTTCTCTTACTACATTTGGGACCAAAGACTGTTTAGCAAAAAAAACTTCATAGTTTTTACTTTTGGTCAGACACTTTTTTTGCTCCCGACAAACTTCAATCTCTTTCAATATCTGAGATTGAGAACCTTCTGAAACTATTTTTCTGGCCTTCTGTTGAAGCGGAAGTTTGATCTGCTTTGGAAAACGGGTAATGAGTTTTGATTTTTCAAAACTACTGGAAAGCATATAGGTTTTCTTCCTCAGAAATGCCTTATAACTCTGCAAATCGTCAAATTCGTCCTGATCTTTTTGGGGTATTGGAAAACCTATTCTTACAATGATTTCCCGGTTGCGTTGATTCAGCATTTCACTCGGAATCTTTGCAGTTCTTAAATCGTCACTGATTTTTGCGAGTTTATAAAAAGCAAGACTGTTTTTAGCATGAAAGTAAACTGGCAATACAGGGGCATTGGCTTTCTTGACCAGCTTTATGGCCTCATCTGTCCAGGGTTTGTCAACTATAGATTTGTCTTCCTTAAAGGTGGATACTTCGCCTGCAGGGAAAATACCCAGTGGATGCCCGTCTTTAAGATGGGAGAGCGCCTGTTTAATGCCCGAAACACTTGACTTCACTTCTTGTCTGGTCTCAAATGGATTCACTGGCATTACTTTTTCCTCGAGTGGTCTGAGTCTTTGAAGCAGGAAATTTGCAATAACTTTATAATCCTCGCGGGCTTCAAGCATGAGTTTAAGTAAAATCATGCCATCTATGGCGCCTAAAGGATGGTTTGAAATGCTTATGAAACTTCCGGTTTTTGGAATTCTCTTTAAGTCCTTTTCAGGAATTTGAAAGGATACACCCAATTCCAGTAATACAGCATCTATAAAATCCAAAGCTTCTAAATGCTTGTAGCGGTCGTAAATAGCATTGAGCTTACTGAGCTGAGAAACTTTTAAAAATAAATGACCCATTAATGTACCTACACCACCTAACTTTTTTAAATTCAGCGCTGTAGCTACCTCTGAAGCGTTTACTATTGGCATGGATGGTTTGTCTTAGTAAAATGTAAATATACTAAACTTTATCTATTATCATTTATGACAAATTGAACTGTTTGTTGTGTAAATTGTTTTAAAAGAACATCTTTGTTCTTTGTCATTTCTTTTAAGGTTTTTTCGTCATAATGCCTGATAGTAAGAAGAGTTACGCCTTTATCATATTTGACCTTAAATTTTGCTTTTAATAATTCAATAAGTTTATCTGCATTTTTGAATTTATTATCAATACAAACTGAAAAGCTGATTGCTGAGTTTTGAATAAGGTCTACTTTGATTTGATACTTATGGAAAAGCGCAAATATTTCGCTGATATTGTCTTCAACAAAAAATGAAAAATCTAAAGTTGACAATGAAAGTAATATCAGATTATTCTTAACGATAAAGCAAGGTACTTCCGGCTCTATAGCTTGGCCTTTGGTTACACAGGTTCCAGGTGCTTTGGGATCGTAAAAAGACTTGACAAATAGAGGTATTTCTTTTTGTTGAAGTGGTTGCAGCGTCTTTGGGTGGATGACGGATGCGCCAAAGAATGCCAGTTCAATGGCCTCTTCATAAGAAATTTGGTTGAGCAGTTTTGTGCCTTGAAAAACGTTAGGGTCGCCGCTTAAAACTCCGGGAACATCTTTCCAGATGGTGACATTTTCAGCATTGAGGCAGTAGGCCAGAATACCAGCAGTATAGTCACTACCTTCTCTGCCAAGGGTTGTTGTAAAGTTATTATCATCCGAACCAATAAATCCCTGTGTGATATTGAGCTCGTCCAGATTTATATGCGCCTGGATTTTTGATTGGGTCTGTTCCCAATTGACCTCTGCATCCCGATAAGTGTTATCCGTATCGATGAGGTTTCTGCAATCATGCCAAACATTCTCTAAACCCTGTGTCATCAAAAACTGACTGACAATACTAGTGCTGATAAGCTCACCAAAGGCAACTACCTGATCATAAACGAAGTCAAAATTTGGAGATTTATTTCTGTCTAAAAAAATACCTAATTCATCAAAAAAATAATTCACTTTTGTGTAAGCCGGGTGCTGTTTGGTTTCAAACAGCTCATCCAATATATTATGATGAAAAATACGGAGTTCCTCAATTTTGGATTTCAGATTTTCATCTTTGGCAAAATATAATTCTATAATCTTTTCCAGAGCGTTTGTCGTCTTTCCCATAGCAGAGATCACAATAACTTTCTTGCTTTTGCCCATCAACTTGATGACGTTGGCAACGTTTCTGACACCTTTCGCATCTTTAACGGATGCACCTCCAAATTTAAAAACCTGTACCATTTAATTCGATTAATTTGTACTTAGACTACAATTTACGCCTAAAGTTTATTCCTTTTACTAATAATTAAAAGCCTCTATTTTATTTTTATCCATTTGTACGGTTCTCCACTCTTTGAATACTGTAGCACCATAAGATTCATAAAAGTCTATGGCGTTGGTATTCCAATCCAGAACGACCCACTCCAGGCGATTGATGTTTTCTGATTTTGCATATCCGATCAGCTTTTCAAACAATGCTTTCCCTATTCCTTTTTTACGATGCGCTTCTTTTACAATAAGGTCTTCCAGGTGTATGGTCAGGCCTTTCCATGTCGAAAATCTGTTGTAGAATAAAGCCATTCCCAGAATTCCATCAGTTTTGGATTCTGCAACAAAACATTCAAAGGATTTATGTTTTCCAAAACCATGCTTAAGCAGATATTCTTCATCAATTTCTACAGCATCAGGTTCATTTTCAAACCTGGCCAGTTCATTAATCAATTCCAAAATACCACCAACATCTTCAGGTTTTGCAAAGCGAAGATTAAATTCCATTATATTTATTTTAGTTGCGCAAATTTAAACAAAATCAATTCAGGAATTTAGATGCCGGATTGAGGTACAAATTATTAACTTTTTGTTTAGTTTTGTAACAAACTACAACGTTATCGTAAATGGGACAACCACATCAAACATTAGGAGAATACATCATAGAAAACCAAAAAGCATTTCGTTACTCTTCGGGCGAGCTTTCAAGACTTATCAGCTCTATCAAGCTGGCTGCAAAAGTTGTAAATCACGAGGTGAACAAGGCCGGACTGGTTGATATTCTTGGCGCACACGGAGAGACCAATGTACAGGGCGAAGATCAGCAAAAACTGGATGTTTATGCCAATGAAGTTTTTATAGATACCCTCATAAATCGTGAGATTGTTTGTGGTATTGCTTCCGAAGAAGAAGACGAATTCATTACCGTGAAAGGGCATAATGGTAATCATGATAATAAATATGTGGTTTTGATGGATCCTTTAGATGGCAGCTCTAATATAGACGTCAATGTTTCTGTAGGAACTATTTTTTCGGTCTATCGCCGTATAACGCCTGAAGGTCAACCTGTAGAACTTAAGGATTTTCTGCAACCCGGAAATAAACAGGTTGCTGCCGGATATATTATTTACGGTACTTCTACAATGCTGGTTTACACCACAGGCCACGGTGTAAATGGATTTACCCTTAATCCGGCTATCGGAACATATTACCTTTCTCATCCCGATATGAAATTCCCCAAAACCGGAAAGATTTATTCAATGAATGAGGGTAATTATGTGCATTTTCCTAAAGGTGTAAAAAATTACATTAAATACTGTCAGGAAGAAGAGGGAGACAGACCATACACGTCGAGATACATTGGGTCTTTGGTCTCTGATATTCATAGGAATATGATCAAAGGCGGTATTTACATTTACCCAAAAAGTTCAAAGGTGGCAAACGGAAAACTAAGATTGCTCTACGAGTGCAATCCTATGGCCTTTATTGTTGAACAAGCCGGAGGTAAGGCCAGTGATGGTTACCAGAGAATCCTGGATATTGAACCTACTGAGCTTCACCAACGTGTACCATTTTTTTGTGGAAGTAAGAAAATGGTAGAAAAAGCAGAAGAATTTATGAAATCATCGGTTTAATCAGGATGATTTTCAATTGAATTTTATTTGAAAAATGAATCTTAGACCCGGATTGAGATTACAAACTCAAACAGCTATCTATTCCATAGCGTTAATAACTTCATCAGTTATTTCAAGGGTATGATATACATTTTGGACGTCATCATCTTCTTCAAACTTGTCGATGAGGTTCATGATTTGTTTGGCGTCGTCAAGGGGTAGTTCAACAGTATTCAAAGGTATACGCTGTAATTCGGCATTCTTTGGCTCAATTTTCATTTTTTCAAGACATTCGTTCATTAATCCAAAATCTGAAAAATCTGTATAAACCATAAAGACATCCTCATGTTCTTCAATTTCTGTTGCGCCACCTTCAATAAGCTGTAGCTCAAGGGTATCTTTATCCATTTCAAGTTTGTTTTTATCCAGTACAAAAACACCTTTCCTTTCGAACAAAAACTCTACAGAGCCATTCGTGCCGAGACTACCTCCGGCTTTGGTAAATATAGAGCGAACACTGGCAACGGTTCTGTTGGTGTTATCGGTCCTGCATTCCACAAAAATGGCTATACCATTTGGTCCATAGCCTTCGAAGGTGACGAGCTCATAATTGTCTGCGTCTGCGCCACTTGCTTTTTTTATAGCCCGTTGTATGGTGTCTTTAGGCATATTAATACCCTTGGCATTGGCAATGGCATTTCTAAGCGCCGGATTGGTTTCTGGATCCGGATTTCCGCCTTCTTTGATCGCGACAGTTATCTCTTTAATTGCTCTTGTAAACTGCTTTGCCCGTTTTTTATCCTGGGCACCTTTCCGGTGTTTTATGTTTGCCCATTTACTATGTCCTGCCATAATGAAGTAATATTATATCAAATTTTGTGTTATGTTAGTAATAAATTCATAATATAAAAAAATTTTTAAACTTTAAAATTGAGCCTATGGCGTTCTTATCGAGTTTAAGTGATAGTGCAAAGAAAAGTATCCAAAGATTTCCTGTAGTTTCTCTTTGGGCCTTGTTTGGAAGCTTTTTTCTGATTGGTATTTTACAAACAGACAGCGACCTTAGTGATTACGAACCTTTAAGTATGGTCCTGACATTAGGGGTGTCATGGTTAATTGGCTGTCAGTTTTTATCGGAAACCCTTAAACAAAATACTTTAAACAGATTCGTTTTCAAGCTGGTAATACTGCTTGCGCTTGTGTCTTTTTACTTATATCTTAGAAGTTTTGGTAATGATCTACCTGAACAAGCTTATGAACGTTGGGGTCTTCTGCTTGTTGCAGGACATTTGTTTATCATATTTTCACCCTTTGTGTTTTTATGGGATAAAAGTTTATTCTGGAATTATCTTAAAAGCATGATCATTGCGGTTTTGAGAAGCAGTATCTACGCCATTATACTGTACATAGGTTTAGCATTGGCCATAAGTGCCATGGAATTTCTGTTTGATGTAGAATTTGATGGCAATATTTACTTTCAGACCTTTATTTTTTGTCTGGGTATTGTAAACACTTTTGTGTATTTGCACGATTTTCCAAAAATAAGCGATCTTCAAAAAAGCATAGATTTTAATAAGGCTATAGAGGTGCTCATACTTTACATTCTTATTCCTTTGAGTCTGTTGTATATGCTTATTGTGTATGCCTACGCTTTAAAAATCCTGATCGACTGGGAATTACCGAGAGGATGGGTTACATATTTAATCTCAGGATTAAGTTTGCTGGCGTTTATCATTCATATTGCCATAGAACCCGTGAGGAATAAGCATAATACCAAGGCTATACAATTATTTTTTCCCTATTATTTTTATGCTATTCTTCCTCTTTTACCATTACTTTTTATTGCGCTATACAGAAGGATTGCAGATTATAACTTTACAGAATTAAGGTATCTGGGCTTAGTCCTCGCTTTCTGGATCACAGGAATGCTGCTATATATGCTCATTTCCGGTAAAAAGCCTTTAAGTATGTACGCCAAGTCAATGTTTATTCTGACTTTGCTATGTACTTTTGGTCCCTTATCGGCTTATAAAATCTCTATGTCAGCACAATTGAGCGAACTTGAAGAACTGACAGAAAGTTTGAACAAGAACACAAAAAAAGCTTTTACAAAAGAGCAGTATGACAGGTTTTCAAGTATTATCAGATATATAGATTACAGGCACAATCTGGAAAAGACTGAAGCCTATTTTGGCTTTGATCCCGGAACTGAATTTTCTGAAACTTCTGCTTATGGTATACCAGATAAAATAGTTGAAAAACTTGATATTGAAATTCTATCCAATGATTATAACTCGGATAGACCAAGAATTTTCTACAAACTAAAGGATTTCGATAACGGGTTTGCCGAAGAAGTGTCAGACTACAATAATTTCACTGTACTTTATATAGAAAAAAACATTGATGAAAACAAAGCTCTGCAAATACATACAGGCACAGATAATATTTTAAGTCTCAGATACTACGATGAGGTGTTGTTAGAAACTGATATGACATCTCATTTAAAAGCAATGGCAGATAAATACGATTATTTGAACAATGCGTCACATGATGAGTTTTCTTTTAAATTCAAAAATGATAAAGGCGATTTTCTCTTTGTATTTGACGAATTGAATTATGGCTACATGGACAAAAAGATTGAAATCTCAGGTGGTAAAGTGTTGGTCTTTTACACAACTTATGCCAAGCTGGAGTTACCATAGGCGTTAGAAGTATCCTAACAAAATTATCAATAATTTGAAAATACCTTATAATTTCATATATTTATATAAATACAATTTATCTGAATAGTAAATCAGATTCAATTTGTACAATATATATGAGTAAGACAAAAGGTTATGTTTTTATTGTCAGCTTTCTGGTATTGCTACTATCATGTCAGCAAAATCAGAAAACAGAATTGGCTGAAAATGAAGAGGAACTCATAAACCCGATAGTAGCAAATTCAGTTGACAGAGATTATGACGCGATAAAGAAAGAAGGTGTCCTACGGGCACTGATAGTTTATAGCAGTACCAGTTATTTTCTTTACCGTGGGCAACCTATGGGTTTTGAATATGAAATACTCAAAAAACTTGCAGATGATTTGGACCTGGAGTTGGAGCTTGTCATTTCTGATAATCTTGATAATCAGTTTGAAGTTTTAAACAGAGGAGATGTGGATATCATTGCTCATGGTATGACCATAACCAACCAAAGAAAATGGGAAGTAGCTTTTACAGAAAATTTATACCTCACCAGACAGGTTCTTGTTCAGAAAAAGCCGGATAACTACAGGACGATGAAGTGGTCTGCCCTTCAAAAGCACCTCATAAAAGATCCAATAGAACTTATTGGAGACACAGTTTCCATCAGAAGAAATTCTGCCTATTGGGAACGAATTGAAAGCCTGTCCAATGAAATTGGAGGAAGAATATACGTGGACACGCTTGACAGTAAATTGTCTGACGGAGAAATCATAGATATGGTTGCACAGGGCAAACTGAAATACACCGTTGCTGATGAAAATTTGGCTAAAATAAATGCTTCATATCAACCAATACTCCATGTTAGTGTGCCCATAACTTTTACACAGCGCATTGCATGGGTAACCCGTAAGAAGTCAAAAAATTTCAGAGCCAAAGTAAATGAGTGGATTAAAAATCAACGAAATACACTGGACTATAGAGTGACTTACAACAAGTATTTTAAAAATAAAAGATCCTTCAAAAGAAGGACCCAAAGCGATTACTATAGTCTCAATAATAAACAAATCAGCAGATACGATGACATGATTAAAAAGCATGCCAAAGATCTTGGATGGGACTGGAGACTGCTGGCCGCACAGGCTTATCAGGAGTCTAAATTTAATCCCAATGCAAAATCATGGGCTGGTGCAAGAGGTCTGATGCAAATTATGCCGGCAACTGCAATGGATCTGGAAATTAAGGGCTTGTCTGATCCTTCTGAAAGTTTACGGGGTGGCACAGCATATCTGAAGGATATCTATGAAAAATTCAGTTATATCGAGGATACTACTGAACGTCAAAAGTTTACTTTGGCCTCTTATAACTGTGGTTACGGACACATATTAGATGCACAGAGGCTGGCAAGAGCCAATGATCTCGATCCTAATGTATGGAAAAATAATGTAGATCAGATGTTGCTAAAGCTGAGTTATCCAAAATATTACAACAAACCTGAGATTAGATATGGCTATGTGAGAGGTTCTGAACCTGTTGCCTATGTTGAAGAAATTTTTGACCGGTATCAACATTACAAGGCTTTTTTTGATTAACTGTATTTAATTTTCTTTTGACTTAAAACAGCATTTTTAATTGATTCAAAATACTTTTCGTTGATTTTTATAGACTAAGGCTATGGTTTTTTTATTAATTTAGTAAAGATAATTTTAAAAACCAGTCAATCATGTTAGTCAGCGTAGTTATTTCAATCGTCCTGGGTGTACTGTTTTTACTCATAACATTTTTTTCCAAAAAAAATTATAAGGTCAGAGCTGTCCTCGCCATATTGGGGATAAGCTTAATATTTTACGGTAGTTATACTTATGGTACGCTTAAGCCCGTACCGCTAATAGAAACCTACGATATAGCCAGTAAGCGTGATATAGAGTATCCTGTAAGTAAAGTTCAATTGATATCTCCTGTTCAGGATGATTTTGTAAAATGCAGAATACTCACGATGGGTGTTTATCCTGAAAGCCATACTAAAGATATCTGGGTTTTGCTTAAACCCTCTGATGATAAATATTACCCACAATCAGACTGGACCAACACCTCTTATAAAGAAGACGGAAAGTGGCAAGTGGTCACCAGATTTTGAGGTAATGCCGATGAAGAATTTGATCTGATCGTATATGAGACCGATGCCGACGCTTCAAATTACTTTTCAAAGGTTGTGGAAGAATGGAAATCCAACGAAGACTATCCTGGCCTGGAACAAGAAGATTTGCCAGAAGGTGCAAATGAGGTTGACCGAATACAAGTTACCCTTGAAAATGATTTCAGAGGTATTTTTTAATTTTACGCCTCGTTTTGTTTATAGACTCTTATCCAGTCTACGTACATTTTTTGAGGAAAAACAGTGGTATCATCAGGTCTTCCTGCAAAACTTCCACCAACGGCAATGTTTAGCAAAATGAAAAATGGTTTGTGAAACTCAGATAGATAAGGTTCTTTAATATTCATAGAAGTCACTTTGTTATCATCAACATACCATTCTATACTATCTTCTGTCCAGACTAAATCAAAAATGTGAAAATCTTCAGAGAATTTACCTTTACTTAGTTTATAAGATTCAGCTCCCATGAAAGCGTGTTTATTTGTGGAATCTGCATAATGTGCGTTGACTTCAATCGCACCATCATCTTTTGAACCATAAAGTTCCAAGATGTCTATTTCGCCGCACTGTGGCCAAGTTGTATCACCTCCGTTTTCGTCTATATTTACGCCAAGCATCCAGAAGGCCGGCCAAATCCCTTTTCCTTCCGGTAGTTTGATTCTGGCTGAAATTTTACCATATTTCCAGGTCTGTTTATTTGCCGTATTTAGTCTGGCGGAAGTGTAATGATCCATGCCGTGTTCATCGCTGATATGATTAGCTTGTATGACCAAACAACCATCGTCAATATAAGCGTTTTTTGAGTTATTGGTATATCGTTGCCATTCTTCATTGAAACGACCTGCTTTTTCTATTTGAAAATTCCAGTTATCAGGATCTATTTCTTTCTGGTCAAATTCATCAGACCAGACCAATGTCCATGTTTTGTTCATACCTGTGATCATTTCCTTTGAGTTTTCTTCTTGTTCACTTTTCTGCAGACATGACATGCCTAGCAATGATATTAAAACCAAAGCTAATGATCTGAGAGTAAATCCTCTAATATTCAAAATCTTTATTTATTCTTCACGTTTCTGTAATCGTCTTTCCATGGCCTTTTCTTTCATTCGTTGGCGCTGCTCCTGCATGATTTTAAGGTATTCCTGGTATTGTGTATCAGACAGAATTGCTTTAACCTCTTTGTTCTGGCTGTCGTTTATGTCTTTTAGCTCCTGTCTGGTTTGTTTGACGCGCTCTTTTCTCAGGGCTCTTCTTCTTTCTGCATATTTCATTCTTATCGCTTTCATTTGCTCCAGCTGTTCTTCGTTAAGGTTTAACCTTTGCATTTGATCCTGTCGATTTTGCTGAAGTCTTTTTCTTTTTTGTTGCATACTAGCTCTAAGTCTCGTGCGCTGCTTGTTCTTTAGGTTTTTGTAAGCTTTAAATTCATCTGCGCTTAGTATGGCTTGAATTTCGTTGTTCTGAGCTTCATTCATGGCTTTGAGCTCTTCTTTTTGGTCTGTCAGGCGACCATTGCTTTTTAAGGCTTTTAGCTTTTCGGAATATTTCAGATTGATCGCATTCAACTGCTTTGTTTTTTCTGCATCCAAATCCAAGGCTTTAGCCTGCTTTTGGGTTTGTATTTCTGCCAATTTTTCAGGAGTTACATCTTTCATTCTTGGTCGTTGGGCCTCTGTCTGGCATGACCAAAATAGAATCGAGATAAGAGTCCATAGCTTTAGGTTTACTTTTATTATTTCCATGATATTATTTTTTTCAAAGTTGAGGATTCTTGATCATAAAAAAACTTGAGATTTGTTGAAATAACTTTTTTTAAGGATAAAACGTATATATTAAGGCTCAAAATTTAACCAGATATCTTTAAACTTTGAATACTTGATATGGTTTAATTCTAAATGGAAATCTACAATAGAAATGCCACAATTCCTTAAGAAATTGTGGCATTATTGTTGTTTTGAGGATTAAATAATAAATTATTTGTCTTTCTCTTTTTTCATTTTATCAGAAATATCCTCCTTTTTTAAAGCCAGGTACTTCTGAAACTGTTGAGAACCCAATAATGATCTTATTTTGTTTGAATGTGAACGTTTAAGTGCTTTGATTTCACTTTTGGTATTCTCGTTTGTCGCTTTTTTTCTTAGCTCCATCAATTGCTGCGCATACATCAGATTGATCTCACCGAGGTCTTTGGCCTGCTTTGAATCAAGATCCAATGCAGAGGCCTCATATTTTGTCTGCTGAGTTGCCATGGCTTCGGGACTTGTAGATACAGCTGTTTGTACCTGTGCTTCGGTGTTCTGGAAAGCAAATAAAATCCCCATGATCAACCCAAAATTTAATAATGCTTTTAGCCTTTTCATAATATTTAGTTTTAATTTATCTATGGTTGAAAATAATAAAAAACTGGATTAGAGCTTATTAACGAAAGGTTAAACTGTCAAGCAGGTCTGTGATAATCCAAAAATATCACAAATTACCGTGAGTTATCAATTAATTGTCGCCTATACCTTTTTCTTTGTTTTTCTGTTTCATATGTTCGCCAATCTGACTGGAAGCCGTAAAAGAAGCAATCATATTATTTAGCATGTCACTTCCGGCTTGAGGTGAGTTAGGCAGTAAAATCAGATTAGTATCAGTTTCTTCTCCAATAGATTGTAAAGTGTCATAATGTTGGGTTACGACAATCAATGCTGAAGCTTCCTGAGAGTTTATACCAACGTTATTCAGTACATCCACACTTTCTTCCAGACCTCGGGCAATTTCACGTCTCTGGTCGGCAATACCCTGACCTTGTAGTCGCTTGCTCTCTGCTTCGGCCCGGGCTTTGGCAACGATTTTAATACGTTCGGCCTCAGCTTCAAATTCTGCCGCCACTTTTTCACGTTCTGAGGCGTTAATTCTGTTCATGGCCTGCTTGACCTGTTCATCGGGATCAATATCTGTGACAAGCGTTTTGATGATGTCATAACCGTACTCTATCATAGCTTCATTCAGCTCACCTTTTACAGCAATGGCAATGTCATCTTTTCTTTCAAAAACTTCATCCAGTTTCATTTTAGGCACTTCAGCACGCACAACATCAAAGACGTAAGATGTGATTTGCGCACGCGGGCTTTCCAGACGGTAGAAAGCATCATAAACATTGTCCTTCATCACCTGGTATTGAACAGAAACTTTTAATCGCACAAACACATCATCCTTGGTCTTAGTTTCTACCAGGACATCGAGTTGTTGAACCTTGAGGTTAATCCGACCCACAACCGAATCAATAATCGGTATCTTTAGCTGAAAGCCGGAACTTCTAACGCTTTGGAATTTTCCCAGCCGTTCCACAACACCTGAAGTCTGTTGCTTGACGATAAAAAAGGTTTTAAACAGTAAAAAAATTACTACTACGGCAGCGATGTAAGGAAATACGAAGGACATAAAAGTGGATTTAAAATGAAAACACTAAAATAACTAAATTTCTCCTAATTGTCATCATTAAATATTTGTAAACAAAGTAATGGCGGATACAGATTTGTATTAGGCTAATATAAATCAAAAATAAAGCCCTTGCACATTGCAAGGGCTTCAACAACTATCAACTAATTAAGAAGTAACTTATTTTTTTAACAGCTTCTCCTGGAATTGACCATTAGAAGTGTCAACTTTCAGAATATAAATCCCCTGAGACAGATTACTCATATCTACATTAAGTTCACTGCTTTGGTCTAACTTGTCTAGGCTTATCACCAATTTTCCGGCGATATCATAAATATTAAGTGATTCCCACTCACCATTAAACTGACCTTTGCTGTTGTTTACAACATTTTCTACAGGATTTGGATAGACCTGAATTCCTGTAGTTGAAGTTTCAAAACTATCATTTGAAAGGGTTGAATTGTTAAACTGAAGCTCAAAACGATCTGCTGCAATTGAAGCAGGAACACTCTGGTCTGCTGTAAAATTGTGTTCTATATAAGTCGCATCCAGTAAAGTTTGCGTACCTAAATAGTTATCTATAAGATAAATTGGTTTGTTATCAGGATTATTTATGTTGATTTTGAATACATATCCACTCTCAGTATAATTTGTCAGGTGAAGCTGTACATTCTCATTGGCGTTGTCAAGTACTCTTCTGTCTGAGGTTAACAATGTGCCATTATTATTGGTTGATAAATTCTCTAAGTAATTAGGGAATTTAATGGCATCTTCTTCTGTAATGGCATCATCAAAATTATCACCCATTCTCACAATCACACCATCACGAAGATCATTATCTGATGTATACAGATTAAGTTGAACGCTCAATTCCTGATTATTTGGAGCACTGAATACAGTTGTTGTACTTGAGCTGTTAGTCTTATGCGATTCTTTAATGGTGATTGATGGATTTGGTGATTCTACATCCAAATTTTGGACAAACATGGATTGGTTGGGCTGTAAGAATTCATTTACGGGATTAGGGTCACAAACTATGGCAGCAGGTGTAGTCGTTGCATTACCTGAACTATCAAATTCTATAAGCACATAGCTACCGAAAGCCCCGGCAGTGGTAGGATCATATACCCAAACCTGGTCGACCTGGACACCTGTTGTCGAAGCGTCATTTAAAACATCGTGGATATCAATCTGAGCCTGATATGGATTAGCAATAATATTAAAAACGTTTTGAGTACCGTTCAGCTGTTCCTGACCTGGTCCAGCAGCAAATACCTGATCTCCTGTAGCCAATTCTCCTGTAAAACGAAGTGTTGTAGGATTACCGGTTTGTGAGTTGGCAACAATAGGATCATTGAGATCCAAATCACGATCAGCTCTCACCATCAAAAGAAAATCCTGACCTGCAAACAATGTAGATTCTTCAGTATCAATGGTATTAGTTACAGCTGTGAAACCACCATCGTCAGGACTCGTGCCATTATTGTAAAAAACATGGATGGATTTCCTGTTTGTGTGGCATCTAAACCATTTGCGCCCGTTGTAGAGCCGGTGATATGCGTTCCAAAGCCAAGTATAGGATTGGCATTATTATATTGTGTAAAGTCTGTGACCTGCTCACCTTCCTGAAGGTTTTCACTAATGGTTACCTTTTCACCACATCCGGGTGAATCTGTAGTCACCGGGCTGGATAATAGTCTAAAAGCTCTTTTGGCAGGTATATAACGTTCCACCACTACACAACCATCAATTCTTGACCCGGTTGTAACCTGATCTACAACTGCGGTATTATTTTGGTCATCACTTTTAAAAGTCAGAAAGTTAACATCAGCACCATTATTTTCTATGACAAAGTCACCGTTATCAACTTTAAGAACACCGGTTATATCAGCATCATCCGTCAACAACAGGCCGCTGGCATTATTTAAAGCCATATTGGAAAAACTATCTGCGGTTGTGCCATCTCCAATAATCTGCTGAGTTCTGTCACCCCTGAAAATAACATCTGAATTACCATCAAATATGACGTTTCCATCTCCTTCGAAATCATCTGTTTTTCTTAAGTCTCTCTGGATATTGAGCGTAGCATTATTGCCTAGTGTCATTAAGGTAGGATCGCTGGCAGTGCCATTTTGTACAGTTAAATTTCTTACAGAATAAGTTTCAGAGGCGTTAATGGTTGTCTCAATACCTGATAATATAATGGCGTCATCATTAGCAGTTGGCACAGCGTTTTCAACCCAATTACCTGGCACGTTCCAGTCACCATCTGTATCCTTAGTAAACGTACAGGTTGTGCCGTCGTTGTTTAGATTGCCAGTGTATCGATCTACAGTGTTATTAACGGTAAATGAATTATCTAATTGTTGACTCAACATTCCAGGGTCTCCTGGATCAGGGTCGGAATTATTGTCCCACACTCTAATGTTACCAATACATCCACCATAATCAAAAGTGAAAAGTAAAATGGAATCACCATCATTAAACGAACTGTACGAGGTGGCAACTAAATCAGTTATAGCAAATGTTTTATAATCTAAATCAGGTGTTACTTCGGGGGCAAATATATTAATATTGTTGGACCAGCTTGTTGAAGTCGGAGCTATGGAATTTAATGAAACACCTGTATCGGGAGCAGAAGCAGGTACAGCAATAGAGAATTGTGAATCCCCAGCAAAAGCTGGGCTTAAAGAACCTCCTGATATATGTGCATAAGATTCATATAAACCTGTACCGCTATTGTATATAACTTCGTATTCCACCGTTTGACTTTTAAGTGTATTTAATGATAATACGACAAGTGCTATATAAATTAAATTTTTCATTATTGTAATTTATTACCAACAAAAATAAGATGCTTTCTTCCAATAATTTTAAAAATTAGATTAGTCGCATTTTGGCTTCGTTGAAATGCAATTATCTTTCGTCGAATGGTAAAATGATATTAAAGAAAAAGATCCCAATAATTGTCGGAATCTTTTTCTCATAATTTTATCAACTTAATTAGAAGAGGGAACCTGCTCTACTAAAAAATCAAAAGCCGGTAAAAAAGAATTATTTATAAGGATAAAAAAGAACCTGAAAGAATAAAATATTCCTATCATTATCTGGTCCTTGATATTTAACTTTTCCATCGAGATTTAAATCAGCATTATCATACAAAAATGCAAAGTCAAAAGCTGGTAAAAATGATGTATTATTTGGATGAAATAACGTGGTAAAGAAAATGTTGTTATTATCGTTATTAGGGCCCTGATATTTTATTTTTTTATCTCCTGTTGTATCTCCAATCCATAGTGCACTAATGTTGTTTTGGAATGGAGCACCTCCATTTGAAGACTGTTTACTCAATCCATTAAAATTTAAGCCAGCTGGTCCCCCTTGAGGATGCGTTGTTCCAAAATTAAATAATCCACTTCGTGCGCTGTTATTATTACTGAAATCTCATTAGTGGGCATTTAAAACCCGTTGATTTTCAATTGTTTACTATTTAGTTCTTTGAGATTTTTGTAATCGCATTT
>CAJXVZ010000009.1 GCA_913062845.1 uncultured Psychroflexus sp.
ACCGTTGATACCATTGCCTTTATGAAAATGGATGAGCGCGTAATGAAGTATCTAAGAGACAAGGCAAAAATAAACAGAGATGAAAAACTGAAAGTCACTCACCAACAGGTCGCCTACGATATGCATACATCCAGAGTGGTAATATCAAGAATTTTAAAGAAACTAGAGTTAGATAATAAGATAAGACTACACAGAAATGCCATCGAAGTGATTGACTTATGACGAAATTGAGATCAGCAGATTATTTTTTCACAGGTTTTCAGTTTTTGTTGTTTCTGAGTTATTTTTTAAATTATTATTTATTCAAAGTAGGTCAATTATTACCGGATTTTATTTATGGCATACTTACAGCAATTGGGATAGCATTGTGTGTTCTGGCGATTTTTCGACTACAAAACAATTTATCTCCGTTTCCCAGACCAAAGTCAAAATCAAATTTGGTAAAAGACGGGGTTTTCAAATACATAAGACATCCTATCTATACGGGAATATTTATCAGCTTCTTGAGCTATGGACTTTACCTGCATTCTTCATCAAAAATTGTAGTGAGCTTGCTGTTACTGGTATTGTTTTATTTCAAGTCGGTTTATGAAGAAAAGCTATTGGAACAAAAATTTTCTGACTATTTGGCATATAAAAGGAAAACGGGACGGTTTTTTCCTAAGTTTATCCATTCGTGACAAAAAGAATTCGGGCACTTTTGTTTTAATTTGAACAAAATGTTGATTTTTGCAAATTGCTATTTAAAAATAAATAATGGAAAATAAAAAGCTGGACATAAATACTATAATTGGTTATGTTTTAATCGTTGGCTTAACGCTTTGGATGGTTTTCAATTATCAAAGTAATCAACCTGTTGAAGAAGAAGTTCAAAAGGCCAGTACAGAGGAGGTACAAAATAATCAGGATAAATTTGATAATCAGGTAAATGAAAACAAATCTGCGCCCACAGCACAGGTTGAAGAGAATGATTCTATCCTGCAGGCCAGATCACAACAACTCAAAGGGAGTTTTGAATTTGCAAACCTTAATGCCAAAGATGATATTACCACAATTGAAAATGAGCTGATTCAACTGAAAATATCAAACAAAGGTGGTCAGGTTGTTGAGGCCAAATTAAAAAGTCACGATACCTACAAAGGTGATCCTATATTTCTTGTGAAAGATGATAACCAGAAATTCAATATTCAGTTTCAGGATAAATCAGGCAGATTAATCAATACAACCGATTACTATTTTAGCCCGGAATTAACAGAGACAGATGACGGTCAGCGGTTATCCATGAAATTGAACTTATCTGATAATCAGTATCTGGAATTTGTTTATCAAATGAAAGCCAATGATTACATGCTGGATTTTGATGTTTATTCCACAGGTCTCAAGGAGGTTGTGAATGTTGCAGAGAAACCACAATTAAACTGGTTTTTAAAAGGTTACAGAAATGCCAAAAGCATATCTTATGAAAATCGTTATACAGAAATAGTTTTTCAGTATGATGGTGCCGAAGATGATTACACGGGACAGGGAGATGTCGCCGAAGAAGTAGAATCTAATGTGGATTGGGTCGCTTACAAACAACATTTCTTTACTTCTGTACTACTTACAAATCAGCCTTTTGAAAATGCAAGAATGATTTCCAGAAACCTTGTACAGGACGAAGAAATAGACACTCTTTATACAAAATCATTTGAAACTCTGGCGCCGCTGAGCTATAAAAATGGAGAAATAGCTGAGTCTATGAACTTATATTATGGACCGGCAGATTACAAAGTTCTAAAGAGTTATGACAGAAACCTTAAAGAGATTGTACCAACCGGTTGGGGAATCTTTGGCTGGATAAATGAGAACATCTTTATACCGTTTTTTACTATTCTTAGCGGATTTTTACCAAGCTACGGTTTAGCAATTATTCTGATGACTATTGTCGTCAGAATTGTACTTTCTCCGGTCTTGTACAAATCCTACCTGTCACAGGCAAAGATGAAAGTCCTTAGGCCGGAAATAAATGAGATCAACGAAAAGCATAAGGATAATGCTATGAAACGCCAGCAGGAAACCATGGCATTGTATACTAAAACCGGTGTAAGTCCCATGAGTGGCTGTTTGCCGGCTTTACTGCAGATACCTGTATTTTATGCTTTATTCCAGTTCTTCCCAAGTGCATTTGAGTTAAGGCAGAAAAGCTTTCTTTGGGCGGAAGACCTGTCATCTTACGACTCCATTGCAAGTTTACCTTTCAATATTCCATTTTACGGAGACCACGTCAGTTTATTCCCGATTTTAGCTTCGATTGCCATTTTCTTTTACATGACGATGACTACGGGGCAAAATATGCAGCCCACACAACCGGGAATGCCAAACATGAAAGTGATTATGTATATCTCTCCTGTAGTGATGTTGATTTTCTTTAATAATTACGCCAGTGGACTCTCGTTGTACTATTTTATATCCAATCTTATTACTATAGGTATAATGTTGGTGATTAAAAATTATATTATAGACGATAAAAAGATCTTAGCTAAGATCGAGGCCAATAAAAAGAAGCCCAAGAAAAAGGGCAAATTTGCAAGAAAGATGCAGGAGATGATGAAGCAGGCCGAAGAACAAAAGCGTTTAAGAAATAATAAGAAGTAAGTCCTATGTTAAATCTTTTTTCTGCTCAGATTGAGAGTCTTTCTATCCACCGTGTTGGCAACAAAAGCCGTAATGAAAACTATTTTGTCTCCTCTGAGCCTTATATGGCCGATGATGAACTAAAATCTCTGCTTAAGGAGTATTTTTTAAAGCCTTTCAGAGAGAAAGAAGAAAGTTACTATCAGTTTAAACATGAAGCTGATCTGGAATTTCACGACTTGTATCAATGGATCAGAGAAGCATTTAATAATCCTTTAGAATTACATGCCATATCAAAGGAAATCACAAAGTATCTCTTTGAACAGTCAAAACACCAGCATATCAAAAGCGGAGAAGTCTATGTTGTCCATTTTGAAAATATGTTGGTTGACAATGAGAAGGTAGATGCTATAGGCATTTTTAAAAGTGAGTTAAAACACGATTTTCTTCAGTTTGACGCCAATCAGAACAACCTTCAACCCAGATTAGAACAGGGTGTACATTTGAATAAGCTGGATAAAGGTGCTCTGATCTTCAACAAGGAAAAAGAAACAGGATATAAAGTGTTGTCTGTAGATTCCAATAAATACGATACCAAATACTGGCTTGAAGATTTTCTCGGCATAGATTATTTTGCAGATGAAAACTTTTACACTAAAAAATACCTCAAGTTCTGTGAGAATTTTGCCAAGGACGTTGTGAGGCCTGCTGAAGACAAACAACAGGAGTTGATGTTTATGAACAAAGCTGTAAACCATTTTGCAAGCAACCAGGATTTTGAAGAAACAAAATTTCTCAACGAAGTTTTAGACAATCCGGAACTACATCCGGAATTTGTGAATTACAAAACAGAGAAAGCGCCAAAGTTCAATATCGAAGATTTGTCCAGTTTCCCTATATCCAATACCGCCGTATCTACAGCCAGAAAAAAGATGAAGAACGTGATCAATCTTGATACAAATGTTCAGATCAAAATGGACTTTGTAAATTCTGAAACCGCAGAAAAATTTATCGAAAAAGGATGGGACGAAGACCGACAGATGTATTATTACCTCGTGTATTTTAATAAGGAAGAAAAGTAATTTAAGGATTCAGTTTTATTGATTAAAGAGGTTTAAGATGTAAACAGTATTTGTTTTACATGAGCAATAAACCAGATGTCATCCTGAGTACTTGGTCTGATTCAGTATAAACTAGGCACTTTCAGAATAACCCTAACTACTTGTGTATTAATTAGTTTTGTTGTATATTGTAATATAATAAACCCCGAAATCAGCCAATATTGGCAAAAAACGGGGTTTTACTAATAAAATTTACGATGAAAGTACAAAGAATTTCTGACCTGCAAGGTCGTTTTTCTCTTTTTTCCCCTAAGTGAGGATTACGACAATTTTTATTCACGATTTTTACAAAGTAATTTAGGTAAAATCCATCAAGCCATTCCTTGGGATGATTTGGTTAATCAATTTCAATTGAAGGAAAAATCAAAAGGGCGAGATATGGTTTTTAGCCCTAAAGGTAGGCTGGCTCTGATGTTTCTTAAACATTACTCTTGTTGCTCTGATCAAAAACTTGTAGAACAACTCAACGGTAATTTAGAATATCAGTTTTTCTGCGATATAGCTTTAGGGGATCAGCGTATAGAAAATTATAAGATTGTAAGTCAGATCCGTTGTGAGCTGGCCGAAGACCTTAATATAGATGCCACAGAAAAGTTGTTTTATCAGCATTGGTCAGAATACATATCCAACCCCAGTCAAGCTACAACAGATGCGACGTGCTATGAAAGTGAATTACGCTATCCTACCATACAAAAGCTATTATGGGAAGCCGTGCATTGGCTATACAGGCAACTTCGTATGACTTGCCAGGTACTAGGTAAAAAGATGGTACGAAGCAGGTATTTAAAATGGAAGCGTCGTTACCGAAGTTACAGCAAAATGCGCCGTAAAACAGCTAAAAAGCGAGTAAGCTTAACAAGAGCTTTACTCAAATTGCTAAAGAAATTTATAGACTTTGAAAGTGAATTACGAAAATCTCACGACATTACTTTTACAGTAAGATACTACAGAAGAGTAGCTACAATTAAGAAAATACACAAACAGCAAGAAAAATATTTTAAGACAGGTGAGAAGATTAAAAATCGTATTGTCAGTATATCCAAAGGCTACATAAGACCAATAGTGAGAGGTAAAGAAGTAAAGCCTGTTGAGTTCGGTGCTAAAGTAAATAAGATACAAATTGACGGTATTAATTTTATAGAACACATCAGCTTCGATGCTTTTAATGAAGGGACAAGATTGCAGTCTACTGTCTACAAGACTCAAAGTCTAACAAAGAGAAAACTTAAAGTGTTAGGTGCTGATGCCATCTACGCCACAAACAAAAACAGAAAGTTCGTCACAAAACACAACATAAAAACAGATTTTAAAAGGAAGGGAAAACTGCCTAAAGGCTATAAGGATGAAAAAAAGCTGAAGGCACAAATCACAAAGGAAAGAGCTTCAAGATTAGAGGGAAGTTTTGGCAAAGAAAAGGAACACTACCATCTAAAGAAAATCAAAGCAAAAACCAAGAAGACAGAAATACTATGGATTTTCTTTGGTATACATACAGCTAATGCTTTAGAAATAGGCAGACGAATGCAGCAGCAAAGCCTTCGAAAACGAGCAGCCTAATTTTTTTAACTACTGTCACAGCATTAAGGGAACGTGTGTCTTGTAATCAAGGAAAATGACAAAACTTGAATTAAAAACACACGAAAACACATTCCTATGCAAAAAACTCAAAAAATCTCGGGATTCAATAATCGGCAAATCAAAAATCAACTCATTTTCTGAAAGTGCCGATATAATTTTATAATGTCTTGAACTTAGCGACGAAACCATCATAAGCCCCAAGCTCGATGTTTTTTAATTGTCTACTGTTCACTTCATTCATCATAAAGTTGTGAGCAGCAGATTGGATCAAAACACCTTCTTTATTACCCATAAAGCTTAAATCCAAATCTAAGCTTTTAGAAGCATTTTCTCCGTTTATCCCTACTACATGCCAGGTTTTTCCTTTTCGTCTCGCAAAGACTGCGTATTTACCCGGATAACCGTCAATAAACCGCGTTTCATCCCAGTTGGTGGGAATATCTTTCAGATAGTCAATTACAAAATCTGGTTGCTTATACAGTCCTTCCGGTGTTTCGGCCATGTGTTGTATGCCTGATAAGAATAAAACCGGAAGTGCCAATTCAAATCCTTTTGTGGTTCTGCGTGTGATACCCGGAATGCTGTCTAAGACCATAGGTGTAAAGTCCATAGGATCATACAGGTTTCTGCTAAAAGGTAACATGGCAGAGTGATCGGGTTGACGATCGGCGTTTTCCTGCTCAAAAGTGATGAATTCCTGACCTTTTATGGCTTCAACCGTCATCAGGTTCGGATAAGTTCTGTGCCAGCCACGAGGTAATGTCGCCCCGTGAAAATTGACTAACAATTTGTGTTTTGCAGCATCCCTTAAAATCTGATGATAGTATGCGATCACTGACTGACCATCTCCGCCAAAAAAATCAATTTTTACACCAGAAACGCCAATCTTGTTCAACTTATCAAACTCCTCTTTCCTGCTTTGTTTGGTTAAAAGCTTATCCTTTGGCGTGTATGGTGTGGTGTTCCAACTTCCGGCTGAATTATACCAAACTAAAATTTTTACATTTTTGGATTTAGCATATTCAACCAATTCCTGCATGCGTTCATAACCGATTTTTCTATCCCAGTCAGCATCTATTAAACAATAAGACCAATTCATGTCTGAGGCATAATCGATGAATTTTACCGAGGTTTCAAAGTTGGTGAAATCATCTTTCAACAGGACCCAACTCCAGGAGGCTAAGCCGCTTTTAATAAAAGCAGTATCCATGTCTATGGCTTCATCTGCCAAATCAGTTCCTAAAGTGCTTTCAGTCAGGGTTTTTAAATTTCCTATGCTTAGGATACGCCATGGCGTTTTCCAGGGACCTTTGGAATTAGGAAGAAGCTGAGCATTAGGGAGAACTTCTTCTTTCTGAGGAAATGTCACTTTTAGTGCTTTATCCTTTTCACTAAATTGTAAGCGTGTTCCACAATTGTTTTCATCCAAAGCGGTTTCAGTGATGGCAACCCACAATTCATTCGTATTAAACAAAGCAGGATAAACCCAACCTTCTCCGATGGGCGATGGCGTATCCACAGGGACCTCCATCACATAGTGTTCTTCATAAGAAGGATTGGTATGCTCCCATCCGGTTTTGGCTCTTGACATAGGTTGAAGCCAGCTTTTTGTATTATCAACAAAGTTATAAGTGGTTTTCTCGTCAAGAATGGTGTGAATGCTTTCTGAGGTAGCCGGAAAAACATACCTAAACCCGAGTCCGTCATCAGATAAATTGAAGATCATGTGCAAAGGAACGGCATTCTCATTCTCCAATTCAACCACATACTGTTGTGCCTGGTAAAGAATATTTTTTTGTTTTCCGTGGAACATTTCGTAAGAGTCCTCAATATTTGTTGGACCTGAGAACTCTACGAAATTCATTTGTTTGTAAAATTGTTCATCATCTCGCTCGAGACCTAAATAGGATGTGTCAATGATCAGGTGGTTCTCATGAAAAACTTTATAAAAAGGTCTTTGAGTATCATCCAGAGCAAACTCGATTTTTATGCTTTTATTTTGATTGTACATAAAAACCTTTTCGTTTTTATTCTGGTCACAGGATAAAAACAACAGGCTTATGAAAGCTATGAGAACAATTTTATTCCACATAATTCCATTCACAATAATCGGTGTATATCAAATCGCCTTTTTTTCCAATGACATCAATTCGATTATCACCCGGGCGCAGCTCCACATTATCGAACGTAATCTTGTGAATGTCAGAATTCATGTTTTGCGTTTTAAGCAATTTACCATTAACAATGAGGTCTACTTCTTCAAGGTTAGTATACACTTCAACCTGAACATTTTTGGTATCCCATGTTTTTAACTTGCTGTTTTTAATGTAGATCGTGGGCTCAGAAGACCAGTTGGCTTTGTAAAAGTAAAACGCATCCTTTTTGTCTTTTCTGTCGTGCGTCATTAAGCCCTTATAATTTCGGTAGGGCTTGTCGCCTCGAATGGCTGTTGTCCAGCTAAAATCGAACATGTTCCAGATGTATTTACACCAAATGTCATCCCGATCGTAAATGGCCTGCCATACTTCTTCATGGTAAAGTGTCTGGTATTGTTCAGGGTAAAACCGACCATTTACAGGGTCTGGCCGCTCAGGATTAAACTGTTGATGGTTTATACTGGCTGAAGCACCATATTCGCTCAGACCGCCTTTCAAATTTGGATAGTCTTCATGCAAACTATCATACCATTCGGGGTATTTGTCGAAGGTATCGTAATACCAGCCAAAATACCAGTTCCAGGCCACAACATCTGTTATCCCGTGTCGCTCTCGGGGCTGAACAAAATCCGCTTGGGTCGTTAATCGGTTTGGGTCCAGGTTCTTTGCCGTGTCGTGCAACACCTTTACATCTGCTTCCTGAATATCGATCTCGTTGTAAAGTCCCCAAAAAAGTATAGACGGATGGTTGTAGTTTTGTTTGATCAGCTCCGTTAATTGTTGTTTACAATTCTCGAGGTACGCGGGTGTTTTTCTATATTTTGGTGTGTTTGGTATTTCTGCCCAGACCACCATGCCGTGTTCATCACTTAGGCTGTACATAATATCGGCTTGTTGATAATGAGCAAATCTTATGCTGGAAACGCCAAGTTCCTGCATCAGGTCAAAATCTGTGCGGTGTTGTTCTTCAGAAAGTGCCGGGCCGTAACCTTCCCATTCCTGATGCCTGCTCACCCCATAAAGCGGATAAGATTCGCCATTAAGCAACAAACCTTTATCCCTGTCGACTTCGAAATAACGTAAGCCCAAAGGCTGTTCTATCTGGTCTAGTGTTTTGCCGTTTTCATCTTTTAAAGTGGTTCGTAAGGTATAAAGGTAGGGGTCTTTTGTGCCATTCCATAAATGAGGGTTGGAGATGGTCAGTTTTTGCTCAAGCGATTCTTTCTCGTCGTATTTTAAGTTAAAATTATCGGACTCCGAAACAACAATATTGTTATTATGGTCTAAAACTTCGGTGACGAGTTGACCTTTGCTACGCTGGTCTTCAGACTTCAATATTAAGTAACCGAATTTTATGGAACCTGGTCCGGCCAATTCATTATACTCAATTTTCAGGTCAA
Organism: uncultured Psychroflexus sp.; assembly: GCA_913062845.1. Classification (GTDB taxonomy): domain Bacteria; phylum Bacteroidota; class Bacteroidia; order Flavobacteriales; family Flavobacteriaceae; genus Psychroflexus. Next base: position 8,869 of record CAJXVZ010000009.1, read on the forward strand.
CTTCTTCTCCTGCTTTTAAGGCGACAACTGTAGATTTTTCATAAGCCGCATGCACACCCCAAAGGTCTAAGATCTTTTTACCGTTTAAGTACAAGCGCGAACCGTCGTCACTTTCTAAGAAGAATTTATAATTTCCAGAGGTTTCAGGGGTGAAAGTTCCGGTCCAGATGATTGAAAATCCGTCAACGGGTAAAGAATCGTCCGGAGAGTTACCTCCGTAATTAAAATAGACTTCTTCGTCCACCCGTTCCAAAACAGGTTCGCCTTTAAAGTCCGGATTGTTGTAATATTGACCTAATAAACCAGTTCCACTATAGCCTTTTGGAGGTTTTAATTCATCAGAACTTGTTTTTATAATGTTGGCGGGTGAATTGTCTAAGAGTGTTTTTACCTGGATTGTAGCCTTATCTTTCGAAACTGTTTCTGGTGAAATATAAACCCCGCTAGAGGCATAATCCAATGGAGAAATGTTGGTGTCTGTGGTACTAAATACCGTAACCGGACGATAAATACCACCAAATAATGGGTATAATGTGGTTGCCGACGGGGCCACGTCTACCTGCGTCGCGTTGTTGGCTTTGACAGATAAATAATTCGGTCTTTTATTATTAACCAGATCCGTGATCTCAAAAATAAAGGCAGAATAACCGCCTTTGTGCGTGCCAATGTAGGTTCCGTTCAGAAATACATCAGCCACCATGGAAACGCCTTCAAATCGAAGGAAAAAGCGGCTGTTCTTTTCAGTCTGTTCTATGGTAAATGAGGTGCGGTACCAGCCTACGCCCTGGTAATAACTCGACCCTTCTGTAAACACATCTTCGGCATTCCAGGTATGTGGAACAGTAACGGGTGTCCATTCTTCACCTGTGGCTTCACCGGCATCGTCTGCGGCGTGAATTTCACCCTTGTGAAATTTCCAGTCTTTAATGCTAAAATGTGTCCGGTGCTGAAGAAATTCCTGAGCATAGGTCGATGTAGAAAATATAAATGATAAAACGAAAAGTAATCGAATGAGGTTAAGGTTAAGTTGGTTATTCATGGTAATGTGTATTTAATCCTAATTTTAGTAGTTCAGCTCACGTGTCTTTTGACCTGTCGTTCCAAAAAATTCAACTTTTGAAACATTTGAAGAAATAACAATGGACCGGGAAGATTGAGACATATAGCCTTGACCAGCGTGAAATTCAATTTTTCTGGTTTTGCTATTATTTAGATGCAGCAGAGCATACTGCTCACCGGCTTCGGGGTTGACCTGATTTCGGCCTTTCTGCTGAACTTCAAACGATTTTACGGCTTCATCGTTTCTGCCAATCAGTAATAACTCCTTTTCAGGGGTCTTTACACGCACTATACTTCTGGTATCGCCTTTAACAACAAAACCTGTTTCTTCGTGATTGCTTTCTGTAAAATTACCAAAACCGTCATTGATCAAGACATGACCTATAGAAGCATCGTACCGCCCCATACCGACTTCAGTACCGAAGTAATTACCGACTAAAACAGCGTCTAAGTAACCATCCTGATTAATGTCCTTTGCCAGAATACCATTCAAGGGCGCTATTTGTGCTGATAGCGGTAAAGGGCTTATTCTGAATTTGCCTTTTCCAAGATTTTCAATGTAAGAAGATCTTAATTCGTGAGCTTCAAGTGTTTTTTGCGATTTGGTATCGAATAAATCAATTAAATCCTGGGTTGAAGATTGCGCAAAGGTGTTGTAGTACCTGAACTTTTTCGTGATTGAAGGCAGCTGACTGGCCAGTTGATCCAATGAAGCTATGGGGTAATATTGGCCTTGTTCGTACTTTGAAAAAATCGGATCTATTGAACCATTGTTATCAAAATCAGCAAAATCTAATCGAATGGGTTTGTCCTCCAGAATTTTTAAATTAGAATTTAGTCCCAAATTCCCAGCCATGAAGTCCATATCGCCATCGTTATCAAAGTCTGCCGAGATAATACTGTTCCATAAACCGGAGGTATTGGGCAAACCTGTTGATTCGGTAATGTTCTCTAATGTTGAACCGTCCCCTTTAAGAAAGGTAACAGGCATCATTTCGCCAACAACAACAAGGTCCAAGTGGTTGTCGTTGTCAAAATCGGTCCATAAAGCTGAAGTTACTATACCTATATCCTGTAAGACCGGGCAAACCTTTTCAGTTGCTATTTTGAATTCACCATTGTTATTTTCAAGGATATAACTTTCAGGAGTTGTTGGGTATTTTCCGGGCATCACCCGACCGCCGACAAACAAATCCATGTCGCCATCCGCATCAAAATCTCCGGCAGAGACCGCAGAAGTGCTGGTCAACATTTCTGGAAGTGGTTGTTCGATGAGTTTTCCATTTTTTTGGATATATAATCTGTCCTGATAAGCTTCATGTCCGGCATACCGCTCAGAACCGCCACTTGCGACATACAAGTCTGCCAGGCCGTCATTGTTAGCATCAAAAATAACTGCGCCTCCATCTTCGTATGTTTCGGTATTTGGAATTGAAAACTTCCTAAACCTACCATCGCTGTTTTGGTACACTATGCTCGAAGTATAGCCGTAGGTTCCTCCAATAAACACATCCTCTAATCCATCATTATTTAAATCATCTACCGCCATGCCAGGCCCTAAATCGGAGTGCTTTCTAAGCAAAAGCGACTGTGTATTAAAATCGTTATAGAGTTTGTTTTGATGAACAAATTGAATGCTTGAGTCTGCTTTAAAGTATCTTGCTTCGGTGACCTCTGATAAATTTGTATTAGGTATTTGCGCATTTTGGTCATTGATTAAGATTGTTTGGTTAGCTGAAACATCTTTTAAAACGGAAACACGCTGGTCCGGCCATGCTACTTTTAAGCTGTCGATCTTTGAAGTACTTTTTAATCCGAAATGTATCAGGTTTCCAACAGAACTTTGAAATCCTCGGACAGGTTGGTGGTGCTTCACTAATATAGAATCTGCAATATATAGTGAAATTTTGGCGCCTCTTGCATTTCTGTTTTTAGATTTGCTGCTTAGCTTTAGCTTTAAATAATTTGTAGCTGTAGAGTCGGTTTCTCTAAGGGTGTTTTTATAAATAAATGCAGGCTTATTGATGTTATTCACCACTAAATCCAGATCGCCATCATTGTCTAAATCGGCATAAGCCGCCCCATTAGATAAAGATTGTTCTTCAAAACCCCAGGCTTCAGATGTGTTTTCAAAATTTAAATCCCCTTTATTCTTAAAGGCGTAATTGGGGACGATGATACTTGGGCGGGTGTACAGTGAGTCGATGACTGACTTTTCGGCGTCTTTTGCATTTCCAAAGGGTGTTTTGTTATTTTCTCTAAACTTGACAAAATCCATATCGGTGATGTCTTTTCCAAAACCATTGGTAATAAAAATGTCGTTAAGACCATCGTTATCAAAATCTGCAATAAGTGGTGCCCAGCTCCAGTCTGTTTTATCTAGTCCTGTTAATTGTCCAATTTCACTAAAGGTGCTGTTACCATTATTGCGTTGAAGCATATTACGCATATGTTGATGCCCGTATCCATAATTCAAAGCTATCTGAAAAACATCGTGAGAGTGATGTGCGCCGGACATGAGCTTCCGCCGTTTAACATCTTCGGGTAACATATCTACCGTGAACACATCCAGGTAGCCGTCATTATTTATATCGCTAATGTCGTTACCCATAGAGAAGTGGCTCGTGTGTCCAAAATATTCTCTGGCTTGCTCTTTAAATGTCCCGTCCTTTTGGTTGATGTAAAGAAAATCTCTGGACAAATAATCGTTAGAGACATAGATATCCGGCCATTTGTCGTTATTGGCATCAAAAGTAGAAACGCCTAAGCCAAAGCCTTCAATGGTTATACCTGCCTCCTGAGATACATCTGTGTAAACTGCATGACCTTTTTCATAGTCAAAGTCGTTTCTGTATAAGCGGTCGGTATTTCGACTTTGACCTTTATCAAGAATTGGTCTGATCATGATAGCCGATTTTTCAAAGCCGCCACCAGTCAGAAGGTACATGTCCAGGTCGCCGTCCAGGTCGTAATCAAAAAAAAGAGATTGAATGCTTTCGCCTGGGTCAGCTAATCCATAGTCTTCGGCAGACTCTGTAAATGTGAGGTCGCCATTGTTTATATAAAGCAAATTAGGGAACGTACTTTTGTTCCCTATTCCGCCGACATTTAAATATATATCGTCAAAACCGTCCTGATTAATGTCAACTATACTAACACCAGTGCAAATCTTTCCTTTTGTATTAATGTTTGAGGTTTGGGTAATATCTTCAAAATTGAAATCGCCGTTATTGATATAGACCTTACTTTCAACCTGGTTACCGGAAAATACAATATCCTGTAAACCATCGTTGTTAAAATCGCCTATGCCAACTCCACCTCCATTATAAAGATACTCATAGCTGAGTATGTTTATTGAGTCGTTGGTTTTAATAGTATTATTAAAATTGACGCCTGAGACTTTATTACTTACGGGAACAAAAAGTGTTTCCTTCTCTTGTCTTTGAACACAACCTATCACGAAAAATATGACAAAAAGCGTAATAATGATATTTAAAAGTCTCAAGCGCCAATTACTTAAACAACGACTAATTAAAAATGAAAAAACTAATCATTAGCGGCGTTGCCCACTAAATTTGGATTACGGTCTAATTCAGTTTGAGGAATTGGTTGATATTGTCTGTTTGAGGCATAAGATTCAAATTCAGGGTCATTATTCTGAAGTTCACTCAATCTTGATGGATCATCTAACCATCCCCAACGTTTGATATCATACCATCTTAAGCCCTCTATAGCTAACTCCGTTACTCGCTCATGTGCCAATTGGTCCATAAACTGGTTAAGGTCATAAGATGCAAACTCGACTTCTCTATCTGGTAAATTGGCTCTGTTTCTTACACGTTGAACCTGTTCTGCCGCTGCAGGTATATTCCCGGTATTGGCTAAACACTCTGCATACATTAATAAAACATCGGCAAATCTTATAACATGATAGTTGATACCGCAAACAAAAGGGTCACCACCGGTATTGGCTAATGTATATTTGGCAATGTAGTCTTGATTTTGATCTAAGAAAAACGGTGCGCCGTAAGATTGTGTTAAGCCTTCTTCAGGTAAGAAAGATAAAATGGTTGCCGGATATCTAGGGTCTATCTGATCATCAACAGTTCTTTCCTCGGTTAAAGAATTTACCAGGAACTGTGTAGGAAAGAAGTCATAAAAGTCAGCACCAGAATAAGTAGGTGCCAAAGCTGAAAACTGTCTCCAGTTTACGGTTGGATCTCCACCCCAGTTGAAGTCAACATTCTGACTTTGGGTAAATTCTGCCCAGAAAATTCTACCAGGGTTTGCTACTTCTACTGCAGGATCCTGTGAAAACAGATCTGCATAATTAGGCGCTAAATCATAAACTCCTGAATTCACAACGGTTTGGAAGTACGGTAATGCGCCTGCATAATCGCCTTGATATAATTTAACTTTGCCCATCAAAGAATTGGCAGCACCTTGAGTGGCTCTTGCCGCCTGTCCGGCATCCGGGCCATTGACATTATCATAACTTACCGGTAGTTTCTCTATGGCTTCCAGCAAGTCAGCCTCAATTTGAGCGTAAATATCTGCCTGAGTAGTTTCCTGATTAGAAGGGAAATAAGACTCAAAACCAGTCTGCACCTCTGTCACTAAAGGAATATTATCATAAACATTAGTTGCATTGAAAAATGCTAAAGCTCTTAGGAAATAAGCTTGTCCAAGCATTCTGTCTCTTAAATCAGCGTCAATATCCTCAATCTGATTTACAGCTTCAATAGCCTGATTCGCTCTGTTAATTATTGAATAATAGCCCAGGTAGGCAATCTCCAAAGCTCCATCTGTGGACGGGACTGTAAAATTTGCAGTTTGAGCCAAAAATACCCATGGACTTCTAGATCTTACCTCATCACCTCTGGCATCGCCCATGATTGGGGTCATTCTCATATAGTTTCCGTCTATAATCAATGCATTATAAATGGCATCTACAGCAGCCTGTGCTTCTTCAGCAGATTGGTAATATTGCTCTGCTAATAATCTGTTTGTATCCTGGATTTCTAAATCTTCGTTACACGAGCTGAAGGACGTGATAACAACCAGAATTAAAAATAGTCTTGCAAATTGTGTTTTCATTTTCATTATTTTTTAAAAAGTTAGTTGTGCTCCAATCATAGTTGTTCTGGGTCTTGGAAAAGTTCCGAAATCAAAACCAGGGTTTAAGATCCCAGCCTGAAAGTCTGGATTGTAACCTTCGTATTCTGAAAATACAGCTACGTTCTGTAAAGTTACATAAAACCTTACATTAGACATGTATAGCTTTTTAGCTAGTTCATCTGATAAAGTATATCCTAAGGAAACAGTGTTTATTCTGAAATAATCACCATCCTGTAACCAGCCTGGCCTGTTAGAATCTCTTTGGTTATTATTTGGATCTCCAAACATTACTCTTGGCACATTAGTATTGGTATTGGTTGGTGACCAACGATTTAGGATGTCTTCATGCCAGTTGGTATAACCTGAAGTTACCATTAAACCACGATATAAGTTGGAATTGATCACATGTCCGCCAGCACCCTGACCGAATACGGTAAAGTCAAAGTTTTTGTATCGAGCTGTGATATTTAAGCCGTAATAATATGTTGGCATACCTTGCCCTAAGAATGTTCTGTCATCATCATTAATGATGCCATCCTCATTTAAGTCTCTGTATCTGATGTCTCCGGGAGCTGTTCCCGGGGCCTGGAATGGTGCACTGGCTACTTCGTCTGCAGTTTGAAAAATTCCATCATAGACCCATCCGAAATGTTCACCTATAGATCTTCCTATTTGATTTCTGGAGCCTGTTCCTGTAATAAATTCCTGATTTGCAATCTCAAGGATTTCATTTTTTAGCGTATAAAAGTTAGGAGCGATTTCAAAAGAAAAATCTTCGCCTAGTTTTTGTCTGTAAATGGCAGAGAACTCGAATCCTGAGTTTCTAATCGATCCACCATTAGTGAGAATATTTGAACCGAATTGTCCAACGATATTAGAAAGTGGTATAGGAACATTTACTAATACATCTTCAGAAGTGTTTCGGTAATATTCTGCTGAAAAATCTAAACCACCATCAAATAATGATGCATCAATGCCCAAACTACTCGTTCTTCTGGTTTCCCAAACGATGTTTTCATCAATAGGAACAGTAATGGCTGCACCTACAACAGTAGGACCTCCTGAGAACTGATAAGGAATACCTCTATTGATCGTATTTTGGTATAAATAGTTTCCTACTTCCTGGTTACCCACTTCACCCCAACCAGCTCTTAGCTTAAGGGTATTTATAAAATCCGGTAGTTCAAATTCATTGTGGATTTTCCAGGCAGCAGCTAAGGATGGGAAATATTGGAACCTTACATCAGGGTTAAACCTTGAAGACCCATCATATCTAATATTACCCGTAAAGAAATATTTATCATCATAAGAATAATTTACACGCCCTAAAAGTGAAAATAATGCTGATTCCTGAATATTGTCAAATACACTAAAATCCGTCGCATTTCCTAAATTAAAGATATAAGGCTCTGTAAGTCCACCTCCAACAGTTCTTATAGATCTGAACTCATCGGTTTGATAAGTTTGTCCTACTAAAACATTAAGATTATGTTTTCCAAACTCTTTGGTATAATTTGCTGTGTTCTCAATTAGAAAACGCGTGATGTTTACATTTTCAACCTGAAGCTGTGCTAATGGGTTAGGGAAAAAGTATCCTAAATCATATTCCGGAACGAACAGTTGATTTTCTATACTAGTAACATTGTAGGATGCACTTGATTTTAATTCTAAGCCATCTATAGGTTCAAAACTTAAATACAAGTTGGCATTAGTTCTATTTACAACAGTAGAATTATCTATCAAAGTATTTATACCAGGTACATTTAAAGTAATGGATTGATGAATCACTGAATCGGCACCTCCAAATCCGCCTAATCTGTTAGGGTCTCTTACCGGAATAGTTGGTGCAGCCTGAAGTAAATCGTTGACTAAAGTTGGTCTTCCACCAGGTAGATTAATTGTTGCAGTATTAAATAATGGGTTTTCATCAGAACGAACCATGAAAAGATTTTCTCCTATGGTTAGGTTACCAAAAGTAGCTTCAGTATTTACCCGAAAAGAGTATCTTTTGTAGTTTGGACCCTGTCCAACCAGCGTACCTTCGTTATCCAAATAATCTAAAGACATAAAGTACTTAGTGTTTTCAGAACCTCCTGACGCACTAAAATTGTGGTTTTGAATAAAACCTTGTTTATAACCGGCTTCTTGCCAGTCAGTGTTGATGTCATCAATAAAAAATTCAGAGTCCGGATCATTACCCAGAGGAATTGGAATAAAATTAGCAGGGTCTACAACCGTTGCATTAAAATTATTGATCAACTCTCTGTTAATGGTCTGATATCCTACCCTGTCTAAAACAGGAATATCCTGAAATACGTCCTGAACACCATAATAAGAATTAAGTTTGAATGTCAATTTTTTGTTATTGGAACCGGATTTCGTTGTGATGATAATCACACCATTCCCTGCTCTGTTTCCATATATCGCACCTGCAGATGCATCTTTCAAAACAGATACAGACTCAATATCATTTGGGTTGATGTCTCTGATACCATCAACCGGAACACCATCAACTACATATAAGGGCTCCGCACCGGCTCCGAGTCCAAAAGTTGCAATACCACGAATTCTCACATTAGGTGCAGCACCAGGCTGACCGTCGGTAGTAATTGATACACCGGCAACACGACCCTGCATCATCTGAGTGACATCATTTGTGGCTTGTTTTTGCATTTCTTCGGTATCAACAACACTCACGGCACCTGTAAGGTCATCTTTTTTAACTGATCCATATCCAACGACAACAACTTCTTCCAAAGCTTCTGTATCGTCTTTAAGGGATACATTAATAATCGTTTGATCTCCTACTAAAATTTCCTGGTCTACAAAACCTAAATAATTGAAGACTAAAGTTTCATCAGGTGCAACAGAAATGGAATAAAAACCATCCATATCCGTAACATCACCTCTCTCAGTTCCTTTTACAATAACGTTAACGCCAGGTAAAGGCAAACCATCAGAAGCTGCAGTCACTTTACCTGTAACAGTTTTTTGTTGCGCGAAAACGTTTGCGAAACTGGAAAAAAATAAAGCAAAAAACACTATCTTTGACAGTGATAATTTTGCTTGATAAGATCTTTTAAGTTTAATTGTTGTCATATCAAATAAATTAAAAATTAAATACAAGTGTAATTTTTACATTTGTAAATAAATAACAAATAGTTAACATCTCAAAATTTTTTTTGACTAAAAGTGTAATTTTAACATTTATTATCAAATTTCGTATAGATTTATTTTATATAAGTAATACTTTTGAAATAAAATATATAGGTATATGACAGCAGGTTATGAACTAGAAGACAAGGTTTTACTGGCCGTAGATTGTATAATTTTTGGTTTTGATAATGGAGACCTTAAGGTTTTATTAGTAAAAAGAGATTTTGAACCTGAAAAAGGAAAATGGTCTTTAATTGGTGGTTTTCTTAAAAAAACGGAAACGCTGGATGATGCTGCCAGAAGAATTTTACACACTTTAACAGGTATGCATGACATATATATGGAACAACTTTATACCTGGAGTGAAGTAGAACGTGATCCTGCAGAACGAACAATTTCTACATCTTTTTACGCGATTATTGATATCAAGCAACACGATAAAGAGCTCATTGAACATCATAATGCGAAATGGTTCAGCCTTTCTAATGCCCCAAAACTGATTTTTGATCATGATCAAATGCTCAATAAAGCTATAATGCGATTAAGGAGAAGAACCTCTATAAGTCCAATTGGTTTTGGACTTCTTCCTGAAAAATTCACCATGAAACAGCTTCAGAAATTATATGAAGCCATTCTTGATCGAAAAGTGGATAAAAGAAATTTTATCAACAAAATAAAGTCAATGGATATCCTTGTAAAGCTTGATGAAAAAGACATGAGCTCTTCTACCAAGGGCTCATATCTTTTTATGTTTGATCAGGAAAAATACGATGCCAAGCAAACCAAGGATTTTTATCTTAAAATCTCTTAAACCTTACTTGTTACCTTTTTGATAATCCTGTAAAAACTTTTCTAAACCGATATCTGTTAAAGGATGTTTTAGTAAACCTGTTATGGACGACAAAGGTCCTGTCATAACATCTGCACCAAGTTTAGCACAATCTATCACGTGCATGGTATGACGGATAGACGCAGCCAAAATTTCGGTATCAAAAGCATAGTTATCATATATTAATCTGATTTCTTCAATGAGGTTCAGACCATCGGTAGATATATCATCTAACCTTCCTAAAAACGGAGAGACATAAGTTGCTCCTGCTTTGGCTGCCAATAATGCCTGTCCGGCAGAAAAGACTAAAGTTACATTTGTTCTGATGCCTTTATCCGTAAAATATTTACAAGCTTTAACGCCGTCTTTGATCATTGGTAACTTTACCACAATTTGCTCGTGCAAATCTGCCAAGGCTTCTCCTTCCTTGACCATGCCATCAAAATCGGTTGAGATGACTTCAGCACTCACATCGCCATCAACTATTTCACAAATTTTGACATAATGTGCCAAAATATTATCCTGTCCTGTGATTCCTTCTTTAGCCATCAAAGACGGGTTTGTGGTTACACCGTCAAGTATCCCTAATTCCTGAGCTTCTCTGATCTGGTCTAAATTTGCAGTATCTATAAAAAATTTCATGATCTTATTTCTTTAATTGTTCTTTTACTTGATTAAATACGTTTTGACCTGTAAAGCCAAATTTTTCATCTAAAACCTTAGCAGGTGCAGAATAGCCAAAATGTTCTAAACCAAAAACCTTTCCGTGAGGTCCAACCAAACTTTCAAGATTAACAGGCAGACCGGCCGTGAGTCCAAATGTTTTAACTCCTTCGGGAATAACTTCTTTTTGATAAGCATCTGTCTGTTGTCTGAAAACACCTTCTGATGGCACAGAAACCACTTTGACTTTTAAATCTAATTCTTTTTCCAATAGCTTAGCGCCTTCAATCAGTGTTGATACTTCTGAGCCGTTAGCAATCAAAACCACATCAGGATCATTGGCGTCTTTTACCACATAGCCTCCTTTTTCTGTATTCAACGCATCTTTGTATCGGGAAGACGACGAAGCCGGAAGATCCTGTATATTTTGTCTGGATAAAATTAATCCTGAGGGCGTGCTTGTATTGTCTAATGCCATCTTCCAGGCCACAGCTGTTTCTGCTGAATCTGCCGGTCTCAAGGCTAAAAAGCCTGGTTTTCCGCTGTGGTTCTTAAGTTTTTCTAAAAGCCTGAGTTGAGCTTCCTGTTCAACAGGTTGGTGTGTCGGACCATCTTCTCCAACTCTGAAGGCATCGTGAGTCCACACATACTTTACCGGTAATTCCTGAATTGCACTCAATCTAATGGCTGGTTTCATATAATCTGAAAAGACAAAGAAAGTTGCTACAACCGGAATCACACCGCCATGTAATGCCATACCATTTGCAAGGGCGGCCATGGTAAGTTCAGCTACACCGGATTGGAGAAAAGCACCTGAAAAATCGCCTTTTTTCATGACCTGAGTATGTTTTAAAAACCCATCTGTTTTATCGCTGTTGGATAAGTCTGCAGAAGAGACGATCATATTTTCAAGGTTCTGCGCCAAATAGCCTAGAACAGCAGATGATGATGCTCTGGTGGCTAAATTGGGTTTGAATTCTATCGATTCAAAATCCAATTCCGGTATTTGACCGGATAAAAATCCTTCAAGCTTTTCTGCTAACTGAGCATGATCTTTTTTCCAGGTTTCATATTCCGCCTTTTTTTGAGCAGCCTTGTCCTTTTTATTAGTGATGATATCATTGTAATACGTTTTTACCTCTTTAAATTTTTCAAAAGGGTCGTTAAGATCTGCGCCCAGGTTTTTTAGGGTCTTTTCATAATCTGCGCCGGTTTGACCAATGGGTTTACCATGTAATTCACAATGCCCTTCGTACGGGTTACCATCTTTATCAACACATCCTTTGCCCATGACGGTTCTGCCTATGATCAGTGTTGGGCGCTCAGTTTCTGCATTGGCCTCTTTCAATGCCTGTCTGATCTGCTCGTGATCGTGTCCGTCTATGGTCAGCACATTCCATCCCCATGCTTCGTATTTCATGGCCGTATTTTCACTAGTCACTTCATCGGTCATACTGGATAACTGAACGTCATTGGAGTCATAAAACATAATAAAATTATTCAATCCCAGATGTCCTGCAATTCGTCCTGCGCCTTGCGAAATTTCTTCCTGAATGCCACCGTCTGAAATAAACCCATAGATCTTGTGATTCATCCAATTGCCAAACTTTGATTGTAAGAACTTTGCTGCAATGGCTGCGCCAACACCCATAACGTGTCCCTGACCTAACGGACCTGATGTATTTTCAACACCTCGGGCTACATCAACTTCCGGGTGACCTGGGGTTACCGAACCCCATTGTCTGAAATTTCGGATATCATCTTTACTATAATTTCCTAATAAATAATATTGTGAATAAAGTAATGTCGATAAGTGTCCCGCATCCATAAAAAAACGGTCTCTGAAGGGCCATTGCATATCGCTAGGGTCATAATTTAAAAATTCTGAATAAAGAATGTGCATAAAATCTGCACCACCCATCGGACCACCAGGGTGACCTGAATTAGCTTTTTCTACCATGGCTATGCATAGTGCTCGTATATTGTCAATTGATTTTTGATCTAAGGCTTTACTCATAATGATAAAATTTAATGGTATAAAGTACTTGCAAACAACAAATTGAAACAAGTGTATTTTTTACACTTACAAATGTATGTAAAATAATTTTGTTATCGCAAACTTCATTCAACTTAGTTTTTAAACTGTTTTGTAGTCTTAGATCAGAATAATGTATAGCCTAAGATCATAGAAAGCATGGAATAATCTGATGACCAGTTTATGCTTTGCGAAATAGAGTTTGAATTTGTTCGATAGCGGAATTCAACACTGTATTTATCATTTTGTTTAAAACCTATACCCAAACCAATTGCGTTGCTGGAATCTCTTTCAAAATTATTTATTACTGAACCATCATTCCTAAGAATTTCTATGGTCGAATCTAATGTAAAATCTAAAATATAGGATACATTAAAAAATAACTTAGAATTATCGTTTAGGAAAAGGTAGTGCCTTGCTTTGATTGGAACTTCTAATGATGTATATTCAGCAGAAGATAAGATTTCACCTCCGCTGAAAATTATTGAATTTTGTCTGCTCTCATTCGAATAAAACTGTAAAGTAGGTTCTACGGCAAAAGCCCATTTATTTTTATTGAATGGTAATAAAATTTCCAGTTCTGCACCAAGGCCATAGCTCAGATTACTTCCAAAATCTATGTCAACCGTAGGAAAAGTACTTCTGCTGATTTCAAGCGTATTAAAGTTTAATCTGGGTCTTATACTTAAATTAATCAGGTCTCTTTTTTCTCTATACTCATAAATATTGTAAGATTGATTTTTACAATCGCTGTATTGTTTGAATATTCTCAACAAATCTCCCTGAGAATAATCTAAATCTTTTAAAGTATCTTCAGATATAGACTCACATTTTAGGGCATTTAGTAATTGTTGTCTAAATCTATTGTTTTCAGCAATTTTAGTTGGTGTTTGTTTATACTGTTTGTAAACCAACTGACTTATATCTGTATCCCGGGTTTTAAAAAAGAATCTACTCAAATTAAAATCATGGTAATAATAAAGGTTGGCTTCTCCTTCCAACAACACCTTTAGAAACAGTTTTTCTTTGTTGAAGGATGCCACTCTGGTTTGGCTCAATTTATCAATCCTGTCACTGGATCTGTCAATTTCAACAGTAGCTGAAATAAATTTGATGCTTTGGCCAATTCCAAAGGCTTTTAGATCATCTACACTTGCAACCATAACCTCTGATTGCTCTGAAAGTTTATAATCGATTTTATCTGGATTGCTTTCCCAGTCTACATTTCTAATCAGGCATTCTGTTTTTTGCCCTTCATTATCGATGATATAGCCTTTTTCAAAATTAATTTGAGCCTGAACTGAGAAAAAAAACAACGAGAAAAGGAATGTAATATAAACTTTCATGAGATAATGAAATTATAATAAACGGACAAATAAAGGAATTTTATTTTTATGGAGAACAGAAAAATCAGTGACATTCTTACTCAATTGAACTATAAAACAAATAGTTTATCAAACCACCTCAAAATCAAGATTCCGTTTGATCAGGTCAGCTTTTTTGACCCTGACCTCAATTTCGTCACCTAGCCGGTAAGATTGTCCTGTTTTTTTACCAACCACTTCATAGTTATCGGCATCAAAAATATAATAATCACCGGGCAGGTCTCTTAGCCTTATCATACCTTCACATTTATTTTCAATCAATTCTACAAACATGCCGAAATCAGTAACCCCTGAAATGACACCTGTAAAGATCTCACCTTCGTGTTTTTGCATGAATTTCACCTGCATAAATTTGATGGAATCGCGTTCAGCATTGGTGGCCAGATTTTCCATGGCACTGCAGTGTTTACATTTTTCTTCATAAACGGTGGCGTTTTCACTGGGTTTACCGTCCAGATAATGTTGTAACAGACGATGCGCCATGACATCCGGATACCTTCTTATAGGTGAAGTAAAATGTGAGTAATAAGGAAAAGCCAAACCGTAATGTCCTATATTTTGAGTGGAATAATAAGCCTTACTCATGGTTCTGATGGCTAGTGTATCCACTAAATTTTGTTCGTTTTTGCCTTCAACATCTTTCAGAAGTTTGTTCAGAGACTGACTTAGTGTTTTTTGTGATTTAAAGTTCAATTGGTATCCAAATTTACCAATGATATTATCTAATGCCTGAAGCCGGTCTTCGCTGGGCTCATCGTGACATCTGTAAACGAAGGTCTTAGGTGTTGATTTATTTTTACCTTGCTTACCTATAAATTCTGATACCTTTTTGTTAGCTAAAAGCATAAATTCTTCAATCAGTTTATTGGCATCTTTTGAAGTTTTAAAATAAACCCCTTCAGGTTCATTATCTTCGGCAAGTTTAAAATTCACTTCAATTTTATCAAAGGAAATGGCACCATTCTTAAAGCGCTTGGCTCGCATCTTTTTTGCAAGATTATCCAGCTTAAGAATAGCCTCTTTCAGCTCTGTTTTGACCTGATAGGTTTTTTGAGTTAACGATACACTTTCGTCAATGGTATTGTCTTCGGTATCTATGACATATTGTGCTTCTTCATAAGCCATTCGATAATCTGAATGTATCACTGTTCGCCCAAACCATTGATTGATGATCTTTGCATTTTTGTCCAAAGTAAAAACAGCAGAGAAAGTAAGCTTGTCTTCATTAGGATTAAGAGAACAGGCATCATTTGAAAGAACCTCTGGTAACATGGGCACCACACGATCTACAAGATATATCGAAGTAGCTCTGGAATAGGCTTCTTCATCTAAAATACTGTCCTTTTCCAGATAATGTGATACGTCTGCTATATGAATACCAACTTCATAAAAGCCATTATCTAAAACCTTAAAGCTCAAAGCATCATCAAAGTCTTTAGCAGAAGCCGGATCTATAGTAAAGGTTAGATCGGAACGCATATCCCTTCGGGCTTTGATGTCTTTTGGAGTGATATCGGTATCTATATTATTGGCAAAATCCTCAACTTCTTTAGGAAATTTTTCAGGCAAATCATATTGTGCTAAAATGGCATGCATTTCTGTATTGTGCTCACCCGGAGTTCCTAAAACTTCAATAACCTTTCCATTAGGAGAATCTTTACCGGATTGCCATTTGGTCATTTCTATCAGAACCAATTCACCGTTTTTAGCGCCATTTATGTCGGATTTGTCTATAAAAAAATCGGTATACATTTTAGGATCCTGTATGACCACAAAGGCAAACCTTTGATCTATTTCGATTTTACCGACGAATTTGGTCTTATTTCGTTTAAGTATTTTAGTGACCTCGCCCTTTGATTTTCGGCCATGAGGTTTTAAATCTTCAACATAAACTTCAACAATATCTTTATGAAAAGCGGTATTCAGGTGCTTTTGAGGAATAAAAATATCGGTATGTAGATCTTCTACGATTACATATGCATCGCCCTGATTGGTCATATCAATTTCACCTGAGAAAACATTGGAAATGTCATTAAATTGAAATGCACCGGACTTATGCTGAATGAGCTTCTTTTTTTTGGTGAGGTCTCCTAATGTCCTGATAACTTTATTCCGCTCCTTTTGGTCTGCTCTCGGCTTAAGGAGATCTTTTTCTTCAAGTTTCTTTACAACCTGAGGGAAAGTGAAACTATGATTTGGTTTTTTCCTCAGTATGTTTAGTATATGGTGTGAAAATTTTTGAGAAGTCTTTGTAGAATTACTTTTACGTTTGTGTTTGTGTTTTGACATATAATATTAAAATCAGTCAAATTTAAGCTTTATAACTTGATTATGATGATTTTATCATGCAATTATTTTGTTAAGTCCATATCTTAAACCATTAAAAATATAACATATAGATAACGTTAATTAACACTATTGATTTTATTTATACTTAATTTATTGTTAAATTTGATTTTAACTCTTTCCTAATGTCTAAGGCAGTCAAAATATTTTTATGGTTTCTACTCATTTTTATTGTAGGTGTGCTTAGTATGTGGCTGTATATCAGATTTATCCTCGAAAAGACCCTTTAATTTTTTTCCTTTAAATTTTATAAGCTCTGGTCATATGGGCTTCAATCGATTTTGGGTAAATATTTAAATACAACTTTACTATTCCGCAGAATTAATAAACCTGAATAAAACAAAAAACAAGGCGATCCGGATGCCTATTCACCGGCAACTCAAAAAACGATAACAACGCCAGGGGTTTATAAAGTGATTGTTTATCAGTGGTAATACTGATTTTTAAAATTTAGAACTCACAGGCTTCACTTCGGCTACCCTCAGTGATCGTGAAACCTGTGAGATCTTTTTTATTTATATCAATTTATTTCCTAAATTGGAAGAAAAATTCTGTCTTGCAAAATTACATCACCATAGCGCGTTATACCTACACTTACGAGTATGCTATTCTTAAGCTATTATTGGATAAAGCTCATATACGCTGTTTCTTTAAAAATGAACAGTTTGCCAGCATTATGCCCATGAGCGCTATTGGTAATAATGGGATTTTGCTTCAGGTTCATGAAGCGGACAAAGAAGAAGCTATCAAAATTTTAGAAGAGTTCAATGCTTCGGATTCACCTTTGAGCCTGGTTAAATAAAAAATTTTAAATCATATCTTACTTATAATTCTTCTTTGTCATCTTATAAATCAGATAGGCAAATCCTAAAAGGAAATGGAAGATAATAATTCCTGCAACGATATAAATTGTAGTATTTGAAAAAATGACTGTCATCAACTTAGTTTCTAAATTTTATTTTCAAACTTACTTATCAACATTATATAAATACATATTTCTTTTATTTAAAATTTTAAAAAATAAATGATTGTTATTATTGTCTGTTGAAATGTGCAATATCTTATTTAATGAAAATTTGCTTTTTTAATTATAAAGTCCGAATAGGTAATTATAAACATAATTGATAAAACTAAATAATCACTGTATCAAACTTTTGGAATCAGATATGAACAATTGTTGATAATCCAGATTTTAATAAACTGTCAATTCTTTCTAAGAATTAACCTGTTAATAACTGTTGAATTTTAAGGGAAAAGTTTTTTTAAAAAATGAATAGATCGTTTTGGTTGAGTAAAATATTTTTCCTGATGTTAATATTTAAGAACTGACCAAATTTTTCTTTCATTTAGATTGAAGAATTAATTAACACTAATGTTAATAATTATATTGCACAAAATCAATGAGTTAAATATTTTAATTAACAATGGCTTAACTTGTAGTTAATATACAGAAAATCAGAGTTTTGGGTTTATACCTTTAAAAAAACAGGCTAGAGGAATTATTAAATGGTAAATTATTCAATAAAGTTTGAAACTTCAAAGGTCTTCAGCTTTTGATTTTAATAGACCTTTGAGGTTTTGATTACTATTCATTTGTTTACCACCAAAAAATAAAATGAACCAGACTAAAATCTGTTAAAGAAGAATACTTTTTTAATAAGTTGATGTTAAATAAGATTATAATTTGTGATTCAGTGCTACAATGCCTTTATTGTTAAATTGTATAAATATTAAATAAAAGATTTATGAAAAGGACAATCACATTATTATTCATTGCAATTACAAGTATTGGTTTTGCACAACAAAAAGTAACCGATGATGAACTGAACAAATTTGCAGAGGCCTTTCAACAAGTGAGAATGATCAATCAATCTTCTCAGCAGAAAATGATGAAAGCTGTAACTGATGAAGATTTAACAGTCGAAAGATTTAATCTGATCAATCAGGCGGAACAAGACCCTAATAAGGAGATTGAAGCCTCAGCTGATGAGCTTGAGAAATATCAGGCGGCCATAGAAGCAGTAGAAAATATTCAGGAAAGTGTTCAGACGCAATTACAATCAAAAATTAAAGCTTCAGGATTAAGTCTGGAACGTTTTCAACAGATAGCAAATCAATTGAGAAATGACCAGGAGTTGCAACAACGTTTATCCAGTTTGATGCAAGGTTAAATATATTTAATCTATTAAATTAAAAGGCCTGATTCTGATAGGTCTTTTTTTTACCTTAATTAAATTAGTATCGTTAAAATATTCCCTTCCTTCTGATGGAGTTAGGAAGGCTTTTTAATTATTTTTGTAAAAAACAATTCAGTCATGCAAATCTCCATTGGAAACGATCACGCCGGAACCCTTTATAAAGAAAAAATTGTTGAATACTTAAAAATTAAGGGATGCAAAATTATTAATCACGGCACAGATTCTGAAGATTCTGTTGATTATCCTGACTTTATACACCCAGTAGCAAAAGATGTTGAAGAAAAAAAATCAAATTTTGGTATTATCATCTGTGGCAGTGGTAATGGAGCTAATATGACGGCTAACAAACACCAAGGCATCCGTTCTGCTTTATGCTGGAATAATGAAATCGTTGAACTCTCCAGACAGCATAATAATGCCAATATTTTAAGTATTCCTGCACGTTTTGTTTCTGTACAGCAGGCTTTAAAATTTGTTGATCTTTTTCTGGAAACCCCTTTTGAAGGTGGTCGCCATGAACGTCGTGTCAATAAGATTGCTTGCGCATAAGTTTTAAAATGTGGAATTGCATCATCACCATAATCATAAGACTTCTTCCAATAAGCTCCTTTTTAGTATCCTTTTAAATATTGGTATTACCGTTTCTCAGATTATAGGTGGTTTTTGGAGTGGAAGCCTTGCTTTATTATCAGATGCATTACATAATTTTACAGATGTTGTTTCTTTAATTATCAGTTATATAGCATCTGTTTTCTCAAAAAAAAATGCTTCTCCCCAAAAAACATTTGGTTATAAACGTGCCGAAATTCTTGCTGCTTTTGTCAATGCTCTTAGCCTTGTAGTAATCTCTATAATTCTGATAAAAGAAGCAGTTGAGCGTTTTTTTTCACTCGAAGACATAAAATCAAATCTGGTCATTATCCTTTCTATTATTGCTATTGCAGGAAACGGCTTCAGTGTGTGGCTTTTAAAAAGTGATAGCACTAAAAATATGAATATGAAATCAGCATATTTACATTTATTTACGGATATGCTGGCATCTGTTGCGGTATTGATAGGTGGTCTGCTTATGAAATTTTATGCTTTGTTTTGGATAGACAGTTTATTAACATTGTTAATTGCTTTATATTTAATTGTGATGAGCTGGGATCTGCTTACAAAATCCTACCGTGTGCTTATGCTGTTTACACCTCACGATATTGACATAAATTCATTAGTAAAACAGGTTCACAATATAAAAGGTGTTTCAAAACTTCATCATATCCACGTCTGGCAGTTAAATGAAGATGAAGTTCATCTTGAAGCTCATTTAGCTTTTGAAGATGATATATGCTTATCAGATTTTGATACAATTTTAGAACAGATTGAGAATTTATTACAGGATAAATTTGATATTAATCATGTGACCATTCAACCGGAGTACAATAAAAAAGATTCAAAAGATATCATCGTTCAGGATTAAATAAAATGGAATTTCAACATCACTTATTTTCAGAATTAAATATCCAACAGCTTTATGATATCTTACAATTAAGGTCTGAGGTTTTTGTCGTAGAACAGAATTGTGTTTATCAAGACATCGACGGACACGACCAGGAGGCAATCCATATTTTATCCTACGACCATGACACTTTAGTGGCTTATGCCAGGATATTACCTTCAGGCAGTTATTTTAAACAAATAAGTATAGGCAGAATTATTGTCAAGGAGAGCCATCGGGGAATACAGTTAGGCCACAAATTAATGGAATTTTGCCTAAGTTTTATTTTTGAAAATTCAGGGCAACAGACCATTAAAATTTCTGCTCAGGAACACTTAAAATCTTTTTATGAACAACACGGATTCATTCAGTCCGGTAAAGGTTATTTAGAAGACGGGATACCTCATATTGCTATGTTGCGATCTTAATTGGATAGCGTTTCTATTCTAATCCATGCTTTAGCTTCAGTTTCAAAAAGGTTAAACTTCGTATTATGAAATACGATCTTATTAAATTTGTAGTACTTTAGATATTTAATGATGAGGTTTTTATGCAGAATTATAAATTAATAGAAAAAAATATAAATAATTATATCAAAAAATTCTACTGGAATGAATTGATCAAAGGTAGTATTTTATTCCTGACGGTAATTCTGATATATTTCATAGTGACGACAGTCCTGGAATATTTTTTCTGGTTGAGTACTTTAGGAAGAGCAATTTTATTCTGGAGTCTTATCGCTCTTAGTTTAGTATTATTTATAAAATTTATCGTTTTACCTATCGGAAAATTATTGAAGTTTTTTAAAGGTATAGATCACAAATTTGCTTCTGAACAAATTGGAAATCACTTTCCTGAGGTTAATGATAAACTTTTAAATCTTTTACAACTCAAAGAACAAGGAGGAAATGATGAGTTAATTTTAGCCGGTATTGAACAAAAATCTAAAGAGCTTAAACCTATACCATTTCAAACTGCAATAAATTTTAAAAGTAGTGTAAAATATGCAAAATATGCTGTCATACCTATCACAATTATCATAGCTGTAATCGTATTTGGTAGAGTTGATATTTTTGCAGATTCGTATTCTAGAGTTGTAAATTATAAAACAGAATTTGAGCCACCTGCACCTTTTTACTTCCAACTGGAAAACGGTTCTTTAAAATTAAATGAAGGCGAGAATTTAAACATAATTATATCTACAAGTGGAGACCTAAAACCGGAAACAGCCAAAATTCATTATAATGATAAAAGCTTTTATCTGAAGCCATTAAGCAATGGAAATTTCACTTATACCTTTGAAAATGTTACAGAAAATTTTGACTTTTACTTTTCCTCCAATGAAGTTCTTTCACGACCTTATCAAGTAGAAATTGTAAAAACGCCGAAAATTTTAAATTTCAGAATGGAGCTGAAATATCCCGATTATACCAAATTAAAAGATCAGACCATTACAGGTCAGGGTAGCGCAAGTATTCCCGAAGGTACTCAGATCAATTGGGTATTGAACACACAATCTACAGATGAAGTTAAGTTTATATCAAACAATAAAGATTATTCTTTTTTGAAAAATGAAGATAACTTCACCTTAAATAAGCAAATCACTGAAAATACCGATTACGATATTTCCACATCCAATGAAAATCTTGAAAATTATGAAACCTTGTCTTACCAGATCAAAGTAAGGAAGGATCAATTCCCTAAAATTAAGGTAGAACAGAAACAAGATTCAACAAGAACAGATCTGACTCACTATAGAATTAATGTGACTGATGATTATGGCTTAAGAAGTTTGAAGATCATTTACTACGAAAAAGATAATCCGGAAAATAAATTTGATGAAAATCTCTCTTTAAATAAAGATGTTTTTCATCAGGCCTTTTACAGTTTTCCTAATGAAAAATTGAACTTAAAAGATGGCAAAACCTATGAATATTATTTCCAGGTTTCTGATAATGACGCTATAAATGGAAGTAAATACAGCCAGTCTCAGGTTTTTGGTTACAGAGAAAAAACTGAATCTGAAATTCAGGATGAATTACTAAGTAAGCAGAATCAAAGTATAGATAGTCTTAATGTTGGTCTTGAAAATCTAAAATCACAGGAGAAGGAGCTCAAAGAACTGGAAAAACTTCAGAAGGAAAAGAAGAACTTTAATTATTCTGATAAGCAGAAAATGGCCAACTTCATCAAACGCCAGAAACAACAGCGTGAAATGATGAAAGACTATATGAAGTCACTTAAAGAATCTCTTTCGGAGTTTCAACCTGAAGAAAAAACACCAGAGAAAGAGGCCCTAAAAAAGCGTTTAGAAAACAATGAAAAAATGCTTCAGAAGAATGAAGAGCTCTTAAAGGAACTCGAAAAATACCAGAATAAGTTAGAAGACGAGAAGCTAAAAGAAAAGCTTGATAAGTTTTCTAAGTCTTCAAAGCAACAGGAAAAAAGTCTGGAACAACTGCTGGAATTAACCAAACGTTATTACGTTGAACAAAAAGCACAAAAAATAGCTCAGGAGTTAAATGAAATTGCAGAGAAGCAGGAAGACCTAAGCGAACAAAGTTTTGAGAAAGAAAGTAAATCTCAGGATTCGTTAAATAAGGCTTTTGACCAACTGCAGGAAGACCTCAATAAACTAGAGAAAGAGAATGAAAAGTTAAAAGAGCCTAAGCAGATTGAAAGGGATGAGTTAGCAGAAAAGCAGGCAGACCAGGCACAGGATGAGGCACAAGAAAATTTGGAAAAAAGCGAAAATAATAATGCTACAAAGGACCAAAAGAAAAGCCAGCAGCAAAAGGCCAATAAGCAACAGCAAAAGGCATCACAACAAATGAAAAAGATGTCAAAAAGCATGTCTTCTTCAATGATGTCTATGAGTGCACAACAGCAGGCCGAGGATGCAGAAATGTTAAGACAGATTCTGGATAATTTAATTACGTTTTCAAAAGAACAGGAGAAGCTAATGGATGAATTTAAATCCCTCAACTCATCCAATCCAAATTTTGCCAGGAAACTGAGACGTCAGGGTCAATTAAGGGAGAACTTCGAACACGTAGATGACAGTCTCTTTGCTCTTGCCTTAAGAAATCCTATAGTTTCTGAGAGTATATTGACAAAACTCGTTGATATTCAATATGATATAGATAAATCTATCGAAAGACTGGCAGAAACACAAATAAGATTGGGTACGACAAGCCAGCAGTATGTAATGTCCAATGCCAATGAACTGTCAAATATGCTTGACAGTTCATTGGATCAGATGCAAATGCAGATGAGCGGTTCCGGTCAGGGTCAGTCTTCCGGAAAAGGTCAAGGTGAGTCTCAGGGAAGTGGCTTTCAATTATCCGATATTATAAAATCCCATGAAGACTTACAGAAGCAAATGCAAGGACAAGGTAAAAAACCAGGTGAAAGCTCAGGGCAGAGTAATAATGGTAAAAAGTCTGAAGGTCAAGGGAGCCAGGATGGAAAGGGTAATAATGGTGAACAGGGAGAAAATAGCAACGAAGGTAAGAATGGATCTGGTGATAATGGCTCAAAATCCGGCAGCAAGGGAGATGGCGGAAAAGAGAGAGGGTTATCAAATGACATGAGTGGTGAGATTTTTGAAATTTACAAAAAACAGCAGGACCTGAGAGATCAGCTCGAAGATAGAATTCAGAAACTCGGCTTAGAAAAAGACGCCAGAAATCTTGAAAGAAGTTTAGACCAGCTGGAGGAGGATTTACTTATGCAGGGTTTTTCTTCGGATGTTCTAAAGCAAATGGATAACATCAAACATCAATTGCTAAAGCTTGAAAAAGCTGCTCAGAAGCAAGGACAGGACACAAAAAGAGAAGCAACAACAAATTTTAAAGATTACCGGAATAATACAGTGTCAAAAGAAAAGGAGGCGACAAAAGAATATTTTGAAAGTTTTGAAATATTAAACAGACAACAATTACCTTTGCAATTCAAATATAAAGAATTGATCAAACGGTACTTTAATGAAAACACAGATTAATTTTTATACGAGAAATCTTTACGATCTTCAGGATATTGATAGGTTGAAAATCTGGATAGAAAATGTTATAGAGCGTAAAGGCTTTAAATACTCAGAAATTAATTATACCTTTTATACAGACGAAGAGCTATGGGATCTGAACAAAAAGTATCTAGATCACAATTATTACACAGACATTCTCACTTTTGATAACACCATCAATAAAACAATTTCTGCAGACATTGCTATCAGTATAGATAGAGTTAAAGATAATGCTGTTAATGCAACAAAGGAGATAGGTGAAGAATTAAGGCGAGTAATGATACATGGTATACTGCATTGTATAGGTATGGAGGATATTACAGAGACTGATAGAAGGATTATGCGAAAGGAAGAAGATATAATGTTGGATTTGTTCCACGTGGAACATGTTAAAAATGGAGAAGATGTTTAAGAAAGAATATGATGTTATAGTTGTTGGAGCCGGGCATGCCGGAAGTGAAGCTGCTGCTGCTGCTGCTAATATGGGTTGTTCCACTTTATTGGTAACCATGAATTTGCAAAATATTGCCCAGATGTCATGCAATCCGGCCATGGGTGGTATTGCTAAGGGACAAATTATACGAGAAATTGATGCACTTGGCGGTTACAGCGGAATAGTATCTGATGAAACAGCCATACAATTCAAAATGCTCAACAGATCAAAAGGACCGGCGATGTGGAGTC
This sequence comes from uncultured Psychroflexus sp., assembly GCA_913062845.1. Taxonomy (GTDB): domain Bacteria; phylum Bacteroidota; class Bacteroidia; order Flavobacteriales; family Flavobacteriaceae; genus Psychroflexus. Next base: position 33,846 of record CAJXVZ010000009.1, read on the forward strand.
CGAGGGTACAATCAGACAGAATGCTTTTTTCTTTGCGCTGGAGAGAACTTTTAGAAGAAACACCACATTTGGATTTCTATCAGGAAATGGTTTCTGGATTAATAATTGATGGTGACAAGATATCCGGTGTAAAAACCAGTCTTGGATTAGAGATTAAAGCAAAAACGGTAGTACTCACTAATGGAACTTTTCTTAATGGTTTAATACATATTGGTGAGAAAAACTTTGGTGGAGGTCGTGCAGGTGAAAGAGCCTCTACAGGAATTACGGCAGATTTAATCAACCTTGGATTTCAAGCAGGCAGAATGAAAACAGGGACACCACCAAGAGTTGATGGCAGAAGTCTTGATTTTTCAAAAATGACAGAGCAACCCGGAGACGATAAGATTGGACAATTTTCATACTTAAAGAACATAAATAAAATAACGAAACAGCGGTCCTGTTATATGACCTATACATCTCCCGAAGTTCATGATTTACTTAGAGAAGGATTTGATCGGTCGCCCATGTTTAATGGAAGAATACAAAGTAACGGTCCAAGGTATTGTCCGAGTATAGAAGATAAGATAGACCGTTTTGCAGACAAAGACAGGCACCAGATGTTTATTGAGCCAGAAGGCTGGAAAACCATTGAATATTACGTAAACGGTTTTTCAACCTCTCTACCTGAGGATGTACAGTTTCGAGCTTTGCGTTCAGTGAAAGGATTTGAAAATGTCAAATTTTTTAGACCGGGTTATGCTATTGAATACGACTACTTCCCTCCTACTCAATTGATGCATACGCTTGAAACAAAATTGGTTTCCGGATTATATTTTGCTGGCCAAATAAACGGTACAACCGGATACGAAGAAGCAGGTTCTCAAGGCCTGATGGCAGGTATAAATGCGGCGTTAAAAGTCAAATCTCAGGAGCCCTTTATCCTAAAAAGAGATGAAGCCTATATAGGGGTTCTTATTGATGACCTTATCACAAAAGGCACAAAAGAGCCTTATCGTATGTTTACATCACGTGCAGAATACAGAACATTATTAAGGCAGGATAATGCAGATATAAGACTTACAGAACGATCTTACCGAATAGGTCTGGCTTCTGAAGAACGTATGCAATTGGTAGATCAAAAGATAAAAAAGACAGAAAGCTTTGTGGAATTTTTTAAACAGACTAGTGTCACAACTTCCGAAATTAATCCAATTTTAAAAGCAAATAATTCAAAGCCGGTTGACCAACAAGGTAAATTATTTAAAATTTTTGCCAGACCAAATATTAATCTGGAAGATCTTAAAGCTATTGATAAAGTATCAAAATTTATTAATGACAATGATCTTGATCAGGAAGTTCAGGAGCAAACAGAAATACAGGTTAAATATTCTGGTTATATCCAAAAAGAAAAGGCGAATGCAGACAAATTAAATAGATTGGAAAATGTGAAAATCCCAAGAAATTTTGATTATTCACAATTGAAATCTATGTCTTATGAAGCCAGAGAAAAGCTAACAAAAATTCAACCACAAACACTATCGCAGGCGTCAAGAGTAAGTGGCGTAAATCCAAGTGATATTTCGGTACTGTTGGTTCATTTAGGCAGATAGTTCCACGTGGAACATTCCTTATGAAAATTAAAGATCATTTTTTAAGTCAGGAAACTTTTGAAATCAAAGCTTCGAAATATGAAGGTATTCTGAAGACAGCACCTATGCCCTCACCTGAGGATTTGACTCGCTACTACGATTCCAATGCTTATATCTCACATCAGACTAAGGTCAGCTCATTAAAGGATTTCATTTATCAAAGCGTAAAATCTCACATGCTTGAACGTAAAAAGAAGTGGATCCATAAGTATAAAGATCATGGAAAAATTCTGGATATTGGCGCAGGTACAGGTGATTTTCTTAATGGATTTGATAATGAGAAATGGGAAAAATTTGCTTTGGAACCTTCGACTAAACTTCATAAAGTTTTGATCCAAAAAGGAATTACCTTAGTTGAAAAACTAAGCGAATTTGACAATGATTCATTTGATGTTATTACACTCTGGCATAGTTTAGAACATATACCTGATATAGAAGATACCCTTTCTAATTTAAAACGCATCATAAAAAATGAGGGAACGATTTTCATTGCTGTGCCAAATCATAAAAGCTATGATGCCAGATATTACAAGAACTTCTGGGCAGCATGGGATGTGCCCAGACATCTTTGGCATTTTTCTAGAAATGGTTTAAAAGATTTTATTCAAAAATATGCCTTTCATTGTCTCGAAGAAAAGGGATTGGTTTTTGACGCCTTCTATGTGTCATTACTCTCAGAAAAATACAAGCCAAACGGCTTTTTACCGAGAGGCATTTATACAGGTTTCATCTCAAACCTAAAAGCAAAGCGAACTAAAGAGTTTTCCTCTGTTTTATACGTTTTAAAAGCAGATATAACTAATTAGATAAATAGGCTTTAGATTGTTTTTTAAATCGCTTAGAACGCTTTAAAATTAATTAAAAATAATAGAATTTGCATATTTATTATTTTTATTCTATAGCAAATATTTATAGTAACAATTTTAGGTCTTTTTCTATATCTTACTTACTTTAGCAAAAAAAATTTATCATGAGAAAAATATTAGTATTGTTAATTGCTTCGGTAACTCTTATTAGCTGTCAACAAAAAACAGCTTATGTCAATAATCAGGAGATTATGGAAGGTTTTGACAAATTAAAAGAAGCTGAGGAAAAATTTGTACAGGAAGAAGAGGCCATGAAAGCAAAAATGGACGCCATGGTCGCTCAGAGTGGTTATCAGGACCTTGTTCAGGAATACCAGTCTAAGCAAGGAAAAATGTCCAAGTCTGAAGAAGAGGATTTGTATAATAAAATAATGCAAATTCAACAGTCTCTTGGTCAGCAACAACAAATGAATAATCAACAGTTTCAGCAACAAAAAAATTCAGAGATGGATTCTCTTGTAAATACGGTAAAGGATTTTGTAAAGACTTACGGCAAAGACAACGGATATACTTTTATCTATGGTTCAAATGAATCCGGAAATATACTTTACGGAAAAGACGAACTCGATATCACCGAAGACGTTGTAAAAGCCTTGAATGCAAAATACCCGGTAGAATCTGAAGATGAAGCTACGGATGAAACCGCAAATGAAGCATCTGCTGAAGAGGCAGAAACGGAAACCCCAGAATAAGTAAAACAACTTTTTAATGTAAAGCATCTTTGAGAAAATCAGAGATGCTTTTTTATTTTAAAGGCTTTGCAATGAATAATAAGGATTTGTCATTATTGTTTAAAATCAATATTCCATCTTTGGTATTTACTTTAATCGCGTACAGCTTTCTTACATCACCAGCAGCCAAGAAACCAGTTCTTGATATTGGTAATAATTCGAAATTAGTTTTACTGGAATTCCATGCCATTACATGACCGTTTGAGGCATCATAGACTGTAAATTCTGCGTCGGTATCAAAATGGTTTCCTGTCAGGAAATAATAAGGGTTTCCTTCAATGTTCAAAGTAGTAAATGATCTACCGATCGAATTTTGGGTAAAATGTGGTAAGGCTATTTTAGTAAAATTATGATTGCTATTATTCAAAAGCAAAACATGTCTCAATTCATTGACTTCCAAAGTTTTAGAATCAGAATTTTCTATGAATTTATCCCAGTTGGCTGTTGCAAAAGCTTCATAAGAATTGAAATCTTTTCTGATTTTAGGTAACTGTGATGCGATGCGCTTATAGCCTAAAAGAGGTTTGTAATTCCCTGTTTCGTCAGTTTGAAACATTAGATAATCTGTAGTTGAATTCTGGTCAAAATCACCTACTGCCATTTTCAATGGTCGCTCAGATCCGGCTTTATAAATGTTGTTCAATCCTCGGTTGCCCAACATAATATCGTTTTTGCCATCCTGATTAACATCAGCAACAAAAATACTTTCCCAAAGACCTTTTAAACCGGTAAAATCATAATTTTTGCTGATATCATTAAACCCATTGTCAAATTGAAAGACACCGGGCGCCATCCACTCCCCTACAATCAGAAGTTCAATCTTGCCATCCTGATTCAGGTCCTCAAAAACGGCATCTGTGAGCATTCCAAGTCTTGACTCCGTTAACCATTCTTTTGTTTTGTCTAAAAACCCACCTTTTGTTTGCTTAAAAACATAAGATTTTGGCAGTTTAGGATATGTCTTTGGTTGATTCCTTGCTGCAATAAAGACATCTTCCAAACCATCTGAATCAAAATCGGCAACAAGAATTTTTGAGGTGCTTATAGCAACATCAGGAAACCTACCTCTCTCATAAGTTTGCTTTGATGGATTAAACAGATAAAGTCTCACAGGATAGTGTTCTATTGTCAGTTCATTCTCATTTGATGCAGTTCCTATCAACAGATCAAAAAAACCGTCCTGATTGGCATCTATATAGGCCAGTGTGGTGTCTTCATAATACTTATCTAATCCGAATACTGGTACATTTATTTTTTTAAAGCTGCCACTTGAAGTTTGTTTGTAGAATTGTGTGGCCTGGTCTTTTCCGCCGGAAATAATGACGTCTTCTAAACCATCTTTGTCTGCATCAAGAACCAAAGCATCAGGTCCAAAATCACTGTAACTCCTGTCGATCAACCTATTATAATCAAACTCTGAATACGTGTTTTCCTGGTGTTTTTCAAAAGTTTGTTCAGCTTGTTTAAATAATGTCTTTTTAACTTGCTCGTGCTCAGGTTTAATTTTCGATCCAGATTTTAGTACTGTCAAAACCTGATTGACCTTTGGGTTTTTCAATACCTGAAAGGAATTGTCGGGCCAAAAAATTTCCAGGCTGTCTATATTAGCTTTGCCTAAACCAAAATGCAAACGATGCTGTGAATTTGATAAATAGCCCCGTTGAGAATTATAAATATCTGTAAGTATTTTGCCATCACTTGTGTAACAGTTTATTTTGGTATGCTGCAGTATTTCCGCTTTGTCTGTTTTTAAAATTATACTGATGAAGTTATTTTGAGTCTGACTATTTTTTAAAATATGAGCTTTACCATTAATATTATTGACGATCAGGTCAAGTTTTCCATCATTGTTGAGGTCGGCATAGGCTGCACCGTTTGAAAACTCCGTTTGAGCATTCCATTGGTCTGAAACATCAGAGAATCTGAGTTCGCCTTCATTTTTAAAAAAGAAATTCTGAGTAGCTTCTGAAGGAATTTCTTTCAGCCAGTCTAACAGACTGATTTGCCCTTTTCTGTATTTTTCCTGAAGGGCATTAATCTCAAAATCCATATAATCCAAGTCGGTAATATTTCTATAGTATCCATTGGTGATATGAACATCTTTGAGTCCATCGTTGTCAAAATCAGCTAAAAGTGCACTCCAGCTCCAATCGGTGTTGGCTATATTATCCATGAATGCGATGTCTGAAAAAGCTGCGGGACTTTGATTGATTTGTAACACATTACGAGACAATTGAGACCCCAAACCAAAGCGTTGCATGTCTTTAAATTTTTTGACATTTGTAAGATGATTCAATTGATGTCTGCGATTTGAAGTTGCTGCCAGCATATCCAGGACCATCAGGTCAGGTTTATCGTCGTTGTTCAAATCGGCGTAATCTGATCCCATTGAAGAGAAACTGGTGTGTTTAAAATAATGGTCTAATTCATCCTTAAACTGATGATTGCCTTGGTTGATCCAAAGCCGGTCAGGTTTGATGTAATCGTTAGCCACATAAATATCAGGTAAATTATCCTGATTAAAGTCAGCAATTACCGCGCTCAAACCATAAGCATCATCGAGTATACCGGCATTTTCTGAAACATCCTCATATCTCCCGTTTTTCAACACATAATACCGGTCTGAAATGTAGCTGTAATCCTGCAATTTTTCCTGACTAAAGCTGCCATCTTCATTTTGTTTCACACGAATGTTGTTGGCATTGTTCATGTCTTTGGGATGATTTAAGACATAGACTTCATAGGTATTGTCATTATCAGCATCCAAAAAATAAGCCTGAACAGAATACCCTGCATCATCCAGGCCGTATTCAGCTGCTTTTTCTGTAAATGTGCTGTTACCATTATTGATATAAAGCAGGTTTTTCCGCTTATCAACTTCCTGAACCACAGATCGACAAACATAGATATCCAGAAACCCATCTTTGTTGATGTCTATCATATTGACACCGGTTTTAAATCCGCCTTTATTTTCAAGACCGGCCTTTACAGTGATGTCTTCAAATACAAAATTTCCTTTATTAAGATAAAGCCTGTCCTGAATTGTATTGCCTACAAAATAAATATCCTGTAAACCATCATTATTGATATCTCCAACGGCGACGCCACCACCATTATACAGGTATTGATAGTACAGAAAGTTAAAAGATTCTGTTTCATCTATGGTATTGGCAAAACTGATCTTCGTATGTTCTGTTGAGAGTTTTTCAAAATTTTTTTGTGAAGGCTGCTGCCTTTCGTCTTCAGCTTTTTCATTGTCACAGGACAGGGTAGCGACACAAAAAAATATTGAAAAAAGTATGTATAATATTCGGTTCATTTTAGCTCTATAAATTGGTTTAAAGATAGGAAGTTTGTTTTATAAAACAGGAAGTTAAACTCGTTCATTATTGGGATTACATTTAAACTATAAGTTTAATCTTTGCGTTTTTGCGTCGTTGCGTTAAATAAAAATTCTTCTCTATATTTACCACATGAACCTTATCGATGTATTTGTTGGAGTTATTTTGTTACTGGGCTTTTACTCCGGTTTTAAAAAGGGACTTATCGTAGAACTTACATCTTTTGTAGGATTAATTTTAGGTGTTTTAGGTGCTTATTATATGACAAAACACCACGGATTATATATTGGCCAGTGGCTGAAATGGGAACCTGAGTATATAAAAATACTGACTTTTTTGATAAGTTTCATACTCATCATCATTATAGTATCTCTTATTGGTAAAGGAATCACTAAACTTATGGACCTGGTTGCACTAGGTACCATCAATAAAATTCTTGGTGGAATATTTGGACTTTTAAAATTAGCTTTGATTTTAAGTGTTTTGATGCTGCTTTTTAATTTGATAAATGCTGAAGTCAAAATTGTGGATGAGCAAACGCTGGATGAGTCACTCTCCTACCCTATTCTCAATAGTTTATCAGAAAGTGTCTGGACGAGATTAGTGGATTTGAGTCAGGAACACAAAGAAACTATAGATCAATTACCAGACATTAATGAGTAAATTATAATTCTTTATTGTATTTTTTTCTGATAGCTCAGCTTTTGAGTTAATTTCGAGCGTATTATATATGTTTTTAATGTGACTTCTAACTGTATCCAGAGAGATAAATAAGTCTGCCGCAATCATTTTATAGCTTTTTCCATTCACAATGCCATTTACAATCTCCTGTTGTCTTTCAGTAAGGATCTTACTGGGTTTTGGTGCATAGAAATTCGCTATTTTTCTGGCAATAGCCGGTGAAATGTAGGAACCACCTTCCGCTACTACATCAATAGCTTCCTTTATTTTTGTGAGTGATATTCGCTTAGAGACATATGAGCATGCACCTGCACTCAAAGCTTTAAATATCATATCGGTCTCTTCAAATGTGGTCAAAATGATTACATCCAGTGCTGGTTTTAATTTTTTAATAAAAGGCAAAGATTCTACACCGGTTTTACCCGGAAGCTGAATGTCTAAAAGTAAAATAAAATCCTCCTCTTTTTCCACTTCTAACCAGGATATAAAATCTTCAGTATTGTTAAATGTTTTCAGGACTTTGATGCCTTCAGTTGAATTTAAAAAGGTGATCAGGCTATCCATAATGACTAGATCATCTTCAACGATAACGATATTTTTTTTAGGTTCAAAACGGCTGTTGATTTGTTTTTCAAACTATAACAAAATGTATTAATACTAACTCACATTATCATGTGAAATTCAAATATGTTGAGGCAAGGATAATTCTATTTTAAAACCGTTTGAGGTATCAAACAACAATTGAGCATTCATATGTTCAGATCGCATTTTCATATTCGCAAGCCCTTGACCGGTACTTTTCCTTGTAGACTTTATGTTTCCATCGTCCTGAATATAAAACCTGTACATGCCGTTCTTATAGGTCATCAGTACGTTGACTTTTTTGGCATTAGAATGCTTAAGAACATTGGTTATAGTTTCCTTAAAGATCAAAAATAAATTCCTGCGATAGTTCAGATTCAGTTTTTTTTGAGCCTTGTATACCTTCTGTTTTTACTTCAAATTCTATTCCGGATGGCAATAGATATTCTTCGGCGTATTCCTACATACGTTCAATCAAATCTTGTACATTGTCCTTTCTGCTGTCTATACTCCAGACAAAATCTCTCATGTGGGCTATTGTATTTCGGCTCAGTTGCGTCAATCTTTTGAGTTTTTTCTTTTCCGATTGACTTTTTGCCTGCATTTCCAGCATTTCTGTTTGCATAGCAAGTCCGGTCAACATTGAGCCCACATCATCGTGAAGTTCACTTGAAATCTCGCTCCTAAGCCTTTCAATAGCAAGGGCTTGCTGAAGTCTGTATTGAAAAATACTGTAAATGATGACACCTATGAAAAGGATAAGGATTAAAATAAACCACCAGGTCTTATAGAAAATCTGTTCTACACGTATAGGAATTTCTAAACCGGCTTTACTTTGATTCCCATTGATATTTACACCATTTATTCTAAGAACATATTCTCCTGCAGGCAATTGATTGTATCTGATACTGTTGGCATTGCCTTGAAAAAACCATTTGTTTTCAAAACCTTCCATCATAGCATAATAGGTGTAGTTGTTGGCATCAAAATAATCTGGCACAGACCAATCAACTTTCAAATTGATTTCATAAGGAGACAATACAACAGGCTTGTTTTCAAGCTTTGTTAATTTAATGAGCGTATCCTTTTGCTTATTAAAAAATTCAAGCTGTGTAAAATTTAAAGCTGGCAATGCTTTTTTCTGGGATAGGTTACCAATTGAAAATTTGGTAATGCCGTTTAAGCCACCAAAATAAAAGTCCCCATTTTGTACTTTATAAGCAGAGGTATAATTGAATTCATTATTGGATAATCCATCCTTTTCGAAGTAATTTTGGATGCCCTTAGTTTTCAAATTAATACGACTTAAACCATTATAAGTTGCTGCGATAATTTGATTTTCACCTGCAGGTAATACAGAAACGACATTATTGTCACATAGCCCGATTTGTGTATCTATAATTTGAAGACTATTATCATTCAGATCCAATACATTAATGCCACCACCAAAAGTACCTATGAAAAGTTTCTCATTAACTTCCTTAAGACATAATATGGAATTTTTACTTAAAGATGGTGATGTGGTGATATTATATTGAGCTTCTATTTTACCGTTTAAGTTTAGCTTTATAAGGCCATGACTTCTGGTACCAACCCAGATAATGTCCGGGTTTTTCTTACTTTGTAATAAAGTTTTGAGGATATAATCATTTTTTGGCTTTTCCTTAAAAACAGGCTTATAAGCTTTTGTTTTTTGATCAACCTTAATTAATCGGGAAAGCGTATATCCCATCAACAAAGAGTCATTATTTAAAGTGGTTAGTGGATTGGATTTCGTTTCGTTAAGAAAAGGATTAAACTGATTGAAAATCAATAATTCATTAGTATCAAAATTAATTTCAATCAGAGAATTAGTGACTGTAAATGCACGATTGTTTATGGTATCAGATACAAAAAATCGAGCGTCTTTAAGTCGTTCATCACTTTCAGCTATATCAATACTCTGTGTTTCGCCTGACGTCTTTATTTGATACAGTCGATTTTCAGTTTCACACATGGCCACAACGTCTCCGTTTTTTAAGCTAAAAATGTTTCTGAAACTAATGCCCCATTCTGCATCCGGACGGTGAAGTAATTTTTGAAAATTTTGTGGAATTAACTTCACTTTAATGAGGCCATTATCGGTGCTTATCCACAACAGGTTAGAATAATCTACATAGACTGAAGTGATATCTGAAGAATTTAAAACACTTCCAATTTCTGCTGTATAGTCAAAAACATCACCTGAAGGACTACGGTAGAAAACGGCTTTTTTTCCCGTAAACCATACACCACCTTCTTTATCCTCTACGGCATTATAAAAAACCGAAGGGTGATTTATTAAATTGTATTCAAATTCAAAACCATTATAAACATCTACTCCACCTTTGGTTTCAGAAAAATAATAGTGTCGGTCTTTAGAGTCAAAGAAAGACTCTCCGTAGTGAATAGTCTTACCATACCAGTCATAGGTATCTAAAATGTCTTGATGTAAAAGCTCACCATCCAGACTGAATAAAGACAGACCATAGTTCACTGTTGTCCAGCACACATGATTGGATTTTGTAATATCTATAGAAGTAAAACCTGCGCTATTTCGGGTTAATGATTTTATCTTTTGAAATGACTTTCCATCATACTTGATGAGATGTTGAGCCTTTTGATTATTGATAGGATGATCTAATACAATCCATAAATTATTCGTTTTATCCAAAGCAATATCGAGGACTTAACCTTTTAAAGCTTTTTCGAGTCCTTCTATTTGCTCAAGCTTTTCAGTATCGAGATTTAATGAAAACAATTTATGATTAGCGATATACCACAGCTTGTTGGTTGTACTTTGATATTCAAAATCTAATATGTCTTCGTAAGGAATAAAATTAGGATTGTTACGGCTATTGTTAAAGGTCTTGAAAGTATTACCATCATACTTGGCGATACCCTGTGAAGTTCCAAACCACATGAATCCCTTTTGATCCTGTACAATAGAATTAACGTGCCTAAAGTTAAGACCGTCATTCGTATTCAGGGTTTTTAGCCTAACAGTGTTTTGAGCAAAAAGGTAAGATGTACACGGGAATAAACCTATACAAATGATCAGTAAAACAGCTCTAACATTCACAATTATAGATTTTTCGCTATCAAATATACCATTTCTATTCTATTCAATTTGTCTTACCTGATATTATTTGATGAACAATAGGTTGGCTATAAAATTAGATATATATCAATAAAAAGGCTTTTTAATTTAATAGGTCATCTAAATAACCACATTTATATGTGATTGTCATAATATTATTTCTTGGCTAAATTGCAATTATAATTATTAACCCATCTAAAATTTAGTCTCATGAAAACACTTTCTTTTAAAATGACAGATGTTCTTTACTTTTTTGTATTCCTAAGTTTGGCTGTTTGTTTATTCTATGTACTTCTTAAACTTCCTGAATGGATCGAGGCCTTCAAAGCATTATCAATAGCCGCTGAGATGCCCGATATTGAATACATCGCAGGAAATTAAAATTCTACAAAAGATGAAATTAAACCTCTGTTTTCTTCTAAAATCTTGCAAAGCATAAGGTTTATAACATTTCATTAACAACCACATCAACATGTGATTGGCTAACAAAATGAACTTATCTAAATTGCTAACAATTAAATAACTAAAACCTAATATCATGAAAAAACTATTGATTTTACTAATGATTTTCCCTCTTATGGCTTTTGCACAGGAGGTAGAAGAGCGAATTATGACCATGACCGAATTCAAGATTAAACAAGGTCACGGAGCTCAATTTAAGGATGGTGTAAAAAAATGGAAAGAATGTTACACCAATGATGGTGGAGAAAATACCTGGGGCTTTTGGTCTAGAATGTAAGGAGAAGGAACTGTATATGGCCTTACGGGTTTTATGGATAACTGGGCTGAAATGGATGAAACCGACGAGGCCGGCAAAGATTGCTATTCCATTGTCATGAACTTCATCATGCCTCATGTTGAATCTGTTACAAGTAACATGGCCAGAACCTTACCCGATTGGAGCAAAAGATTAGCTCCTGAAGAAATGAAACTGACCTGGGTCACCTATTTCAAGGTAGAAGACACGGGAGATTTTTCTGATGTGATTAAAGAGGTCTCAGCAACGATGACCAAAGTAGAAGGAGAACCAAGAAGATATTGGTACAGACTGATAGGCGGTGACAGAGATAATGCCGATTATATGGTGTCCGGTATTTATAAAAACTGGGCTGAATTGGACATAGATAGAGATAGCCCTTATGAAATGTATGTGAAAGAAAAAGGCGAAGAAAAAGCTATGGAAATGGATAAATTATGGGACTCTGCCGGCGTAGAATCCTGGTCGTATATCTGGGTGTACGATGAAGAATTATCTAAAAGTTGATAACTACCAATTTTCTATATATTTAAGAATAGGTCTGACTGTTTATTTGAATGGTCCGGCCTATTTATTAGTTTATTCAAGTTTGTATGGATTTAAAATTAAAAGGCAAAAACGCTATTGTAACAGGTGGCAGTAAAAGTATAGGTCGAAGCATTGCACTTAACCTCGCTAAAGAAGGTGCGAATGTCGCTATCTGTGCAAGAGGCAAAGATGCTCTGCTAAAGACTAGAAAGGAGCTCTTACAAATGGGAGTCTCTGTTATCGCATTGGTATGCGATGTCGGAAATTCTAAAGACCTCAACGCTTTTCTGGACACGGTAAAAAAACAATTTGGTGCCATAGATGTTTTGGTAAATAATGTATCGGCTCTGAGTTTAGGAAATGACATCAAAGATTGGGAAAAATCTTTAAATGTCGATGTAATGGCCAGTGTAAGGGCGACCAGACAAGTCATCCCTTGGATGGAAGAAGCCGGAAGCGGTAGCATTTTGTTTATTTCCTCCGGTTCAGGACTGGCAGCCGGTTCTCCACCGGCCTATGCCGCAGCCAAGGCAGCCATTATCAGTTATTCTAAAACCATTGCTATCGAATTGGCGCCAAAGAACATTAGAGTGAACACCATCGCTCCGGGGTCTATAGAATTTCCCGGCGGCCTCTGGGAGTTAACAAAAAAGAAAACAGGCCATTTTATGATCAGGTCTTTGGCAGTATAGCTTCCGGAAGAATGGGTACTGCAGATGAGATTGGAAAAGTTGCCGCATTTATCGTTTCTCCGGCAGCCAGTTGGGTGGTTGGAACATGCCTGAATGTTGATGGAGGACAACACAAAGCTAACAACTAAAGGCGTTGTAAAATAACTCTTTATTCATCCTAAACTATGAAAACTCAAACCCTGAACAAGATTCCAAAAAAAGAACTGATCTTATCTAAAAATCCTGTCCTTCGCTACCTCAGTTTTTCGGGCTTATACCTGGCTTTTTACCATACCCGCATGGTTGGCCATGAATGGAAAATCCACTATGGAAATAGGTGCTTTTGTGGCCATCGCCGGCTTGCCATGGAGTTTTAAAATTATTATTGCTCCCATTATAGACTGGTATACCATCCTATCCATGGGACGAAAACGGCCGTGGATCATCGTTGCCCAATTGGGGCTGATTTTAAGTTTTTTATCCATTGGCTTAATTCCCGATCCCCTGAACAACATGACCGGCCTTATGGTTTCGGGATTTTTAATTGGTTTTTTTGCGGCGTTTCAGGATGTCGCCACAGATGCCATGGTCGTAGATATTGTACCTGAAAAAGAAAAAGCAAGGGCCAATGGCCTGATGTGGGGTGCAAAAACGATTGGTGTTTCCTTAACACTTTTCATTGGAACAACACTCATTGGCCTGATAGGTTTTACATATGCGATTGCCGCGCTATCGATACCTATTGCTTTTATCATTCTTATTCCTATTTGTTTTAGAGAACGGCTCGGCGAAAAGTTCTTCCCATGGACTAAAGGTGAAGCCTCTAAAGAATCTAAGAGTTTACAATTACGAAGTTGGAAAACCATCGTCAAAAACCTATTCAAAGTGGTCATTTTGCCATCGGTAACAATTATGATCATCATTTCGTTTATCAGCGGAACGATAATGGGTTTTTACGACACAGTTCTCTCAGTGTTAACCATTCAAGAGTTGGGTTGGACCAACGACTACTACTCGCAAATCTTTTCCATGACTACACTATTTGCGGGGATTTTCGGCATGTTTGTGGGTGGTCCTTTAGTAGACTTTTTTGGAGATAAAAGAATGCTTAAAGTATATTTTGCACTTCAGGTATTAACCATTGTTTTGTTTGCAGTCTTTTCTTCATTTTGGGAAAAGAACATATTTATATTTGGTTTCTTTCTACTGTTTTACTTGTTTAATGTCTTTTCTGTTATTGGCTTGTTTTCAGCGTCTATGAAGCTGAGTTGGAAAATAATAGCCGCTACTCAATTTACTTTATTCATGGCTGTTTCAAATATTGGGCGCTCTGTTGGATCCGGGGTCATTGGTCCACTAAGAGAATACTTCAGCTGGCCAAACCTTATACTTGCTTCTGCCTTACTGCCTTTAATCATCATTCCTTTGATCCATTATGTGAATTTTGACCGTTGCCAAACCAAAATCAAAAAATTAATTTCAACTTAAAACAAAAAATCATGAAATCAAAACTTATTTTAAGTCTTATGCTCTTATTTTTTTGTTGGGCTTGACAGCAAAACGAATCAGAACCTCAAAAAGAAAATGAGGAACACGTCCACTTATCCGGGAACATTAAAAATTACAATGGTGCTATTTTAAAGATTCAGGATTTTATGGGACGGTCAAGTTGGGAAACCGAAATTGAAGTTAATGACGGCAGTTTTTCCACAAATTTATCTGTAGATATGCCCACGTTCACCATGTTAACTTTTAGCAGAACCTTTAAGAACATCTTCTTACAGCCCGGAGAAACGCTGGAAATTTCCTTTGATACCAAGGCTATAGACAGCAGTTTCAGTTATGCAGGAAGTTTGGCTGAAGAGAATGCCATATTAGATTCTATAAGGACTGAGCAACGTAAAATGGATTTCAAGTATGTGTACAGTGCGCCTTTAGAAAATGCTTCTCAATATTTGGATTCAGTGACCAGAGCACATAACAGCTATCTCACTCGTCTTGTCAAAGATAAAACGCTACAACCAAAATTTATTGATTTCGCCAAAGCATCTATCGATTACTTCAGCGCCAAGTGCAAATTATATATAGCCTCCAGAAAAGGGGCATATCCGAGTGGTTATTTTGATTTTATTGAAGATTTGGAAATAGAAAATGAAGAATACCTCGGCATCATTGATTATCGTAGTTTTTTAAATGAATACATTACTATGAAGGCTCAGGAAAGATTAAGCCAATTGGATTCAACTCAACAAGATGACACTGATGCACTTTTTGAAGAAAGCTTAAAAGTCATTAAAGATCTTGACAGTGAAGAAATAAAAAACTATGCCCTCTTTAATACCATGAATATGAGGTTAAAAGATCAGGGTTTAAAGGGGTTTGATAAATTTTACGATTACTTTAAAGAAAATAACAAAGACCCGTATTATGACGAGCAGCTTGAACTGGTTTATGCTGAAAAGCTGAGCTTGGCACCAGGACAACCTGCACCGGAATTTACACTTGAAGATATAGACGGCAAAATGGTGTCATTGAGTGACTTCAATGGTAAATATGTCTATCTCGATTTTTGGCATACAGGCTGTAAATATTGTATAAAAGAAACAGATGCCTATGTCAAACTTTATGCTGACTACGCCGACGAGGATATTACATTTGTGAGCGTTTCCGCAGATCTTGATAAAGGTAAATGGAAAAATTATGTTTTGAAAAATAAAAACGTTGGCACAAGCCTGGTAACCGAAAATTATTGGGACTCAGAAGAATTTCAAAACTATCAGGTTAGTGCGTCTCCTACATATGTTATCGTGGACAAAGAGGGAAATATCCTTGATCCTAAATCACCTTATCCTTCATCACCTGAAATCAGGGAAACTTTTGATCGCTTGGTAAATAATTAAGCATAATTTTTTCTTTTATAAAAGAATTGAAATTTATCATTTGTGACTATGAAATCAAAATGTTTAGGCTTAAAATAAGAGTTATTGCAATCGATAAAAATAATTTCAAGAAACATAAAAACATTTTAGCCCTATGTAATTAACTAGCTTTAGTCTCAAAATCAACAAGTGAATCAAGTCAGTTAATTTGTTAGTCTAATAACAAATTGTCAATGAAAGTACTAAAACCGATCACCAATCTCGACCGGATTGAATTCTTAGACATCCTTCGAGGCATGTCAATCTTTTTTATTTTTACGGCAAACATCCCCCTTTTTTGCAGGACTCTGGTTCTTTGATGCTGATAGCGAAATACTCGAAATCAACTGGACCAGCGATGAGCCTTTACGTTATATTCACTACGTATTTGTTGATGGCAAATTCTATTCCATATTTTCTCTGCTTTTTGGTATCGGCTGTGTCATTCAATACAACAATGCGACCTCAAAAGGAAAGTCTTTTACCGTCTTTTTCAGAAAACGCATGTTCTGGCTTTTAGTCATTGGATTAGTTCATTTGTGTTTATTCTGGCCTGGAGATATTTTAACGCTTTACGCTATACTTGGTTTTCCCATGATCTGGTTTGTAAACAAATCAAACAAAATTTTGCTCATCACTGCGGGCATTTTAATATTACTGCCCATCGTAAATTTGGCAGTCATGCATTTTGCTAAATTGCCTTACTCAAAGCTGTTTTTTACTTTAGATACAGCGGTTTATCAATACTTTAATATGCCAGTCATAGAAAATAACGGTAATAAGATGCCTAATTTTCGGGCCTATTTGCTTAACCAGAATATTTTGGGTTTTTTTAAAATGAACCTTGGTAATACTTTCGGAAGAATAGGTATGATTCTGCTTGAAGGCCGTATCTTTAAGGTCTTTGGGATATTTCTTATAGGCATCTGGGCTGGCAGAAAAATACTTAATGGCAACCTCTTGACCAACAAACCCTTCTTAAAAAAAGTGTTCTGGATTGGGTTGGTTTTTGGCTTACCTTTCAACCTCATAAGAGGCTACTTAGAATTCTATGCCGTGGATGACATGACCAACAAATTTATGCACTCTACCTGTTATGCTTTAGGTACTGTTCCTATGGCATTAAGTATTGCCGCGGGTATTGCTTTACTCTGCATTAATGGTAATCTGTTTTTAAGGTTGTTTATTTCTGTTGGTAAAACTGCTTTGACCTGTTATCTCGTCCATACTTTGGCTGGTATAGTTTTATTTTATTGCTTTGGTTTTGAACTCACTGGTAAATATGGCTTTACCATAGTCATGCTCATTGCTATAGTTGTTTTTACAGGTCAGGTGATCATAAGCCGAATATGGTTAAAACACTTTGAATTTGGACCAATGGAATGGGTGTGGCGTAAACAGGTATATGGTTTTAGATAAAATATCTTATATTTTCAATATGCTAATTTACTTCAGCAATAAATTTTAAAATTACTAAGTAAATCAAATATTCACCCCACTTTTGTTAATTTATGGATAATTAGGCACAAAATTCTGAGATGGAGTGTTTTTTATAAGTTTATTTAATCAAAAATTAAATCATGAAACCTATTCCTGAAATTTATAGCATCTCATCTCCACTTGAAGCCGACCAATATTTAATTGATGGTGTACTTAAAACCTGGAAAGGCAAAACAGTTGAGGTCAACTCTACCATATCTGTTACAGAGGAATATAAGCCAACCTATATTGGCAGTGTTCCTGAACTTGAAGAAGCACAGGCCCATGAGGCTTTAGATGCCGCTTTAGGTGCCTACGATAAGGGAAAAGGCCTCTGGCCGACCATGCGGGTTAGAGAACGCATAGAATGTATGGAAAGCTTCATACAGAAAATGGAAACCAAACGTGATATCGTGGTCAAACTCATCATGTGGGAAATTGGTAAGAATCTGGCTGATGCCGAAAAAGAATTCGACCGGACGGTAAAATATGTTTATGATACCATTGAAGATTATAAACAATTAGACAGAAATGCTGCAAAATTTGAAAAGCATGAAGGCGTATATGCGCACATCCGACGTGGACCGCTTGGTGTGGTGTTATGTTTAGGACCATATAACTATCCTTTGAATGAAACTTTTGCCTTACTCATTCCTGCATTGATCATGGGCAACACGACCATTTTTAAACCGGCTAAATTTGGTGTGCTTTTGATCACACCTTTGCTTGAAGCTTTTCAGGAAAGTTTTCCGGCCGGAGTTGTTAATATTATTTTTGGAAGAGGGCGAGTACTAGCCAGCCCGATCATGCAAACCGGAAAAATTGATGTCTTAGCATTAATCGGAAACAGTAAATCAGCCAATGCATTGATCGATCAGCATCCTAAAAGTAATCGACTGAGATTAGTATTAGGACTTGAAGCTAAAAACCCGGCTATTGTATTGCCAGATGCTGATCTGGATTTAGCCGTTAAGGAGTGTATTTCGGGAAGTTTGTCATTTAACGGCCAACGTTGTACAGCTTTAAAGATCATTTACGTTCACGAAGAGATTAAAGATGAATTCCTACAACATTTCAATAAAGCTGTAGACAATCAAAATTTTGGAAATCCCTGGGATGAAGGTGCATTTTTAACTCCTCTACCTGAACCCGACAAACCACAATACATCCAGGAATTGATTGATGATGCTTTAGAGAAAGGCGCTAAAATACTCAACAAAAAAGGAGGTCAGCATTTTGAAAACTATATTTGGCCGGCTGTCCTATATCCGGTAACCAAGGATATGCGCGTCTATCAGGAAGAACAATTCGGGCCGGTGATTCCGGTGGTGTCTTTTTCGGATATTGATGAACCTATTGACGATATGGCTGATTCAAATTATGGTCAGCAGGTTAGCCTTTTTGGCACAAACGTAGAGAAATTATCGCCATTGATCGATACTTTTACAAATCTGGTATGTCGTGTGAACCTGAACAGTTCTTGCCAACGTGGACCGGATGTATATCCGTTTACAGGAAGAAAGGACTCAGCAAAATCCACTTTGAGTGTCCACGATGCACTGAGGTCTTTTTCCATAAGAACTTTTGTGGCTTCCAAAGACAATCCTCAAAACCTTGAGATTTTAGAGCAATTGCTTGAAAAGAAACAATCTAAGTTTATCAGTACGGATTATATTTTGTGATCTTTTATTTTCTTTGGAGTGTTTTTGTATAAAATACTCCAAAACCTGAAAGGTTTTATTTTGACTGATTTATAGATATATCCAAATCAAAATTAATATCAATCTCAGGATCTACTTTTATCGCACCCATAAGTTTACGTGGAGCTTCCATGTCAAAATCTTCAATATTCAGGCTTAGCATGCCTGTATAATTATCACCTTCATTAAGGCACATTTCAAAAGTGTAGGTGTTCATTTTGCCGGCAATATAGATATCGGCTGTAATTTTAAAAATGTCGTTATAGGCCTTTATGTGTTTGAGTTTAATTAAAATATTCGGATGATCTTCAGATTGCATTAATTTATTGAAATCTTTATTGATCATTCTGCCACCACAGTCAAAAGCTTTTGTTTCAAGGCTAAGTGTAGCATCATTAAGTAAATAAGTGTCATCATAAATATTATAGTTGATCTCCTTAATGCCCTTGGAAATGACAGTAATGTATTCGCAGTTAAAATGATTGACGTTAGACCTGCCTTCTATGACAACCTCGCTTCCTTTTTTTATGTTTATTTCTGCGGTTTTGGTGGAAGTAACAAAAAAGCCAAAACTCGTCAGACAGAGAAGTAAAAATACAGTTTTCATGACTTTAAGGTTAAAAAGGGCTTACTAATATAGCAAGCCCTTGGGTTAATTCAAAATAAATGCTTAGAAACTAATGACGGCTTCCATCATAAGTCCATTAAATTCTCCGCCTTCAAGGATATCACCAGTTGGGAAATCTGAATAGGATTGATTCACATATTCCAGTTTTGCCAGAATGTTTTTGGTCATGAACCAACCGGCACCAAGCTGAATTCTGTCAACTGTAATATCGTTACCGGAAGGATGCTCGCCATCGACCATACTGTATCGGCCACCGATGTAGAAATCTTCATTTTCACCAAATCTGTAGATCAAATCTGCAGCATAATGGTTGTAAGTTCTGCTTGGTGGATTAGGTCCAAAACCTTTACCGGTGGAATTTTCATAAATACCGAAGAATTCAAACCCTTTGTATCTGATGAACGGGTTGATCATTATAGCTGTAAGTTCTGTGCCAAAACCGGGGTTTACCCTACCTGATCTAAATGCAGCAGTGGCACTAGAACCTTCTTCTTCTAATACGAGGTAATATCTTGAACCAGCTCTGTCTCCGTCATATAAAAAGTTCTTGGAAGATTCGCCTGTATGGTATACAGAACCTGTCAATCTGAATCTGAAATCATCAGTAAATTGCTTGTCATAACCTAACTTGGCCAGCAGAGAAGCCTGTGTGTTTGTTTCTACAGGAGACTGATTAAGTCTACCGTTGGTCATACCCAACATAGCAATCCAGCCATTACTTCTATAGTAAGCTTCAAAACCAACTTCTGTGGTAAAAGAATCCATCAAATAGTTACCTACGAAGGGGTTATATATGGCCTGAGCATTGTCTGTACGTCTAAAGTGAGCATCACCATAGTTGTTTTCCATATGTCCAAACTTGAAGGTCAGTTTTTTCATCCATTCTTCCATAAAGCCTTCTTTTACAAAGTCAAGCTTGTCAATTAAGATGTATCCACCTTTTACCCATGCTTCCGGATGGTGACGGGCAGAGAGGTAAGTTCTCAGGTGCATTCTTACACCATCGTACAATTGTACATCAAGGTCAAGGTTTGCTGTTGCCAGGTTGAAGTTATCACCTAGAGGTACTAACGGCACGGCGCCTGAATTTTCATGGTTGATTGATTGATACTGCAATGTAGAAGCACCACCAATTCTTACTTTTAGGTTTTCAAAAGAAGTAACAGTGTCTTTTGGTTCTTCAAAGACGTTAATACCTCTTTGGTCTCTTGGTCTGAAGTTATCAAGATCGCGATTTTGTGCGAATGATAATTGTGTAATTACTAATCCAATTAGCAAGAACATTGTTGTTTTCATGGTTTTCATATCTAACTGATTTATTGGTATATTAAATTAATTTTTACGTTTACTTTTTCACCTGTTTTAATGGTTCCAAATAAGGCTGTAGGTGGTTCAACCTTGTAGTCTAACATGTTTATTTCATAGGCCAAAGCTAAATTTAGAGTATTATCATTTTTGGATAATTTGAAAGGTATCCTGACCTTTTTACTGATACCAGCGATATTTAAATCCCCGACGACATAATAATTTCCGTTGACATTCTCTATTTGAGTAGAGTTGAAGACAATTTTATTATGATCTTCTTCTTTCAAGGCTTCATAAGTATTCTTATCCATTCTGTTTTTTCCGCTTTTCATGCTTTTTACGGGTACTTCAAAAGAAACAGAGGCAACCTCCTTTTCAGATTCAGATGTCAATTCCAATGTGCTTTTTGGGTTCTCAGCGATCATTTCCCAATCATGCACATTAGAAGTACCTTCAATAGTCACTTTGCTTTTTTCAGCATCTGCATTATAAGTTTTTTGGGCGCTAACGGGTTGTAGCCCCATAAGCAAAATCACCACTAAACTCAATTTTAAAACCTTCATTTTCATAATTTTCTATTTTAAGACGTTAATTATATTAACAATTGTTAGTCATGCAAATGTCCGAAGAGAATTGGGTTTAATACATGATTTTTATCATGTATTGGAAGAAAATACATATTGAATGCGTTACGAAAACGATATATTATAGAAGTATTCTTAGTATAATCATATTTTATATGACAGATTAATAGTATTTATAGCATAAAAGACTTGTTTTTTGCGAATATGAAAATCGACTCTCTGGGTGTCATCCCTTAAGGGCTTTCGGATACAAGCTGATTTAATTGCTTTATACATCAGTTAAAAATATATATTAGTTCATAATAACCTTAACAAAATGCTATTTTAGCATGTATTAAATAGCTGCTATGAATAATTTCAAAAATAAAACAGTCCTTATCACAGGAGCTTCAAGAGGTATAGGAAAAGCCACAGCTCAGGCCTTTGCTGAACAGGGCGCAAAAGTTGCCATTAACTTTAGATCCAACCGGAAAGCCGCTGAAGAGACTCTGCGGGCTTTACCCGGAGAGGAGCATGCTTTATTTCAGTATGACATTTCAAACGAAGATGAGCAACAGCAACTTGTAGGCGAGGTGATTAAACATTTCGGGATACTTGACATTTTAGTGAATAACGCCGGGATTTCAATTGAGCACGACATAGAAAGCATCAGCTTTGAAGAATGGTCCTCAGCTTTTAAAGATACCTTTCAAACCAATTTATTTGCTGTGGCCAACCTGAGTCTTCTTGCCGCACAACATATGATGAAGCATGGCGGTGGACGCATTGTTAGCGTGTCTTCCAGAGGAGCCTTTCGCGGTGAACCTACCAAACCTGCTTATGGCGCTAGCAAAGCAGCACTCAATGCCATGAGTCAATCGCTGGCGAAGAAATTAGCACCTCATGGTATTTACGTTGGCGTGGTCGCCCCCGGTTTTACAGAAACCGATATGGCTTCAAAAACACTAACACCTGTAGAAAGAGAAAATTTACTCAGGGAATCGCCTTTTAAGCGCATGGCTCAACCTGAAGAAGTAGCCCATGCAATTTTGTTCCTGGCTTCTGAAAAAGCCGCTTATTCATCAGGAACGATCATAGACGTGAATGGCGCAAGTTATTTGAGAAGTTGAATTTTAGCGTTTAGCTTTTAGCCGCTAGATGCTTACTGAGCGTAATTCAAAATGATATAACATCATTATTGTTTGAATTGTTTTTGTTAAAAGAAAGAAACTAATGAGCCGCTTTAAATCTTAGATAATAGAGAGTGTTAGGCATAGTTTATAAAGAATAAGCGACCAAAAAAATACACTCATATAAACTCATAAACCTGAAAATCGTTTTCCTTTCCAATAGTAACTAAACTTTCCTTTCCCTTATTTTATGATGTATTTGGTTTAACTACCTCACCGAAACAAACTTAGAATCTGCGTCATAAAACCGCCAGGGCAGAAGGGCGTCTTCTTCGGCGTAGTCTATGCCAATTCTGGTGGTTTCTACAATATTTTTTATTTCAGTTGTTTTAGGTTCTATCCAGATGTTGCCTGAGCAGACAGACTCAGCATTATGAGTTTTTTTTAAACCAAGCGCTTTGGTGAGATTGCCGGGTCCTGAAGTCAGCGATTTATCCAGGTTAGTTTTTTGTCGTCTTTCGAGCATGATGTCAATGCCATCAATAGGTTCAACCGCACGGATAAGAATAGCATCGGCATGGCCTTTGGTGTTGGTGACAATATTAAACAAATGATGAATACCATAGCAGAGATAAATATAAGCGATTCCGCCGGGTTCGTACATTACCGAAGTTCGTTTTGTAAATCTCCCTAGATGCGCATGACAGGCCTTGTCGCCTTGCCCGGCATAAGCTTCTGTCTCAGTAATTATACCTGAAGTCAACTTGTTATCTATAAAAGTGGATAATTTGCAACCGATAAGTTTTTTTGAAAGACCTACAACATCACCGGATTGAAAAAAAGAGGGGTCGAGTTTTTCTGAAGGCATTTTTTTAAATTAGTAATATTTTATAATTTTAGATTTTTAAATTTCAGACAATATGAAGAATCAAGACGATCCGTTTGTTCAAAAATGGGGAAAAATAAGAGAAAAAGGTTTACAAAAGCACCTTATTAATACAGGCTTAAGTTTTGGGGTCTTATTGTTTGTTATTTTAACTGCCTATAATTATTTCTTTTCTGAGGCCAAGTTTGAAACGACCTATGATTTTTTGATCCAATTGGTGATTTGCATTGTCATAGGAGGTGGATTTTATGCCTTAACCACCTGGTTTTTGAACGAACATCTGTATAAAAAGAAAACGGGTGAAAAGTAAAAGCTCGTTATCCAGAGAGCTACCGTGACTTCCTATGTGGGCAAGGTAAAGGGCTTTATCTTAATAAAATCTCATATTATTAAATTTAACTACACAAACCCGAAAAGTTTTTCTTCAGTGCAATGATAACCTATTAGGTTTTGAGATAATTTAGACTAAATTGAATATTGAACAAGGAACACTGAATAATGAAGTAAGAATGAATTATTTTTTAAAATGGTCAACGCTATTTAAGGAATTTCAAAGATCACAAGTTATAAGTCTTGTTTCTAAATTCTATTTTCTAAAATATAATAGACCAACCATTGCGGTCTTAGCGCTTTTCTTTGCGCACCTTGCGGTTAATGCTACCTCTGGTTTTTTCAAACATTAAGAAGTTAAGTTGCATTAAGATAACGTCATTAAGTCGCTATGAATATCCTTCAAATTCGGGTTAAATTATTCTAACTTCAAAGACCTTTTATATTTGAGCAAACGAAAATCATGGCTTTCTATTCAACAAACTGATATTGCTGTCTTCCTGTTTATCTAAACCCGAAAGGTTTCTCTTCAGTGCAATGATATCCTTTTGGGTTTTGCGATTATTTAAACCAAATTGAATATCGAACAAGGAACACTGAATAATGAAAAAAGAATGAATTATTTTTTAAAACCGTCAATGCCATTTAGGGAAGGTCACATTACTAAAAGCTAATAGCTAAAAGCTAATAACTATATGACAAAAGAATAATATCGTCTCCCTACTAAAGGAGCATCGTGATCGTCAACTTTTTCTAAAACAAACTCATTTCTAGGAGAAACAACAGATTTTTCAACTATTTTTTTATGCAGTTTTTCATAAGTCTCAAAATCCACTGCAGTTCTGTTGTCAAAGTCCTTTTCTAAATCAAATTTTTCAACTTCGGTTTCAAAGCCTTCAACAAGCTCGCCTTCGAACACCTTTGACTTGCTTCCGCTGCCGTAGGCGATAAATCCAAATTTGTCTTTAGCGGTAAGTTTATCTTTTTTATAGAACAATTCAGAAATAAGACTCATAAAAATGGAAGCCGCATACATATTCCCAATTTGAGACGAGGCCTTTTGAGCATCCAGCACTTTTGCTGAAACAAAATTTCTGTACTCTTCTGATTTTGATAAGTTTTTTAGCACCTCAAAATCGTACAGGTCTGCTTTTACGTCTTCAGCTTTTACACCATCCTTTTCTAATTGATAGATTTCAGAAAAAATACGCTTGCCATGAAAGGCATAAGGCAAATGAAAAATTAGACCAGACCAGTTTTCGTGTAATTCACCTTCAACACCTTTTAAGTCTTTAAAATGAAAATAGGCTTCTCGAATTCTATCCTGGTAACATTTGTTGGAGAATTGCCCATCAAAGACCGGTTCTTCGCGATAGACCTGCAATTTTGCATCTGTAGTATAGGCTTTGGTTTCATCGTTAACAGGATAGTAACGCCTTGGCTTAAAAAAGTCATGCTCACTTTTGTAGCCCACACCAAAAACAGAATCAAAAACCATTAATTTTGGATCGGCTTCTACCAACATGGCGACCGCGCCGGCACCCTGGGTATATTCGCCTGGCGATTCTAAATCATATTTGGCAAAATCTGATGCGATCACCACAGCTTTATGTTTGGGATGAACACGAACGTAGTCCAGGGCATTCTGAAAAACATCAACCGCACCAATGCAGGCAAAGGTCATATCTACCACATCGGTATGCACAAACACACGTTCACCAAGCTGTTGCTCTACCATATCAACAGCGTAAGTTGCCGTTGGTTTTGAGCTGTCCAATGCAGACTCAGTGCCCAAATAAATCCTGTTGATAGATTTGGGATCAATATTATTTTGTGTGATCAGTTTAAGAAGCGCATTTCCGGCCATGGTTGCCGTATCTTCATGCACATCACAAATTGACATTTTATAAATTCCAAGCCCCTTTTTTAACTTTTCTGCATCAACACCTCTTTTTTTTGAGAATTCTTCAATGTCAAGATAGATTTTTGGAATATCGTATGCTAAATGACTAATACCTGCCTTCATTTGTTTAATTTTTTAGCAAATAAATTAAATTTTATTGAAATAGTTTTTTAAACAAAAGATTAATTTTTAAGAATTTTTACTCAGTTAAAGAGTATTTAGTCGAAAGTTTAAATGATTTAGTTGTTTATGCTCTATTTGCAACTTTCCAAATAAAAATCTTTCAGCTAAACCTTTTCCAGTCAAAAAAGCCTATTGCTCATATTCTAAATTCATATTTATAATTCAAAATTAATTTCCCGTACCTTTGCAAAAATTTATAAAATGAAATCTGATAAATCTAAGAGCAGAGGGAAACGACATGCCGGACAACAGAAGAAAGTCTCTAAGGTTGACAAACAAATTAAAGACCCTAAAGCTGGTATGCGACTCAATAAATATATTTCTAATGCGGGTATTTGTTCGCGAAGAGAAGCCGATGTGTATATCGCAGCGGGAAGCGTAACGGTAAACGGAAAGCCAGTGACAGAAATGGGTTACAAAGTTCAGTTAGACGATGATGTAAAATTTGATGGCCGAAGCATAAATCCGGAACCTAAAGAATATTATCTCGTAAATAAGCCTCAGGGTTTTTACACCTCCGGAAAAATCGAGCATCAGAATAAGACCGTTCTCAATTTGCTGAGAAAAGTGAGTAATGCCAAACTTGAACCTATAGGAAGGCTCGAAAACTCGGCTTGCGGATTGATTTTATATACCAATGATGGTACTTTAGCCAAAAAACTTGGCAATGCTAAAAAAGGTATTAAACAAATTTATGAATTGCATTTAAAGAAAGAATTTTCTTTTGCTGATATGGACATTCTTAAAAATGGCATTGTGGTTGAAGGGCACAAGGTTTATGTGGATGATATTTCTTTTATCCCTAATAAGTCTCACCACCATATCGGAATGGAACTTAAAAGTATGCGCAATAACATCATCCCCAGAATGATGACCAAATTAGGTTATGAGATCATAAAAATGGACAGAACTGTTTTTGGAAACCTGACAAAACTCAACTTACCCAGAGGACAGTTCAGGGTTTTAAAGAAAGAAGAGATCATTCAGTTGGGCATGCTTTAGAGCTTGAAAACCAATCTTAAATTCATAAAACACTAATTCTTACTTAAATTCAAAATTCAAAACTTAGGATTCAAAATTGAATACTTATTTTTGCAAAAAATTTTAATTGTCCAAAGCTATTGCACATACAGCCGAAATATCATGGATTAGCGAGTTTAAAACTTTAACGAAACATCGCTTATCTCTTAGTGTGGTGTTCTCTTCGGTTGCAGGATATTTTTTAGGTGCTGAACGCTTTGACGCTTTGACACTGACTTTACTATTTGTAGGTGGTTATGCCATGGTAGGCGCTTCTAATGCATTTAACCAAATCATTGAAAAGGAGTTGGATGCATTGATGAACAGAACAAAGAACAGACCTTTGCCAAGCGGCAGAATGTCTGTAAATACGGCCTGGATGATTGCGGTATCACTGACCTTATTAGGCTTGACTCTATTGTATTTGATCAATCCGGTAACAGCATTTTTCGGTGGTGTATCCATATTTATATATGTTGCTATTTACACACCTTTAAAAACAAAAACACCATTATCTGTATTTGTTGGAGCCTTTCCTGGGGCTATCCCTTTTATGTTAGGCTGGGTAGCGACTTCAGGAAGCTTTGGGATAGAACCCGGGACATTGTTTATGATACAGTTCTTCTGGCAATTTCCGCATTTCTGGGCGTTGGGATGGTGGCTGTACGACGATTATAAAAACGGCGGCTTTTTTATGTTGCCAACCGGCAAGAGGGATTCCGGTACAGCGCTTCAAATTATTTTATACACATTTTGGACAGTCGCCATTTCAATTATTCCGGTATTTGGTGTGACCGGAGATTTAAGACTGACAATCTTTTCCGCCGGAATAGTATTGGCTCTGGGTCTTATCATGTTCTTTTTTGCCATAAGACTTTACCAAAAAAGAGATACTAAATCCGCTAAACAACTCATGCTGGCCAGTGTGAGCTACATCACTTTAATACAAATTGTTTACGTAATAGATAAAATATGGAGAGTATGGCTATAAATGAGCGTTCTGAACAGGAAAAACGCGACCGTTCCAAAAAAATGATGCTTTGGTTTGGAATTATAAGCATGGTGATGACCTTTGCCGGGCTTACCAGTGCCTACGTTGTAAGCAGTAAGAGACCGGATTGGGTGAGTGATTTTGAATTACCGGAAACTTTTGGTATTAGCACTATAATCATCGTTTTGAGTAGCATCACTTTATTTGCTGCTAAAAGATATCTTAAACAGGAGAACCGAAAGATGACTTCATTGTTCTTGTTTTTTACATTTTTACTGGGAGCTACATTTGTTGGCCTTCAATTCAGGGGTTTTGAGACTTTGGTGAATGAAGGTTACTATTTTACCGGACCAACCAGTACTATCAATTCATCATACATTTATGTATTGGTAATGGCGCATCTGGTGCACCTGGCTGCAGGAATTATCGTACTGACGGTTATTATCTTCAATCATTTCAGGGGTCGCTATTCTTCTGAAAAAATGCTTGGATTTTCTATCGGCTCAAGTTTTTGGCACTTTGTAGACGTGTTATGGTTATTTTTGTTCTTATTTTTAAGTTTCTATAAATAAATATTTTGCTATTTTTGCCCAACTCTTAATAAATACCTAAATATATGGATACGACAGCTGTTGCTAAAACAGGAACTGAAGGCAAGCTTTGGGGTGGCGGTTCGCAACCACTTAAAGCGAGTTATGGTAAATTGATGATGTGGTTCTTTATTCTATCAGATGCATTGACGTTTTCTGGTTTTTTAGCCGCATATGGGTTTTCAAGATTTAAATATTCCTCAGAATGGCCGATTGCAGATGAGGTGTTTAATCACTTTCCATTCCTGCACGGAACTGATGCGCCGATGTTTTACGTGGCATTAATGACCTTTATACTGATCTTTTCTTCTGTAACTATGGTTTTGGCCGTAGATGCGGGTCACCAAATGAATAAAAACAAAGTGGTCACCTACATGGCTTTAACCATTTTAGGTGGTTTGGTATTTGTGGGTTCACAAGCCTGGGAATGGGCAAACTTCATTAGTGGTGAATATGGCGCAGTAGAAACAAGAAGTGGTAAAATTCTTCAGTTCGTTGATGCTTCCAATGACAATAAAAGGATATCTATTACTGATATTGCTATGGGTGAAAGCGGTACCGAAAGAACCCGACACAATGAAAGTGAAGGTATCTGGTACATGAGTGAAAAAGATTTGCCATCTGTGACATTACAACAGGTCAAAACTGGTTTTGAGGCCAATGAGAATTTAAGGGTCAGAACCATGACGCTTAACGAAGAAGGTGAAAAAACTGTTCTAGACAGAGCAACGTCTTTAGATTATTTAAATAACCGAGGAATTGGCATCATAGAAGGTGCAAACCTTACCAAGAATGAGTACGGTGCACCATTGTTCGCCGATTTCTTCTTTTTCATTACCGGATTTCATGGCTTTCACGTATTTTCAGGAGTTGTGATTCTATGCATCATTTTCTTCAATGTTCTTTTAGGAACATACGAAAGAAGAGGTAGCTACGAAATGGTTGAGAAAGTTGGTCTTTACTGGCACTTTGTCGATTTGGTTTGGGTATTTGTTTTCACATTCTTCTATTTAGTTTAATTTTATAAAAAGACATTTAATTATGGCTCACGATACAGCACATCACGATTCAGCAGCAGCTAAAAAACGCATCTGGAAAGTATTCGGAATTTTATCTGTTCTTACGATTATAGAAGTAATATTAGGATATATAAGACCATCTGCTTTAGTACATACAGATATTATAGGAATGTCTATATTGAACTGGATATTTATTATTTTGACCATATATAAAGCTTACTATATCACCTGGGCCTTCATGCACATGGAGCACGAAACAAAAGGTTTACGTAGGGTTGTCGTCTGGACAGGTGTATTTTTGATTTGCTACCTTATCGCCATTCTATTGATTGAAGGCGGATATATTGAACAGGTTTATACTGATGGCTACATCACCTGGGAATTCTAGCATATAGCATATTTAAAAATAGGTTAAATCATTCGTAAGGCGGTCATTTTCAAGACCGTCTTTTTTTATTTTTGCAAGTCTAAAATTACTGTGTAAATTCATCATATAAATCCTTAAGGGCAAAAAACGATCTGAGATGAAAATCAAAAAAAAGCACCTGGTGTTGTCGGTTTTATTCATTTTACCGCTGTTTGCGTATATGTTTTTTGCAAGTGGTGTTTATAATTTTGCCAAATTAGATACCGTACAGGAGAAGGTTTTAAACAGCAAATCCTACCCTTTGGTCTTAAAAGACAGCCTGATCACCTTTGAAGGTAAAATCACAATTTTGAGCTTTCTAGGTTCTGATGTTAAAACCAAGAAAGCTTTCGCCTTTAACCTTAAAGAAAAGATCTACGATAAGAATAAGGACTTCAACGATCTTCAGTTTGTAAGCTTAGTAGCTCCAAATCAATCTGACGAAATCCGTTCATTTATAGATGCCATAGACTATACCTCAGAAGCAGATAAATGGTTTTTTGTAGAGCTAGAAGCTCAAGAACTAGAAAGCTTGTTTGAAAGTCTGAAAACAGATCTGGAACTGGACGAACGGCATAGCACAGCATCTGTTTTCATCATCGATAAGAACAGAAACCTCAGAGGTCGTCTCGAAGACGAAGATGGGAGCATACGTTATGCCTACAATATGGCATCAGTGGCAGAATTAAGTGACGAAATGAAAGATGATGTCAATATAATTTTAGCGGAATACAGACTGGCCTTAAAGAAATACAATAAAGAAAAAGACGACGCTGAATGAAAAAATACGCGGGTTATATCGGGTTAGGTATCATTGTGATCATATTTGGAATTTGGGTTTTCAAAGAGTCTCAAACGCGTTCTGAAGGGACTGAAATCGCCTACATAACAATTGAAGGTGAAAAAAGACGAGTGCCGGATTTTGAATTTGTCAACCAAAACGGAGATACCATTTCTGAAACGTATTATGATGACAAAGTATATGTCGTAGAATTCTTTTTTTCAACCTGTCCGACCATTTGCCCGATCATGAATAAGAATATGGTGCAAATCCAACGTAAGTTCTTTGGCGAAGATCAGTTTGGTATTGCTTCCATAAGTATAGACCCTATCAATGATACTGTTGAAAGGCTAAAAGCCTATTCAGAAAAAATAGGGGTAAAGCATCCGCATTGGCATATGATGACCGGTGAAATGGATGACATCATGGATCTGGCCAATAACGGATTTAACCTTTATGCCAAACAGGAATCCAGAGCTGCAGGAGGATTTGAACATTCTGGCTTCTTTGCTTTAGTGGACAAAGAAGGTTATTTGAGAAGCCGATTAGATGCTAACGGAAACCCAATAGTGTTCTATCAGGGTGCAGTAGAATATGATGAAGACCAAAACAGATTCAGCGAAGAACAGCAAATAGACATATTAATTGAAGACATCAAACAACTTTTAAAGAAATAACTATGAAATTAATCGCACCAAGTCGCTTTATGGTCAACACCATTATAGCTTTGTCAGTTGCCGTACCACTTGTTGTGGTTGTACTGATGAATATTGAAACAAGAACCAATCTTTTGGGGCTTGACGTGGGTACTTATCCTTTCTTTCATGCCGTGATCAACGGGATGACAGCCATTTTGCTGGCCATTGGCTACGCCTTGATCAAAAATAATAAGATGAACCTGCATCGTAATGTTATGATGTCTGCATTTGTTTTATCCGTAGTATTTCTGGTCAGTTATGTGATATCCAAAATAAGTCACGAACCTGTGCCATATGGTGGTGAAGGCGTTATGCGTTACCTGTATTTCTTTATACTGATCAGTCATATTGTACTTTCGGGAATCATCGTGCCTTTGGTGCTATTTACCATGTATCGCGCATTGACCGGTCAATACGATAAACATAAAAAAATTGCGAAGTGGACGTTTCCGATTTGGATGTATGTATCGATCACCGGAGTTTTAGTATATATCTTTATGCAGCCGTATTATTAAACACGTATAATTTATTTTTAAAAAACACGTGTTTTTATTATCTTTGAGTAAATTAAGATGTCATGAATACAAAATTAACTTTAACCATAGATAAAGAAGTCATAGAGCAGGCCAAGCGCTATGCCAAAAAAGAGAACCGTAGTTTGTCTAATCTGATCGAAAATTTTTTAAAACATGTGACAAGAGAGGAAAAGAAAGAAAAAGAACATGATTTACATCCGGACATTCTTGCTTTGAGAGGTTCTGTGAAAGTTTCAAAGGATTTTAATTATAAAGAAGAACTGGAAAAAGCCTTAAGAGAGAAATACTTGAAATGAAAAAAATCTTTATAGATTCAGATATAATAGTAGATTTCTTAACTCAAAGAGAACCCTTTGACCAGCATTCATCAAGAGTATTGAATTTATGCATTAATGAAAAAGTGAAAGGCTATATTACTCCGATTATTGTATCGAATATTTATTACGTATTAAGAAAGGAAATTGATTCAAAAGAGTTAAAAAATAAGCTGAAATTCTTGCTTAATTTTCTTGATGTGATTAAAGTTGACAAAAACATTATTTTGACTGCTTTGAATTCAGACTTCAAGGACTTTGAAGATGCACTACAAAACTTTTCAGCTATAGAAAATTCTGAAATAGACACGATTTTAACCAGAAATGTAAAAGATTATAAAACCAGTAGGCTTTCTGTTTATACACCAGAATCTTTTTTAAAAACACTGAATTAAACCTGGCATTATGAAAAGTAAAAATTATCTTACCATATTAATATTTCTTCTAATCATTTGTTTTGGAATTGAAGATCTTAACGCCCAATGCGCCATGTGCAGAGCTGTACTGGAAAACAATGCAGATAATTCTACCGCAGAAGGCATAAATGATGGTATAGTTTACCTGATGATTTTTCCGTATTTGCTCATGGGAGGATTAGGTTATATCATTTACAGAACGCACAGAAAACAGAAGCAACAAAAACAAGCCTAAAAATTAATTACAATGAAAAAGGTCCTTTACTTATCTACTTGCAATACCTGTAAACGTATCATATCAGAAGTCAATACAGAAGGCTTTGAGTTACAGGATACCAAAAAAACACCTGCAACTGAAGAAGATATTGAATTTTTGAGAAAACACGTAGATAGCTACGAAAGCCTGATCAACAGACGTGCACAATTATGGCAAAAGAGAGACCTGAAGAACAAAAACTTATCAGAAGACGATTATAAAAACCTCTTGCTCGAACATTATTCTTTTATCAAACGGCCAATTTTTATTGATGGGGAACAGGTTTTTATTGGCAATACCAAAAAAGTAGTTGCTGCGCTCAAGGATCACTTAGGTGAGTAAGCGTGTTCTGGCTATTTTGGCCGCCACCGCTGCAAGCTTTATTTATGGGGTAAACCATACCATGGCTAAAGGCCTTATGCCGGATTACATTGAGCCATTTGGTTTCATTATGCTAAGGGTACTTGGAGCAGCTGTTTTATTTTGGACCATTAGCCTGTTTGTAAAATCTGAAAAAATTCAACGCAGAGACTGGTCCAGGATAATCGCTTGTGCATTGTTTGGAATGGTCATTAATATGCTGTTCTTTTTCAAGGGTTTAAGTCTTTCTACACCAATCAATTCTTCAGTGATTGTAACCATTTCACCAATTTTGGTATTTATACTTTCTGCTATTTTGATCCGTGAGAAAATTACCTGGCTCAAGGCTTCAGGTGCAGTTTTAGGTTTGATAGGTGCGCTAATGCTTATTTTTTTTAGCACCAGCTCAACTTCTGAAGCCCCGAATATTCCTCTTGGCAATCTGTTTATTTTGATAAATGCCACTTCCTACGGACTTTATCTTATTGTTGTGCGACCGCTCACGACCAGATACAAAAGTATAACGCTTATGAAATGGTTTTTCCTGATTGCGGTTATCATCAACTTTCC
>CAJXVZ010000010.1 GCA_913062845.1 uncultured Psychroflexus sp.
AGATAAATTTATTTCTCTGGCAGGCGTCAGTGAGACAATTGATAAGACTATCGTAAGGCAGGTTAGCAATCAAAGTGCACAACTTGGTAAGGTAGCAGAAGCACACTTTAAGGAATTAAGAGAAACTGGAGAAATCAAAGAACTCAACCCTATGTTGGTATCTATTTTTGCAAAACAAAATCTGGAATTTATAAGATCTTATATGACTTACGATCCTGTAGAAGAAATAAAAAAGCTGGACTTACCAATTTTAATCATCAACGGAACCAAGGACTTGCAGGTGTTGGAAAGTGACGCCAAGGCATTATATGAAGCTGATCCTGATGCAGAACTCAAAATCATTGAAGGTATGAATCATGTTCTCAAAACCATTTCCAAAGATGAGGATAATTTAAAATCTTATACTTCACCTGGTTTTCCAATTTCAGAAGAGTTAATTATAGTAATTACGTCCTTTGTGAAAAGTGATAAATAACGATTATGCCCAAGAAGAAAGCCTTTGCACTCAGAGTAAATGAAGATATGATGAAAGCCATCGAAAAATGGGCTGCGGATGAATTCCGTAGTACAAATGGTCAACTGGAGTGGATGCTGATGCAACAGCTTAAAAAACATAATCGGGAGCCAAGGACGCAAAGAGATGAATAGTGGCTATTTTACGGGAATTATATTTTCTAATAGCTATCATTTTTTTAATCCTGTCAATAGAAAATATATTGCTCCATTAGGCTTTTCCTTTAATATTGTAACTCAACTTTCAAGAATTGCACAGCTATGAATTCAAAGTTGTACGTTGAATTATCCCGATTTTACAGAGAAATCTTGGGTTTAATACATCGACGCTCAACTTCGAAATTTTTAAAAGAGTATTCTTATTTGATACAGTAATGGCTCTGCCTCGGGGCTATTCATTTTAATTGAAAATGTATGTGGTCATCGTGCCGTACGGCCTGACAACCGTGAAATCTTACTTTATCACTGTTTAAATTTAATCGATTTTTTAAATGTGGCTCGATGAATAATTTACCAATATTATTTTGTTTTATAATTAATTCTATTAATTGCTGGGTTCCTTTTTCGGAAAATTCAATCTCTTTATTGATTTTTCCTAAGGTCAGATATTTTGGGAAGTCATATTGCCAATTACCATTTTTCTTACAAACAGCATTTTGGTCATATTCTGCATACGTTGACATTTCATAAACGCCATATCCACTCACAGATGGTTTTTTATTAGTTAGTTGTCCGGTCGCATTTTCGTAAATAAAAGAAATGTCAATTTTTTCTCCATCATTATGACTTAAATGTGGCAACAGCGGAATTTTGTCTATAAATGGAAAATTTGCATCCAGATATACCATTTTTATATCCGGATTTAATTTTTCGAACTCTTTTGCTATTTGCTCAATCGATTTGTTTAATTCAGGCTTTACATAGTTTCTATTGGCAAGTTTATAAAAGATGGAATGCGCTTTTATAAATTTAGTTTCTTTAATTTTTTCACGTCCAAAGATTGGTGCAACATTTGGAATAATTAAAAATGTAGTAATCAAATAGAGAAATGTGAAAATTCCAATCTGTTTTAACCATCTCCTTTTAGAACTTTTTTTAACCAACAAAATTGTCATCAAATATATTATTCCGCCTACCTGAGTTATGACAGTCAAAAAAATAAAGATTATTATATGAAGCAGTAATTTCAATGCGTAGTTCAGCCTATTGCTTTTTTTGTAATAATTATTTAAATTCCAATAACCCACCGTCTAGGATATTCTCATGTTTAAGCGTTCTGTTAATGGCGCTCTTATTAAGAAATATCTCCGGATTTGTTAATTTATTTTTTGTCTTCACTATCTCTAAGTTTTTTCCATTATTCAAATTTATGGTAGCTTTTTTAACTTGAGGTATTCCTAAAACATATTCCGCATTTGCTGGATTTACCGGATAAAAGCCTAAGGTTGAGAATATATACCAGGCACTCATCTGTCCGCAGTCATCATTTCCGGTGATGCCTTCAGGTGTTTCATCGTAGAACTTGTTGTAAATTTCAGTTATAAGTTCATTTCCTCTTTCGGGCGTATTTGAATAGGCATACAAATAAGCAATGTGATGGCTTGGTTCATTCCCGTGGGCATATTGCCCTATTAAGCCTTCTTGTCCCAAATGCTTATTGTCGCCATCACCTGAAATAGAAAAGAACGTATTTAATTGTTCTGTGAATTGGTCTTTGCCACCGAGCAGTTTTGTATAATTTTCTACATCATAATGCGACGTCGTCCAGGTGTACTGCCAGGCATTTGCCTCTGTATAATCACCCGGATTATTCATAGGAGATGTGGCATCAAGCGGTTCAAACGGGGTTCTAAACCTTCCTTTGGAATCTTTACCACGCATCAAACCTGTTTCAGGATCGAATAAATTTTCATAATATCTTGCTCTTTTTGCAAATACAGATGATATACTATCCATGCCAATATCTTCTGCCATAATGGAAATGGCATAATCGTCAAACCCGCTTTCCAGAGTTCTAGAAACGGCTTCGTTGTCCAGATAATCAAAAGGATAATAGCCGTATTTGTTATAAAGCTCCCAATCTGAATTCAGGTGATTTTCTGTAGACGATTCTACCATGGCTGTCATGGCTTCATTATAGTCAAAACCATCAAAGCCTTTGTTGTAAGCATCCACAATAACTGGTATGGAATGGTTACCAATCATACAGTGGTTTTCCTGTCCCCAAGCGGTCCAGATCGGTAAATAGCCTTGCGCTTTATGATGGGCCAAAAATGTATTTACAAAACCATCAATACGCTCCGGTACCAAAATAGTATATAAAGGATGTGCAGCCCTATACGTATCCCAAAGTGATAAAGTTGAATAGTATTCTCCATTTTTAGCCATAGAAATTTTATCGTCAGCACCTCTGTACTTTCCGTCGACATCGGCTATATTTGATGGTTGTAAAAATAAATGGTACATAGCCGTGTAGAAAATGGTTTTTTGCGTGTCGTCTGCTTTAATATCAATTTTACTTAAATACGTATTCCAAACCTCTTTGCTTTCTTTTCTTACTTGTTGAAAATCCCAGTGATCGAGCTCTGAGTTAAGGTTCTTTTTTGCGCCATCGACGCTTACAGAAGATAAAGCGACTTTAGCTTTTAAAATGTTGTTCTTAAGTGTAAAGTCTAAAATGTACTTTGGTGCATTTTCTTTTGGTCCAAGAGGTAATTGTCTGATGGTATCATAAGTCTGGTCGAAAGTGAGGGTAAAAAAGTACTTTCGCTCTACCCAGTTGCTGGTATGGCAATAGCCGGAAATGGTTTTTTTATCTTCTTCAATTGTAATGTCGCTATCCAAAACCAAACTGTCTGTAATAAAACGTAAACCATGTTGTAGGTTAACCAATAATTTTGCTTTCTGGCTTGGGTAAGTATATCTGTGAAAACCAACACGGTCTGTTGAAGTGAGTTCAGCCTGGACACCATTATTTAAATCTACCTTGTAGTAACCCACTTCAGCGGTTTCGTCTGTTTTTCTGGCTGAAAGGCTATCAGATGCTTTTGTAAATGGGAAAAGTAACACATCTCCAAATTCACTGATACCTGTTCCACTGGCTCTTGTGTTTGAAAATCCAATTATGGTTGAGTCTTTTAATTGATAACCGCTTGTATAATCCCAACCTTGGTCTGTATTGTCAGGGCCGGGCTGCACCATGGCAAAAGGTCTGCTTGGTCCGGGAAAAGTATGCCCGGTTCCGTCAGTTCCAATAAATGGATTCACAAATTTAGTGTAATCAGTAGATGTGATTTCAACTTTCTTTTCGTTAATGCAACTTACAAAAATTGAAAAAGCAAATAATAGTAATAGGTATTTATGCATCTTGTTATAATTTTTTACCACGGCTCTGTTATGGGCAGTAGCGCGCAAACCAACCTTATTTTATAATTTTATTCAGCTAATTTAGCAAATAATCTTGAACTTACTCTTTTAAGCCCAAACCCGAGCTATTGCTTAGAGCTATTGTTGTAGCAAGTGCTTCCACGTTCTGCTATACGGTTTGCAATAAATTAATTCCAGATAATTCTTGTCCGATTTGGTGAATTCCGCTTAATATTTTTTCAGATTGTTTCCGTGATGGTTTTTTCGTTCCGGAAACATATTGAGAAAGCAAAGTAGCGTTCATACCAATTTTTTCAGCGAGGAATTTTGCATTTATTACTTTATAATATTTAAAAAACTGCTTAAAGTCTATTTCGAATTGGATATCATTCGCATCTGCTTTTACTTTTTCATCCTCAAAGTAAAATTCAGTCGCTTCATACGCGCTATTTATTAATTCAGGAATTGATTTTCCAGTGGTGAAAATCGGATAATCCTTTGCATATGCAGAAAAACCAGTATCAGTTTTCTCAACAGTCAATATGATTTTCTTTTTTGCCATAATCATATAATTTAATTCCAGCGTCTTTGAAAATTTTCTTTTCCAATCCTTTACCCATTTCTTGACCCCTGTGATTTGGGAATATTATTATTTCTTTTTTCGTTTCGTGATGCATTTTCACGTGTGAACCTTTTTGAGAAACTGTATACCAACCATCTGTGGTCAAAATTTTATAAAGTTTTGAACATTTCAATCAGTTTTTCCTCTTCAAACACATCACAAAGGTAAACTATTATTTACTTTTTAACAATAATTTTTATATTGAAAACGGAAGTTTTTTAGCATTTGTTACAACTAATTATTATCCTGAAAAACAGACCACTTTTTTGAAGTTTTTTTAGAAACTCGACTTCAACTCCTCGGGAATCTCACAAACCGGAATTGGCTGCATCTTGTGTTGGTTTTTGGTATTATAATCCATAAAAATATCAAAAACCTCTTTTTCTCGGTCTTTAAAATTTGCTGAGGTTTTACCTTCGTCTTTCATTCGCATGGCCCATTCCAGTTCAGGATAACTTGCGCCTATCTGATCTTCATCAGTACGACTGTCACCCCAAAGGCCGTCGGTTGGTGGGGCTTCCAGAATTTCTTCATTTACGCCTAGAAATGCTGCAAGCTGAAAGACTTCGGTTTTCAATAGGTCTGCTATTGGACTCAAATCCACTCCGCCATCACCGTATTTGGTATAAAAGCCAACGCCAAAATCTTCAACTTTGTTACCGGTGCCGGCAACAAGATAGTCTTGAAGTGCCGCAAAATAGTATAGGGTTGTCATTCGTAAACGCGCTCTTGTATTGGCTAAGGACATCAAACGCTCTTCTTCATTATCCACTTTGGGTAGTTCTTCAAGCAAGCTATCAAAAACAGGGGTAAGGTTCACCTGTACCATTTCTACATTATCGTAGTTGTTTTTAAGCCATTTGATATGATTAAGAGCTCGGCTCACCTGATTTTCAGATTGGTGAATGGGCATTTCAAGGCATAATACAGGTAAGCCTGTTTCTGCACATAAGCTAGAGGTCAATGCTGAGTCTATGCCTCCGGAAACGCCAACGACAAATCCTTTTTGACGATTATTTTCAGCATAATCTTTCAACCAATTTACGATATGATTAATAATAGCTTGAGTTTTCATGCGTTTTTATTTAAGTATATTTGCAAATTTAATTTTAAAAATAACTAAAACTCAAGATAGGGCTTTTATATAATCTCGATTTATGAAAAAAATATCATTTGTAATTATATCCATTCTTTTGATTTTCAGTTATAGTTGTAAGGATAGCATTGAAGTAAAGCCTGAGGTAAAGCGTATTGAATTAGATATGCAATTCATTAGATTTGACAGTATTTTTTCAGAAGCAGATCCTGAAGACCTGGAAAGTCTGAAGAAAAGT
This sequence comes from uncultured Psychroflexus sp., assembly GCA_913062845.1. Classification (GTDB taxonomy): domain Bacteria; phylum Bacteroidota; class Bacteroidia; order Flavobacteriales; family Flavobacteriaceae; genus Psychroflexus. The sequence continues at coordinate 5,836 of CAJXVZ010000010.1, forward strand.
TATCCGTTTATGTTTAAGACTAATATCCCTGATAGTTTATGGAAAATTAAAATTCTGGATACTTTACAGGAAGAAATTGAAAAGGAGGTTTACCAAAAATTTAAAGATTTCGGAAGTTATAAAGACGATATAGAATTATTTTTCAAACATCTAAAATATTTTTTTCCAGAACAGCAACCGCCAACAGTGATTACCCTCGCAGAATATGTAGATTACAAGGCTAAAGTGATTTTGGATAATGACATGCTTTTTATTTCTTTAGATAATTATTTGGGAGAAGACCATAGATTTTATGAAGGTTTCCAGGATTACATAGCACAACAACAGGCTCCTCATCAGATATTGCCCGATATTGCAGAGCAATACGCCAATCGACTGGTACCGCTTCCACAAAGCCGTGATTTTTTAAGTCAATTGGTTTATGAAGGGAAGAAGCTATATTTTAAACAGCAAACATTGCCTTTAGCAGAGCCTCATCATACCATGGGTTACAGTAAAGAAGAATTAGCATGGGCAGACGAATATGAGTTTATGGTTTGGCAGTATTTTGTAGAACGAAATTTGTTGTACAGTACAGATTCAGACCTGAAAAGAAGATTCCTCAGGCCGGCTCCATTTACTAAATTTTATCTGGAGGTAGATAGCGAATCTCCACCAAGGTTAGGTCAGTTTATTGGCTGGGAGATTGTGAGAGCTTATGCAGAACGCCATCCTGAAAAAGAATTGAAAGATATTTTAAATTTAAATGAACAGGAATTATTTAATCAATCAAAATACAAACCTTAGTTATGAGTAAAAAGACATCTGATATTGTATTGAGTGTCACAACAGACGAAAACCGTATTCCGGAGAGTATAGAATGGACAGCAGAAGATGGAGGCGTCGAGAAGGAAGCTGCAAAAGCCGCTTTTTTAAGCGTATGGGATCATAAAGCTAAAGAAAGTCTGCGTATAGATTTATGGACCAAAGACATGCCCGTAGATGAGATGAAACATTTCTTTCATCAGACCCTGGTGAGTATGAGTGATACTTATTACAGGGCTACACAAGATGAAAAAATGAGTGAAACCATGAAAGATTTTTGCAGTTATTTTGCCGAAAAACTTGAGTTGTACAATGACAAGTAAAGCTGTAAAACCAAAACTTATCTTTGTTTACAATGCAGATTCAGGTTTTAAAAACCTCATGATAGATGCTGCACATAAAATTTTTAGTCCAAAAACCTACCCCTGTAAATTATGCGATCTCATTTATGGCAAATTTGGAGAGAGAAAAGCCTGGAAAAGATTTAGAAATGAAACGGAAGCTCAAATGAAATTTCTGCATGCCGATGAGTTTAAGGCTTTGTATAAATCAAAATTCCGTCCTTCATTCGATTTGCCTGTCATTTTGATTGAGGAACAATACGAGCTTGAAGTTTTGCTGAGTGCAAAAAGTCTGGAGGAGATAAATGATGTAGATCAATTGATTTCTACACTAAGAGATTTCCTTAATAAGGAAGACTGAGGCCATTAAATTATAGCGAACATCACAAAGCACTCAAAAAAAATCCTTCACAAAACAGCGAAGGATTTATTTTAGGTTATGATATAAACCTTTAGTTCAGCAATCGTCTTTATCAGATAGGCTAGAGTCAATTTTATTGATATTATTCTTGTTTTCTGTCATCCATTCTTCAATGCCGGTTCTGTCTTTGGCTATACTTTCTGCTTCCAGTGCCGAAGATTCTGCTTCCCAATAATCTGCCGTTTTTTCAAAGGTTTCACTAAAAGTGTCCCAATACTCAAACTCTCTTACTTCTTCAGCCTGATCATTTGTGTTCTCGAAGCTCAAATGATTTTGAGCTAGGTTCGCTAAAATGAATAATAATACTAATTTTCCCATGATTTTTGATTTTTTATTTATTGATTTGGTTTTAGAAATACTAAGAAATGTTCTTAAATACACTTCCTATTTATATGACGGATCAAAACCAGTTCTGTTACAATAAAAATCAGGAAATGTCAATATTTATGAAATATTTTAAATTATGAGTATTTTTATCACTCTAAAATATAGAATAGTAAAATAATTAAGTCAAATAAATATCAATTATTTATATAGGCTTTTTTAGTTTAATCAATCAGCTGGTAAGCTAAAACCAAAAAAAAGCCCCAACTATTGTCGGGGCTCTTTACTAAATTAAAATTAACTCAAACAAACTAAATGTTTTCTTTTGTAGATGAACAAGAATCTTCGGTTTTTGGTGCATACACTTGCATCCATTCTTCAACACCGGTTCTTTGTTCTGCTATTTCCTCTGCTTCCAAAGCCGCAGATTCTGAAGCCCAGTAGTCTGAAGTTTTATTAAACGTTTTGCTGAAAGCATTCCAATACTCCCATTGGCATATTTCTTCTTTCTCTAATGGTTTTTCCTTAGGCATTGCATCTGTATTATTATAAGAAGTCAATGCGATTATAAATATTAAAACGAGCTTATACATGATTTTTGATTTTAGGTTAAAATGGTTTGGCTGATTATAACTTTTAAAAGATTTATCACACGTGCTCATTTATAAGACGAACCTATTTAAGATATGTTACAGAAAAAATCAATTTTTTTGTAATAATAAAAAAACCGCTAACTCATATACTGAATTAGCGGTCTGAAAGTTTAATAAATTTGATTAGGATTTGTTTTGCTTTTTAATCAAATTCAGAGCGGAACCTTCTTTATACCATCTGATCTGCGCTTCATTATAGGTGTGATTTACAGTAATTGTATCTGTACTATCATCACTATGCACAATTTCTATGGTCAACGGCTTGTCTTCTGCAAACTCGTTAAGATCAAGGAAGTTAAATGTGTCGTCCTCCTTAATTAAGTCATAATCGCTTTCATTTGCAAATGTTAGAGCCAGCATACCTTGTTTTTTAAGGTTAGTCTCGTGTATTCTCGCAAATGATTTTACAATGACTGCTGCAACACCAAGGTGTCTGGGTTGCATTGCAGCGTGCTCTCTTGAAGAACCTTCACCATAATTATGGTCACCAACTACAACAGATAAAATGCCATTCTTTTTGTACTCTCTTTGTGTGTCCGGTACTCCGGCATATTCTCCTGTAAGTTGATTTTTTACAAAATTGGTTTTTTTATTGAAAGCATTTACTGCACCTATCAGTGTGTTGTTGGCGATATTATCTAAGTGCCCTCTGTACTTTAACCATGGACCTGCCATTGAGATATGGTCTGTTGTGCATTTTCCAAATGCTTTGATGAGCAATTTTGCACCTTTTATTTCATCACCTATTGGTTCAAAAGGTGTTAGTAACTGAAGTCTGTCAGACGCTTCAGAAACTTTCACTTCAACGCCACTACCATCTTCTCGTGGCTCAACATATCCGTTATCTTCAACATCAAATCCTTTTTCAGGAAGTTCAATCCCTTTTGGCGCCTCTAATTTAACTTCTTCACCATCTTCATTAATGAGCGTATCATTCATTGGATCAAAGTCTAAACGTCCGGAAATTGCTATTGCAGCAACCATTTCGGGCGAACCTACAAAGGCGTGAGTATTTGGGTTACCATCTGCTCTTTTTGAAAAGTTTCTGTTGAAAGAGTGAACAATTGTATTTTTTTCTTCTCCTTTGAGATCACTTCTGTCCCATTGACCAATACATGGTCCGCAGGCGTTGGTGAAAATTGTTGCACCCAGATCTTCAAAAACCTTTAAAAGCCCATCTCTTTCTGCTGTAAATCGAATTTGTTCCGATCCCGGATTTATACCAAAATCTGATTTCGGTTTAAGCTTTTTCTTAACGGCCTGTTCAGCTATGGACGCTGCACGCGTTAGGTCTTCATAAGATGAGTTTGTACAGGAACCAATTAATCCCCAGTCTACTTTTATCGGCCAGTCGTTCTTCTTAGCCTTTTCTCCTAATTCTCCAACCGGTGTCGCTAAATCTGGTGTAAAAGGTCCATTGAGATGAGGTCTTAATGTTGACAGATCAATTTCAATGACCTGATCAAAATAAGTGTCCGGATCTGCATAAACTTCTGGATCTCCAGTCAAATATTCTCTTAATTTATTAGCCTCGTCGGCAATTTCATTTCTGTCTGTCGCTCTAAGGAATCGCTCCATAGAATCATCGTATCCAAATGTAGATGTGGTTGCTCCGATTTCAGCTCCCATGTTACAGATGGTTCCTTTACCCGTGCAGGAAAGGTTTTTTGCGCCTTCTCCAAAGTATTCAACTATACACCCTGTTCCGCCTTTTACAGTTAGGATTTCTGCAACTTTAAGAATCACATCTTTTGCTGCCGTCCAACCTTGAGGGCTGCCTGTGAGTTTAACACCTATGAGTTTCGGAAATTTTAACTCCCATGGCATTCCGGCCATCACATCTACGGCGTCTGCACCTCCAACACCAATGGCTACCATTCCGAGTCCGCCGGCATTAACCGTGTGCGAATCTGTTCCTATCATCATTCCTCCTGGAAATGCGTAGTTTTCTAAGACAACCTGGTGAATAATACCTGCACCGGGTTTCCAAAATCCAATACCATATTTATTTGATACAGACTCCAGAAAGTCAAAAACTTCATTACTGGTTTCATTTGCTCTGGCAAGGTCTTTGGCTGCACCTTGTTTAGCTTGTATTAAGTGGTCACAATGCACTGTTGTTGGCACAGCAACTTTGTCTTTTCCGGCTTGCATAAACTGAAGTAAAGCCATCTGAGCGGTTGCATCCTGACAAGCAATTCTATCGGGATTAAATTCTACATAGTCTTTAGCTCTGGTGAAAGCCTTTGTGGGTTCACCGTCTGATAAGTGAGAATAAAGTATTTTCTCTGAAAGCGTTAAGGGTTTTCCAACGATTTCCCGGGCTTTATCTACTCTTCCGGCCATTCTTGAGTAAACGGCCTTAATCATATCAATGTCAAATGCCATAATTTATAATTTGTTTAGTTGTTTTAAAAGTGAAACAAAAGTAAACAATTTTCATCAAATTTGAAATATCTTAAATTTAAAGCCTTGTTAATTGCATATTGTTTAAATATGTGATGAAAAAAACCTGATTATTGCATTAAAATGATAATTTTAGGTCTGTAATATTATCAATGTGAAAATAAAATATAACTATACGTTATAATTTATTTTCATTTTAATTAAGGCAGCTTCAGATTTTTACAATAATTGCTTAATTATTTCTTCAATAGAGTAGCCTTCTGCTTCAGCTTTGTAGTTTTTGATTACCCTGTGTTTCAGAACGCTGTATGCAATAGCCTGGACATTCTCTATATCGGGTGAGAATTTACCTTTGGTAGCGGCATGGGTTTTGGCTGCAAGGATTAAGTTTTGTGATGCCCTTGGTCCGGCGCCCCAGTCTACAAATTCCTTGACAAATTCCGAAGCATTTTCATCATTTGGTCTGGTTTTGGCAACTAACCTCACTGCATATTCAATAACATTATCTGCAACAGGCATCCTTCTTATGAGTTGCTGTATGTCTATAATCTCATTTGCATCAAATAAGTGTTTTATGTTTTCACTCTGCACGTTTGTTGTACTTTTTACAACTTCGACCTCTTCTTTAAAGCTAGGATACTCCAGATTTATTGCAAACATAAAACGATCGAGCTGAGCTTCCGGAAGCGGATAGGTTCCTTCTTGTTCAATCGGGTTTTGCGTGGCTAATACGAAATAAGGCTCACTGAGCTTATGGTGCTGCCCTGAAATGGTCACGGCTTTTTCCTGCATCGCTTCCAATAAAGCAGATTGTGTTTTCGGCGGTGTACGATTGATCTCATCTGCAAGAAGAATATTTGTGAAAACCGGACCTTTTATGAATTTAAAATTTTTATTGGCATCCAATATTTCAGACCCCAATATATCACTCGGCATTAGATCCGGTGTAAACTGAACCCTTTTAAATTCTAGGCCTAATGCTTTTGATATTGTATTTACCATAAGGGTTTTAGCTAATCCCGGCACACCAATAAGTAAAGCATGACCACCAGAGAATATGGCAATAAGTATTTGATCTACTACTTTTTCCTGACCTATGATGACCTTCGATATTTCCCTTTTTAATAGGTCGTGTTTCTCTACAAAACGTTCAATTCCTTTTACGTCCGACATAAATTTTTTGGTTTAGATTTACTTACTTAAGCCAATCTTTGGCAAATTCACAGGATTTATAATCTTCACTAATCTTGATGTAAGTATCCTTCATTTTTATCTTTTGCCATTTTTGTACCTCTTTTACCTTTTTTTGTCTCAGTGCCAATTCACTTATTCTCGCATAATCTTCGTTAAAATCTGCTTCGTGTTCCTCCAAACGTTTTGTTATGGTGAGCATTTTAAAAAATGGTTGTTGTCTTCGATTGGTTTCAGTATAAACAGGTGACACTTCCATTTCATCCAGATTTATGATCTTGTTGTATAAGTCAGGGTCCATTTTACTCAGGTCAAAACGTTTATCAAGAGTCATATCGTTAATGAGTTGCCCGCCGCTTTCTTTTGTTTCATCCTCATCAGAAAACTCTCTGGCGGCTTCATCAAAACTAATTTCACCTTCAATGATTCGTTTCCTAAGCAAATCAATCTCTTCTCTTGCCTTTTGAATCGCATCATCTGTTATTTCCGGAAATCTTAGAATGTGTCTTACATCAACATATTGACCTCTTATTTTTTCTACCATAAGAATGTGCCAGCCAAATTCTGTTTTAAAAGGTTTGCTGATTTCCCCTTCTTCAAGGCTGAATGCCATATCTTTAAACTCTTTAGCCATTGGGGAATTTCTTTCTATGTTAGGAATAAGTCCACCCTGACTTCTCGATCCTCTGTCATCTGAATATAATACTGCTCTGGAAGAAAAACGAGAACCATTGATCACATCTTCTCTTATCTTATTCAAGAAGTCTATGGTTTTTTGGGTTTGTTCTTCAGAAACTTCCGGCTTAATAACGATTTGTGCAACTTCAACCTGTGTTCCAAAAAACGGCTTTTCATCTTTGTCTATATTGTCATAAAATTGCCTGACTTCAGCCGGTGTGACCTCTATTTCTTCTACAATGCTACCCTGCATTTCCTGTGCCAGGACAGTTTCAAAGTTGATATCAAACAACTCTTTTCTCAATTCAGCCTCGGTATTTTTTCCATAAAATTCCAGTATTCTTTTGATGCCGCCAGCCTGATTTATCATATACTGTAGTTGCTGATCTGTTCTGCTTTGCACCATATCTTCCTGAATTTCTATACTGTCCTGTATGGCATGATGCGCAAACAATTTATTTTCCATAATTTGCTTCAGGATAAAACACTTACTGACTTCTTCGCCCGAATACCCTTGTGCTTTCTGGTCTTCCTGCGCTTTGGCAATATCACTTTCAAGGATCAGATACTCTCCAACAACGGCAGCTATACCATCAACTTTTACCCTTTGATTGTCGATATTTTCTGCAATAACATTTGTTTTTTCTGCTTCATCCTTTATGAGATTATCTTTCTCATCTATCGTTATCTGTGACCAAGAATTTATTACCAAAAAGGTAAAAGTCAGGGTCAAAATCTTATTCAAACTTTTCATATTCATTATTTTTAATCGCATTTTGAAGAATTTGTTTTTCTAAATCTGACTTAAGTTCTAACTCTTTTTTATTTCTCAAAATTTGTTCAATAGTAGGCCTAATATAGCTTACTGGGGCTGTAGAATTAGGTTTTAGTACATCTTTAACATAAATAAGGTAAGTCCCAATACTGTCTTCGATCTCAAAATAGGTTTCCCCGGAATAAATCTGATTTTTAAATTTATCTTCCAGTTTTAAATTTTTGAAAACGTCAATAGATTTAACCCATATTGAGTCATTGAGTTTTGCTTTATCAAATTTTAATTTCTGATTATCTATATAAATTTGATCATCAAGCTCAAAACGTTTGAAACTTTCTTTTATTTTATCAATTTCGTTCATGTCATTTCGTACGTACAAATATCTTAACTTAAGCAGATATTGGTTGATCTTAAAAATATCCTTGTTGCTTTCGTAGTATTGAAAAACAGCAGTTGAATCTATAATACTATCAACTTGTTTTGCAGCCAGAGCATTCATATAAGCTTTTTTGTATAACTCGTTCTTGTATTGCTCGACCATTTTGTCATAACGCTGCTGTTCTTCAATAGGTAAATTGAATTTAGCCTTATCTAATATCAATTTGTCCATTGCCCATTTATCGACATAAGCTCTTACGAAAGCCATACTGTCCTCTTTCGATAAGTTACCCGGGATGATTTCTGCTAAGTTATCCTGATATAATATGTGATTATTAACTCTTGCGATAATTTTACGCTGCTCTTCAGTCTTGAAATAGTCACAACTGACTGAAAATAATAAAATTATGAAGATGTGAATCAAATTAGTTCTCAAGAGACTGATTTAGATTTTCAACAAGTTTTCTGTTCATGTAGATATCATACAGTGATTTTAATTGCACTATCCAATCTTCTTCTTTTTCTTTTTGGAGTTGATCTATTACTTTTCCTCTTACATTTTCAAAAGGCATAACTTCCGGTGGATAAATTTTTGTAATGTAAATGGCTACAAACTGACCATTATGTTTATAAACACGCCCGTTTTCAAGCTCTAATCTGAGTTCATAAGGTAAAAAACCTGAATTTATTTCAACTTTATCCAGTTTTTTGAAAATACTTTTAGGAAATTGTGTTTCTATATTGGAAATAGAATCTTTTCCTAGGAGTTTTACAATTTCTTCAATGTTTTCCTTGTTTGAGTCGGACACAATAATACCGTCAATACTGGTCTCTTTTGTGAACTTATCTCGATTTAGTTCATAATACTTTTCCAAAGCCAGAGTATCTGCCTGGACAGGTTTCCAGATTTTCTGTTCCATGATTTCAAACAATAATAGGCCATCATAATAGGTCTTGATCTCTGCTGCAAATTCTGGAGAAATATTTTCCAGATTCTTGTTGTGAATGCTAATTAGTTTGGCGTAAGTAAACTTATCTATCGCTGTGTTGATCTTTTCAACCACAGAATTACCATCCAGGCTTCTTTGCTGTTTCTGAATGTAATTTAAAAATTCTTGAAGATCAAATTTGCTATCGCCAATTTGTAAAATAGTATAATTGGCATCGTTGTTGTCGGTCTCATATTTCCATTTATAATTCAAAAGGCTTTCATCAATTCTTTCCTCCAAAGAAGAGAGTAATTCATAATTGGTGTCAACATCGTAAATTTTCAGCAGGTCTTTTTTGATATTAGATATTAATCTTTTTGAGCGGTCTGAGGTTTTAATTTTTCTGACGACTTCCTGCTCTATTTCCGGTAGTGGTTTCACCGGAATATTACCCATATATTTGATGATATGCCATCCAAATTTTGTTTCAAAAGGTTCTGAGATAGAATTTTTTTCATCAAGACTGAAGGCGTTTTCTTCAAATCTTATAGAATTCATATCTCCAATTCCAAATGGTGCAAGCTCTCCACCTTTGGACGCCGTAGGTTGGTGATCAGAAAACTGCTTGGCCAGATCGCTAAAGTCTTCACCATTTCTGACCTTTTCATAAATTTTAAAGATTTCTTTTTTTACAGCTCCTGTACTATCATTGGGTATATGCCTTTTCATGATATGGGCTACCTTTATTTTACCTTTGGATGGTCTTTCGGCATTTTTTTTAATAATATGATAACCAAATTTTGTTCTAATCGGTTTTGATACCTCTCCAACTTCTATACTATATGCCTCATCTTCAAATGGATACACCATTTTATAGGCTTTAAACCAGCCAAGGTTACCTTTATTTGTTCTTACTGATGGGTCTTTCGAATAAGTCATGGCGAGATCTTCAAAAGGCTCTCCCTGCTTAATTTTCTTTAACAGGTCAATTGCCATATTATATGATTTAAGTGTATCCGCAGGCGTTGCATCAGGAGCCAGGGACAGTAAAATATGGCTTGCATTCACTTCAGTTGTCATTCTATGATAGATCTCGTCTACCATTTCCTGAGTAACCTTGCCATTTGAAATGTATTTATCAGCGAGTTGTTTTCTGTACCTTTTGTATTCATTCAAAAACCCGGGTAATGTATCAAGACCTTGGTCTTTTGCAGCCTGAACCTTGAGTTTGTATCTGAGGTAAAGCTCAGCGTAGTCCTGAAGACTGGTTTTTTGGCTTACTACAGATGCAGAATTATTCTTCTGATATTGATTTAAAAATTCGGTGACATACACAGGTTCATTATCTATACTGAAAATTATGCTGTCCGTGCCTCTAACCTGAGCATAGGAAGTATTAAGCGTTGCATAAACTAAAATAAATATGTAAGCTAACTTTAAACTTTTACGATCTATCTTTGTCATGTGTTGCAAAATTTAATTCGCAAATTTACTAAAAACTTAGTTCTGTTTACTTAAAATTCTGTAAAGTGTTGATATTAATAAGAATTAATAAAATTAGAATTATTTGATCTTTTCATTTGATAACTTATAATTAATCTTAAAGAAGTTCAGATCAGGACTATTGTACGGTAAAATTCTGCTTTATTTGTCGCATGAAGTATATAACTGAGATCATTGTTGAAAAGCCGATTGATGAGGTTATGGAGCTTTTTAAAAACCCGGAGTATCTTAAATTCTGGCAACGTGGCTTAAAAAGCACTAAATTGCTAAAAGGTGTAAGCGGAGAAAAAGGGGCAAAACGAAAGCTGAACATCAGGCTTGAAGGAAGGGATATCACAATGATTGAGACCATCACAAAGTGTGAGCTCCCAAACCATTGGCATGCAAAGTATACTTCCAAAGGCATGGTAAGTTATCAATATAATTATTTTGAAAAAACACCCGAAAACCATACTTATTGGAAGACAACCAGTGAGTTTAAGTTTAGCGGATTTATGAGAATTGTAGGTAAAGTGCTTCCAGGACTTTTCAAAAAACGATCAGAGACGGTCATGAAAGATTTTAAGAAATTTGCAGAAAAAGGTATTACCGTCTCAGATTATTGATCAGCAAAGGTTTTCGCGGCTTTGATGAAAGATACAAACAAGGGATGTGGTTGGGCGACTGTACTTTTGTATTCCGGATGATACTGAACACCTATAAACCAGGGATGGTCTTTTAATTCGACAACTTCGACCAATTCAGTTTCAGGGTTTGTACCAACACATTCTAAGCCATGCTTTTCTATATCGTTTTTAAACCTATTATTAAATTCATAACGGTGTCTGTGTCGTTCAGAAATTTTTGTTTTTCCGTATATTTCTGCACTTAGACTGCCTTGTTTTAAATGGCAATCCCAGGCACCAAGTCTCATCGTACCGCCTTTATTCACGATATCGACCTGATCCTGCATGAGGTCTATCACAGGATGTGGCGTATCTTCATCCATTTCAGTAGAATTGGCTTTTTTAAGACCAAGAACATTTCTGGAAAATTCTATAACAGCCATTTGCATACCTAAACAGATCCCGAAAAATGGAATTTTATTTTCTCTGGCATATTTAACAGCTGCGATTTTACCTTCTATGCCTCTTTCTCCAAAACCTGGTGCAACCAATATGCCGTCGAGTTTTACACCTTGTGAATCTTTTTCAATAAACTCTGAATGTATGCTTACAACATTTACGCTCACATCATTCATTGTTCCTGCGTGAATAAAAGATTCTAAAATAGATTTGTAAGAATCCTGTAATTCTACATACTTACCAACAAGACCAATATTTATTATGCGTTTAGCATTTTTATAACGCTGAACAAAAGCAGACCATTGTCTCAGGTCAGGGTTTTTAGAATTATCAAGCTTTAGTTTCTCCAGCGTTATTTCATCCAGGCCTTCTTCCTGCATAAGTAAGGGTACGTCGTAAATGGTCTCAGCATCTATAGACTGTATTACTGCATTTGGTTTTACATTGCAGAATAGCGCCAGTTTTCTTTTTATATCTTTTGTAATTTGGTGCTCGGTTCTGCAAACCAGAATATCTGCAGAAACACCACTTTCCATAAGGGTCTTTACCGAATGTTGCGTTGGTTTGGTTTTTAGTTCTCCGGCCGCAGAAAGATAGGGGATAAGCGTTAAGTGTATAACGAGAGAGTTGTAATCTCCGAGCTCCCATCTTAATTGCCTTACAGCTTCAACATACGGTAATGATTCTATATCTCCAACTGTTCCTCCAATTTCTGTAATCACAATGTCGTAATCTCCTGTATTTCCCAGAATTTGAATGCGATCTTTAATTTCGTTTGTGATATGAGGAATGACCTGTACAGTTTTACCCAAAAAATCACCACGTCTTTCTTTTTCAATTACACTTTGGTAAATTCTGCCTGTAGTAACGTTATTGGCCTGTGAAGTGTTGACGTTCAAAAATCTTTCATAATGGCCTAAGTCAAGGTCGGTTTCTGCACCATCCTCAGTTACGTAACATTCGCCGTGTTCGTATGGATTGAGCGTTCCAGGGTCTACATTGATGTAAGGATCCAGTTTTTGAATGGTTGTCTTAAAGCCTCTGGCTTGTAGGAGTTTAGCGAGTGATGCTGCGATGATGCCTTTCCCGAGAGACGAAGAAACACCGCCTGTAACAAATATATATTTTGTATCGGCCATGATTGTTGGTTTGTTGTCTTACGGGATGCAAAAATAAAGATTAAACTTAAGTTAGTGAGATTTACTAATGTTTAATTTTATATTTTATTAATATTTTTATATCCAATGAATATTATTTATGCATATTTAGTCTTGATTTTTTTTACATTTAATTGGTAGTATGTTTTTTTTTTTTTTTTTTTTTTTATTTGTAAATAAAATATTCTTAATTAAAACTACTATGAAAAATAATTTTAAATTTTTCTTTTTATTAAGCTTGTTTATGACGTTTGCAAGCTGTTCACAAGACAATGATTCTCTTGTTGAGGAGAATTCATTTGATGTTGATGAATACATTTCTTATTTGATAGGAGAAAAAGGTGTAGAAAAAATTGGTGGTCCAGCAGCACCAACGATTGAAACAGAATCAGATATTATAAGTTGGGATAAGGGATGCTATACGGTAAATGTAAGAGTTTATATCACAAATGGTGATGGAACTAGATATTTAGTAGCAATTGATGATGTGCGTCTAGGAGATTGTAAAGAAAAGAGTTTAACTAATAACACTCATTGTGAAGGACAATTGCCAGACGGAAGTAGAGTTTTTGAAAATGGAACATATGGCCGCATTTGTTTGTTTGAATTACTGACTAAAAGCGATGTTGTTTACAATTTATATCTAGTAGAAATTCAACAATACCAATAAATTTATATTACAATTCTGACTATATCCCGTTGTAAATAGCGGGATTTTTTTATTTATAACAAATCGGATATTTGTAAAGGCTTTAACTGATTTTATGATTTCCAAGTTACTAAGAGTTTAATTTAAATTCTTTGATTTTAAATGGATTTTTGATGTTCAAACTCTCAAATTCTTCAATAGCTCTTCCAATCCATTAATTTTAATCTCATAAATTTCTTGCATCTGCAATCCTAATTTTCCTTTTGGAAACCCTTTTTGTCGAAACCAGACATAATAATATTCTGGAATATCAATAAGGTATCTTCCTTTGTACTTTCCAAATGGCATTTTGGAATTGGCTAGTTTTTTTAAATGGTTTACAGAATTCATCAGGATTTGAACCATTGATCTAAGTATAGTTTAGATTTTAAAATGGCATGCTTAAAACTATAAGTTAAATTGATATTTCTTTTTTTTGATCTGTTGTGTTTTTTGTCTAACTCCCTCAGTGCTTTTTCTAAATCACCTTCCGCTTTTATGCTTTTCCAAAACATTTTGAAACCTGAATGAATGTCTTCCAGTTCTATACTTAGTTGATTTGGTTTATCTTTCAGAAATAAATCAATATTACTGTTCACAGTATCTACGTAGTCGATACAAATCTTAAAGTGTTGCTCACTATTTAATATTTCAGGTGGTAACTTTTTTATGCCATTGGCATAAGCATAAATCATGCTTTTTGGCATTAGAAATCGATTCATAAAGCTACGTGCGGTTAATTCCTTATTGCGCTTAAGATGGACGTAAAAAGCGTTTTTACCGTAGTGTTTTTCAAGTTGCCCTAACTGCCAGCTTAGTCTGTTGTCGGCTTCTATGTGTGATTTCGGAAAGTCAAAACGTGCTGAACCTAAGGCTTCTGATAAGGATTCGTGCGCTGAAGAATAATTAGAAATATGCTTACAGGCTTTAATAAAGCCCGAAGATCCGCTTCTCCCGGTACAAAGCACAAACACGTTCATTTTTACTTAGTTGAAAGTTTTCTCAATTTTATTGCAGTCAGTACTTTTTTAGTGTACAAAGGAAAATTATTGTTCTGTATCCAGGCGTAATAGCCGGGTTCTTTTTCTAAAATATCCTCTACTTTTTTACCCTTGTGTTTGCCGAAGCCAAATACTTCATCTCCTTTCTTATTATACACAACCATACCGGCAAAATCTACAGTTTTTTTATGAGCAGAATATTCAGCCAGCCATTTTGTATTATTTTCCAAATCGTCGTAGTGGTCTAATTGGGATAATAAAACCTCGTAGGTGGCATTTGTATCTGCAGCTGCTGAGTGTGCTTCATCCAGATTTTTATTGCAATAAAATTTGTAGGCTGCCTCCAGTGTTCGTTTTTCCTTTTTATGAAAAATGGTTTGAACGTCAATCTTCTGTGTATTTTTCAGATCAAAATCAACGCCGGCGCGTAGCATCTCTTCGGCTAGCAGAGGTACATCAAAACGATTGGAATTATAACCCGCAAGATCTGCATCTTTGATTAAATTATAAACTTTTGGAGCCAATTCCTTAAAAGTAGGTTCATTGGCCACATCTTCATCAGAAATACCGTGAACAGCAGTTGTCTCTGCCGGGATCGGTACAGTTGGATTTACACGCCAGGTATAGCTTTCTTTGTTTTGATTTGGATGAACTTTGAGAATTGATATTTCAACGATGCGGTCTTTGGCAATATCAGTACCTGTGGTTTCGAGATCAAAAAAGCAAAGCGGTTTATGCAGAATTAAATTCATGAATTTTTTTAAACAAAGTTAAAATTTTAGCGACATTATCCGATGCATTATCTCATTTCTTTCAAATCATTAAGTATTAAAAAAAGCTTTAGACATATAATCTATGCTTTATATTTCATTGGTAAATACACGATTTTTTTAGTTTGAAAGAAATCTTCTTTAAAGTAATCTGTTATCGGGATGATTTTTACATTTCTATAAGGTTGAAGTTCATCAGTTAAATCACCACCTTTCAAGTAAATGATACCATTTTTAATAGAGTGAAGGGAGTTTTTAGCAATTTTGCCTTTTACCCAATGTACAAAGGTAGGCATGGCTGCCACTGCCCGGCTGATGATAAAATCATAATGACCTTTCACGTTTTCAACCCTGTCATTAATAGATGTTACGTTTTTCAATTCAAGTCCTTCTACGACCTCGTTTACGACTTTGATTTTCTTTCCTATACTGTCCACAAGGGTGAACTCGACTTCAGGGAACAATACAGCCAAGGGAATCCCGGGAAACCCGCCACCGGTTCCGACATCAATAATCTTTGATCCGGGCTTAAAGCTTATAAATTTTGAAATAGCCAGACTATGTAAGACATGACGCAGATAGATCTCATCAATGTCTTTTCTGGAAACCACATTGATTTTTTGGTTCCAGTCTTTGTATAATTCTGCTATCTTTTTAAATTGATTTTCCTGTTCTTCAGTAAGATCAGGGAAATAAGTTCTGATGTATTCCATGGTGTTGCAAAACTAACATTTAAGATCATTTAACTACAATATGAGCGTCATAAGTTTAATTGCTACACTCTTTATTAAATTGATTTTATTTGAATTTTTTGTCTTCTTCTGTTTTTTATAGCCTTGTTAATAAAATGATGATATTTTTTAAATATACACCCTTGTTTATTTAAGGGTGAAATCAAAAAAAGTCTATTTTTGCGTTCATTAATCAAAAACAATTAAAATGGCAACTTTAAGGTTTAATGCATTAAAAGAATCTTTAAAACGTCCAAAAGTTCAGGTACAGGAATCAACCAGACGCTCTGAATTATTTGGCAGGAACGTTTTCAACCGTCAGGCAATGCGTCAACACTTGACGAAGAGCTCATACGAGAGTGTGATAGACGCCATAGAGAATGGTACCAAAATTGACAGAAATTTGGCTGACCATATTTCAACCGGCATGAAAGAATGGGCTATTTCAAAAGGCGCAACGCACTACACCCATTGGTTTCAGCCGCTGACAGGCTTCACAGCAGAGAAGCATGATGCTTTTTTCGAAACGCTTGGAGATGATGGTACAGCTATAGAAAAATTTACCGGTGGACAGCTGGTACAACAAGAGCCTGATGCTTCAAGTTTGCCAAGTGGTGGTATTCGAAATACTTTTGAAGCCAGAGGATATACAGCATGGGACCCAACTTCTCCTGCTTTTGTGTGGGGAACAACACTCTGTATACCAACTATTTTTGTGTCCTATACCGGGGAAGCATTAGATTACAAAACTCCTCTTTTGAGGTCGTTACAATCTCTTGATAAAGCCGCTACAGAGGTCTGTAAATACTTTGACAAAAAAGTCACTAAGGTTAACGCAACTCTGGGTTGGGAGCAGGAATATTTTCTTGTAGATAAAGCCCTGGCAGAATCTCGTCCTGATTTAATTTTGTCAGGAAGAACGCTTTTGGGACATGCGCCTGCTAAAGGTCAACAAATGGACGACCATTACTTTGGGTCAATACCTACACGTGCTCTTGATTTTATGAGAGATCTGGAAACAGAATGTATGAAATTAGGTATTCCTGTGAAAACGCGTCATAATGAAGTTGCTCCAAACCAGTTTGAGTTGGCCCCAATTTTTGAAGAAGCTAATTTGGCTGTAGACCATAATTCTTTGATTATGGATATAATGGACAAAGTAGGGGAGCGCCATAACTTTAAAGTGTTATTCCACGAGAAACCATTCAAAGATGTTAATGGTAGTGGTAAACATAATAACTGGTCTATGAGTACTAATACTGGTGTCAATTTATTAAGCCCCAGCAAAAAACCTATGAAAAACCTTCAGTTCCTGACCTTCTTTATTAATACCATTAAAGCGGTCTATGAATATGAAGAATTGGTCAGAGCTACAATTGCTTCAGCTTCTAACGATCACCGATTGGGAGCAAATGAAGCACCGCCTGCAATTATATCTGTATTTATAGGTTCTCAATTGACCAAAGTACTTGACGAACTTGAAAAAGTGACTGATGGCAAATTGTCACCTGAAGAAAAAACAGATCTTAAACTGAATGTAGTTGGTAAAATACCCGAAATTTTACTCGATAATACAGACAGAAACAGAACTTCACCTTTTGCTTTTACAGGTAATAAGTTTGAGCTAAGAGCTGTTGGTTCCACAGCCAATTGTGCAGAACCAATGACAATGCTTAATGCCATAGTAGCTAAGCAGTTGAGAGAATTCAAAGTTGAAGTCGATGACTTGGTGAAAAACAAAAAAATGAAAAAAGACGATGCCATTTTCAACGTCTTGAGAGAGTATATCAAGCAATCTAAGCATATCCGTTTTGAAGGCGATGGTTATGGCGAGGCCTGGGAAAAAGAGGCAGCCAAGCGCGGACTTAGTAATAATAAAACAACCCCTGAAGCGCTAAAAGCTAAAGTTGCTGAAAAGTCAATTAGCCTTTACAAAGAGCTTGAGATCATGAATGAGATCGAAGTGAAAGCCAGATACGATATTCAGGTTGAGGAGTACTCAAAACATATTCAGATTGAAGCGAGGTTATTGGGTGACATTGCGAGAAATCATGTTATTCCAACAGCTATTGCTTATCAGAATATCCTGATTGATAATGTTAAAGGATTAAAAGATATATATGGCGATGACTTTAAAACAATTGCCAAAGAGCAAATGAATATTATCGAGTCTATCTCCGGGCACATAGAGCACATTAACAAAGGGATTGATGAAATGATCGAAACCCGTAAAAAAGCTAATGCTATGGAAGATGAAGTTGAAAAGGCTTTTGCTTATTGTAATGAGGTAAAGCCATATTTCGATACTATCAGATACCATTGCGACAAATTAGAATTGCTGGTTGATGATGAGATGTGGCCTTTGACCAAGTACAGAGAAATGTTATTTATAAGATAATAATCTGTTTTTAAGTTGATACAGAAAGCCATCTCAATAAGGGATGGCTTTTTTATGCACTTTATATTTTTGTAATTTCAAATGTAAAGTTGTAACATTACCCTTTATTTTAAATATGGAAAATTCAAAGAAGGAGATCAATTCTGACAATCTACCACAAATTAGTCTTTTTAAGTCTCTTATTCCAGTTGTAATACTCGTTGCTCTACTGGCATTTAATGTGATTGAAATTTACGGAGATGATGCATTGTCGGGTGCAAATCAATTTGCTTTGTTGATTGGTGCAGCAGTTGCTGGTATAGTAGGTGTTTTTAATAAAACTTCCTACAAGACTATCATGGAATATATTGCAAAGAATATTAAATCAACTGCAGGTGCAATATTAATTTTATTGATGGTTGGTGCTTTAGCAGGTACATGGTTGCTCAGTGGAATTATTCCTGCTATGGTGTATTACGGTCTTCAGGTTTTACACCCTTCTATTTTTTTGGTGGCATGTGTAATTATATGTTCATTAATCTCAGTTTCCACAGGGAGTAGCTGGACAACCTCTGCTACAGTTGGGATAGCATTGATTGGGATTGCTGAGGTTTTAGGAATCTCAACAGGAATGACTGCCGGTGCGATATTGTCAGGGGCTTATTTTGGCGATAAATTATCACCGATGAGTGATACAACCAATCTCGCACCCGCTATGGCAGGTACTGATTTGTTTACCCACATCCGTTATATGACCTTAACCACAGTTCCATCAATTTTAGTTACACTCATAGTTTTTTTGATTATTGGTTTTACTTTAGATACTTCTCAAATCGGAGACCAAAGAGAAATATTGGATGCGATTAGTGTTTCATTTAACGTGACACCATGGCTTTTTGTTGTACCTGTTTTGGTTATTGTAATGATTGTAAAAAAAACACCACCATTAATAGCGTTGTTAGTTGGTACTCTTCTTGGTGCAGTTGCTGCTTTAGTGTTTCAGCCTGATTTGGTTGTTCTGGTCGCTGAAGAAACAGCCTTTAATTTAAATTCAGCTTATAAAGGCATCATGAATGCCATTACGGTTGATATTACTATCCCAACTGAAAACAAGTATTTAATTGATCTTTTTTCCGCATCCGGGATGAGCGGTATGCTGGGTACCATCTGGCTCATTCTATGTGCTATGGTTTTTGGCGGAGTTATGGAGGCTATTGGCGCACTGGCTGCTATTAGTAGGGCCTTACTCAATTTGTTTCATACCACCTTTGGTCTGTTTGCCTCTACTGTGGCCAGTTGTTTAGCATTGAATGCTACGGCTTCAGATCAATATCTGGCGATCGTTGTACCCGGGAAAATGTTTAGCAAAGCGTACAGAGATAAGGGACTTGCTCCAGAGAATTTGAGTCGTGCGCTTGAAGATTCGGGAACGGTAACTTCAGTATTAATTCCTTATAACACTTGTGGTGCTTATCACAGCGGTGTTTTAGGAGTTAGTGTAGCTGACTATTTTGTGTACGCGATCTTCAATTACATAAGTCCTTTTATGACTCTTATTTTTGCCGCTTTCAATATAAAGATCAGACAACTAAAAAACGCTAAGGCATGAAATTAGATATTTTGGCTTTTGGAGCCCATCCTGATGATGTAGAGCTCAGCTGTTCAGGAACCCTTGCGCTTGAAATAAGCAGAGGAAAAACTGCGGGAATCATTGATTTAACCCGAGGAGAAATGGGAACCAGAGGTACAGCCGAAACCCGTGAAGCAGAAGCTCAAAAAGCAGCTGGAATCATGGGTGTAAAAATTCGTGAAAATCTGGGTTTTAAGGATGCTCTTTTCACAAATGACGAAGACCACAAGAGAGAAGTTATCAAAGTACTTAGAAAATATCAACCTGACGTTGTGTTTTGTAATGCTATAAAAGACAGACATATCGACCATGCCAGAGCAAGTACGCTGGTAAGTGAAGCCTGCTTCTTAAGTGGCTTACAAAAATATAAAACGGAAATAAACGGTAACGAACAGGAAAAATGGCGCCCAAAGCGGGTATACCATTATATCCAATGGTATGATATAGAACCGGATTTCGTTGTAGATATTTCAAGTACAATTGAAACAAAAATACAAGCCGTAAAAGCCTATAAAACACAATTTTATGATCCCGACAGTAAAGAACCGGAAACGCCCATATCCAGTTCAAATTTCATGGAAAGTATAAGCTACCGTGCAAGAAATTTTGGTCGAATCATTGGTGTTGACTATGCCGAAGGTTTTACCGCAGAAAGGCATATTGGCATCAAGTCTGTGTTCGATCTTATTTGAAAATCGATTGAAATTTTTCATACTTTTGCTTAAAAGATATATTGAAAGTTAGCCTAAATAATATTAAAAAAGATTTTGCGATACATTAAATTTAAGTAAATTTGCAAGCGCTTTAAGCAAATCAAAAACGGTGGCTGTAGCTCAGTTGGTTAGAGTATTGGTTTGTGGATCCAAGGGTCGCCGGTTCGAACCCGGTCAGCCACCCAAAGCCTTCAGGAATTACCTGGAGGCTTTTTTTGTTAAATTGTGTTATGATTTTCTGGGTGAAGAAAACTTATTGATCTGTTTTTCAAAAAAAAATCCCTTCCAAAAAGAAAGGGATTTTTAAGCGATAATAAGGTTAACTAAGATTTACTTTACTTTTTCTACTACAGCTTTAAAAGCTTCCGGATTGTGCACTGCAAGATCAGCAAGAACTTTTCTGTTAAGTTCTATATTGCTCTTCTTGAGTTTACCCATGAATTGTGAGTAAGACATACCGTGCATTCTTGCAGCAGCATTAATTCTTACAATCCATAATTTTCTAAAGTTTCTTTTCTTTGCTCTTCTGTCTCTGTAAGCATAAAGTAAACCTTTTTCTACTGCATTTTTTGCAACAGTCCAAACGTTTTTACGTCTTCCGTAATAGCCTTTGGCCAGCTTCATTATTTTTTTTCGTCTCGCTCTTGAAGCGACTGAATTTGTTGATCTTGGCATAATTTTTTGTTTTTTGTAGCAGGCGTCCTTTTTTCAGGAACTTTTTTGAGCCATACTCCAGGGTTAATAATTTATTGTTATTACCTGAGAAATATTATTTCAAGCCGAGTTGCTGCTTGATGTTTTTCTCATCTGACTTGTCCACAATCGCATCGTGAGTAAGTCTTAGCTTTCTTTTCTTAGACTTCTTCGTAAGAATGTGTCTTTTGAAAGCATGCTTTCGCTTTAATTTACCGCTTCCGGTCAACTTAAAACGCTTTTTAGCACTTGATTTTGTTTTAAATTTAATTTTCTTTGACATTGTTTATATTGATTTATTATCGCTTTATTTTTTGGTGGTGGTCGGCGCAATCATCATGATCATTCTTTTACCTTCCAATTTAGGCATTTGTTCAACCTTACCATAATCTTCTATATCCTGGGCGAGTCTTAAAAGTAGTATTTCACCTTGCTCTTTGAAAACTATAGAACGTCCTTTAAAGAAAACAAAGGCTTTTAACTTCGCACCATCTTTAAGGAATTTTATGGCATTTCTCTTTTTAAACTCGTAATCATGGTCGTCTGTATTTGGGCCAAAACGTATTTCTTTGACTACAACCTTTGAAGCTTTGGCTTTGAGTTTTTTCTCGCGCTTTTTTTGCTCATAAAGGTACTTTTTATAGTCCATTATTTTAGCTACAGGCGGCTCTGCATTTGGTGAGATTTCAACCAAATCCAAGCCTTGCTCTTCAGCCATGCTCAAAGCTTTCTTTAACGGATAAATGTCCATTTCAACATTATCTCCGACTACTCTCAATTCACGTGCTCTGATTTTGTCGTTTACACGATGCTTATCCTCACGTTTTTCTCTACGACCGTAATTTGTATTTCTTCTTCTAATTTTTAATGTAGGTTTTAATTAAACTTCAATTTATATTTTAAAGGTCTTCTTATCAGCTTCTATTTCAGACTGGATCAAATTTACAAAATCCTCAATAGGCATTTCACCCAGATCTTCACCACCGTGTTTCCTTATTGAAACTGTCTGATTTTCAGACTCATTTTCGCCGACAATAAGCATGAAAGGGATTTTTTGAGTTTCCGCATCACGGATTTTCTTACCCATAGTTTCACTCCTGTTGTCAGAACGGGTGCGAATTTCGTGATTTTTAAGCAATTTTAAAACATTTTGGGAATAATTTTCATATTTCTCACTGATAGATAATATGATAGCCTGTTCATTGGTTAACCAAAGCGGGAAATTACCACCTGTATGTTCAAGTAATATAGCTATAAAACGTTCCATACTGCCAAATGGTGCACGGTGGATCATCACAGGTCTGTGTAATTCATTATCACTGCCCTTGTAAGTAAGATCGAATCTTTCCGGTAAATTGTAGTCTACCTGAATTGTTCCTAATTGCCATTCACGTTGTAGGGCATCTTTAACCATGAAGTCTAGTTTTGGACCATAAAATGCGGCTTCACCGGTTTCAATCTTATAGTTCAGGCCTTTGTCTTTTGCGGCTTTTATGATCGCATTTTCTGCTTTTTCCCAATTTTCATCAGAGCCAATGTATTTTTCCTTGTTTTCAGGATCTCTCAAAGAGACTTGTGCCGTAAAGTTTTCAAAACCAAGCGAACCAAAGACATAAAGGACAAGGTCAATCACATTTTTGAATTCTTCGTCAAGTTGGTCTGGTGTACAGAATATGTGGGCATCATCCTGAGTAAATCCTCTTACTCTTGTTAAGCCATGCAGTTCTCCGCTTTGTTCGTATCTGTATACTGTCCCAAACTCAGCATATCGTTTAGGTAATTCTCTGTAGCTCCATGAATAGGAATTGAAAATCTCACAATGGTGAGGGCAGTTCATCGGTTTTAGCAAAAACTCTTCATCTTCCTTAGGTGTTGAAATGGGTTGAAAACTGTCTTCCCCGTATTTAGCATAGTGACCGGATGTCACATATAAATCTTTGTGACCAATATGTGGTGAAATAACCTGTTCATAACCGGCTTTCATTTGGGCATCTTTAAGGAAATTTTCTAATCTTTCCCGTAAGGCCGCGCCATTCGGTAACCATAGTGGTAAGCCCTGTCCAACCTTTTGAGAAAAAGTGAACAGCTCTAAGGCTTTACCTAACTTTCTGTGGTCTCTTTTTTTAGCTTCCTCCAATAACTCCAGATGTTCCGTTAGCATTTTTTGCTTAGGGAATGCAATGCCATAAATTCGTGTAAGCTGTTTATTTTTTTCATCTCCTCTCCAGTATGCACCTGCAGCTGATAATAATTTTACTGCTTTTATAAAACCCGTGTTTGGAATGTGACCGCCACGGCACAAATCAGTAAAGTCGTCATGATCACAAAAAGTGATCTCGCCATCTTCAAGGTTTTCAATCAATTCTGTTTTGAATGGATTGTCTTTGTAATACGCCAGGGCATCATCTTTTGTGACTTCACGCAGTTTAAACTCGTGCTTTTGTCTTGCAGTTGCAATGATTTCTTTTTCGATCTTTGGAAATTCTTTTTCAGAAATATTTTCATTTCCAAAATCTATATCATAGTAAAATCCTTGATCAACCGGTGGACCGATGGTCAATTTGGCTTCAGGATAAAATTTTAAAATCGCTTGTGCCATCAAATGTGCAGCTGAGTGCCATAGGGCTTTTTTACCTTCTTTACTGTCAAAAGTGTGTAAAACCAAGTCACCGTCCTGTTTTAAAGGAGTTGTAACCTCTACCGTTTTATCATTGAATGAGGCCGAAATTACATTTCTGGCTAAGCCATGACTAATGCTTTTTGCAACATCAAAGGGCGTGGATCCGTTTTCTACCTGTTTTACACTACCATCTGGTAAAGTTATATTGATCATGAATTTTAAAATTTGGGCAAAGATAATTAAGAGAAACTTATTGATGAATTGAGAACCTATTTAATTTGTATCAAATGATGATATTACAGAAAAGCTAATGTCCAATTTATTTTATATTTGTTGATGACACATTGAATGGAGTTTACTTGAAAAGATATTGTTTTACCATATTATTATTTATCAGTTTTTTTTGCCTGAATGAAATATCAGCACAAGATGTCATTGTATCTTCTACTAAACTAGATCAAAACACAAAGGGTGAAAGCTTAAATCAGCTTAATTATAAGCCTTCAAAAGATGGCGTATTAAAATTCGATAATGGAAACTGGGTAACTGTCAAACTTGATATTCCCGGCGCTTTGGCGCAAGATGATAATTTTATTCATCTCTCTTATTCACTTTTAGATACCATAGAGCTCTGGACAAAAGATAGGAATGGTAAACTTAAAATGCAGACTCAGACAGGACAAGCTTTTAAATTTAATACCAGGCCTTATGCCAGTACAGATTTTGTGTTTCCTGTATCTCAAAATATTCAGGATTATTATTTTAGGATTTATAGTTCTAAGCCAATAGTTATTCCAATAGACGTTGTTAAAAACGACAAACTCATAGAAAGATTAACACTTAAGGACTATTTGTACGGTATATTTTCCGGTATTATACTCGTGATGTTTCTCTATAATTTTGTGCTTTATTTTCTAACGCGAGACAAAAGCTATGCTTATTACGTAACTTATCTTTTTACTTTAATCTTTGCTCAGCTTGCGTTGTTTGGCTACACTGATCGATATATAACTTATGACTGACCTTTAATAAACAGTAAATTCACCTTAATTTCTGCTGCATTTGTTGTAGTTGCTACGGTGTTTTTATCATAAATTTTTTAAACCTAAGACAAAAGCTTCCTAAATACGCAAAGTTACTCTATGCTATACATTTGCTTGTAGCTTTTGGTGTTTTATGCCTGATTTTGGATTGGGATGTTCTGGCTTTTCATTGGATCAACCTCACTGCGCTCTACGGCTCTTTTATTGACTTGATTGCCTCAGTAAAATTGACTTTAAGAGGCTACAGACCGGCAAAGATATTTCTTCTGGCCTGGTTGATATTTTTGATTAGTGTTATCATTTTTGCCTTGATGAATATAGGAGTCTTGCCTTATCGGTGGTATTTTCAGGCTTCTATGACATTTGGATCTGCAATCGAAGCCGTTTTACTTTCTATAGCTTTAGCGGAAAAGATTAATAGCTTAAGAAGACAAAATGAGGCTTCTCAAAAGAAAAACCTGGAAATGGCAAAAGAAAACGCAAGAATAATCAATGAGCAAAATATAATTTTGGATCAAAAGGTTCAACTGAGAACAAAAGAGTTGCAAAGGTCTAATAAAGAATTAAAAATAGCCCTGAATGATTTAAAGGCTACTCAATCCCAACTCATTGAATCTGAAAAAATGGCTTCATTAGGAATTCTGACTGCTGGTATAGCTCATGAATTAAATAACCCTCTTAATTATATTCATGGCGGAATAAGAGTAATATATCAGGAACTCGAAAAGTCTAATGGCATAAATGAAGAAGAATTAAAAGAATACCTGAGTTGGATAAAATCAGGGGAAGAACGTGCAACAAAAATTGTAAAAAGCTAAAATAGCTACAGTAGAACGGGTAAGGGTTCGAAGGAATCATGTGATATGCATAAGATCATTGAGGATTGCCTTTTGATTATGCAACATAAGATTGTTGGAGAGATCAGCATTATAAAGGAATTTAAAGATAAAGTTTGTCTTGTCCATGCTAATATTGGTGAATTACAACAGGTGATATTAAATCTTCTAAGCAATGCTCTGGATTTTATTGATGATCATGGTATTATTAGGATCAAAACCCTGAATGAGGCTGATAAATGCACAATATGTATTGAAGACAATGGCTCTGGTATACCAAAAGAGCATCTCAATAAGGTTTTTGAACCATTCTTTACAACAAAAACCTTTGGACAAGGAACAGGCCTGGGTTTATCTATGGTTTATTCAATCATAAAAAAACACCATGGAGAGATAAAAATAGAATCTGAGGTGGATCAAGGTACAAAAGTAACCTTGTCAATTCCAAATGAATAATTCATGAAATTCAGCTGAAGGTATTTCAGGATTTTTACCAGTTTAGAAAACGGCTATTGATAATAGTGAAGACTTTTGTTCAAGGACTTACTTCTTGAACCAACCTGAATATTTTACATAATTATTAGCAATACGGTCTATCTCCCCGGAAGTTAATTCAGGACTGATGTCTTTTATCTTTTTTGCAGGTGTTCCGGCATAAATGCTTCCTGATTCTACGACTGTATTTTGAGTAAGCACAGCACCTGCTGCAATGATGCTGTTGGAGTGTACAATACAATTGTCCATGACTATACTTCCCATACCAATCAATACATTATCATGAATTGTGCAGCCATGAACAATAGCGTTATGACCAATTGAAACATTATTGCCAATATGGGTTGGATACTTTTGGTAAGTGCAATGTATGACAGCCCCATCCTGTACGTTTACCTTATTGCCGATTTTTATATAATACACATCACCACGTATTACAGCATTAAACCAAACACTACATTGATTCCCCATAGACACATCACCAACAATTGTTGCGTTTTCAGCTATAAAACAATCATCTGGAATTTTTGGATTTTTATCTTTAACTGGAAGGATTATGGGCATTTTTTTTTTTTTTTTTTTTTTTTTTTTTTGTTTTTTGGGTTTTTAGTTTTTTTTTTTTTTTTTTTTTTTTTTTTTGAGGTTATGGGGTTATAAGTTTCTGGTTTATTTTGTTTTATTTTATTGTTGAGCTTAGCTTAATTAATTCTTTGCGAACTTCGCGCTTACTTGGTGTTCTTTGCGGTTAAAAAAGAGTTTTTTTATGAGGTTATCAGAATGTAGGTTTTTGTTATTGGTGTTTACTTTGAAGTTTTAAGCGCTTATTACGCTCAGGACAGACAAATACAACATCTTTTTGCCGGGTAAAAGCTAATCATAACGATGAATCTTAGCCCCGATGGCCTTTAAACGTTCATCTATATTTTCGTACCCACGGTCTATTTGCTCAATATTGTGAATGGTGGAAGTTCCTTTGGCTGAAAGTGCAGCAATAAGTAAAGAAATTCCCGCTCTGATATCCGGACTGGTCATGGTTGTCGCTTTAAGCTGAGATTTGAAATCGTGACCTATAACCGTAGCCCTATGTGGGTCACACAAAATGATCTTAGCGCCCATGTCTATTAATTTATCAACGAAGAATAAACGGCTTTCGAACATCTTTTGATGGATAAGCACACTGCCTCTGGCTTGTGTGGCGACTACCAGCATAATACTCAGTAAATCCGGAGTAAATCCCGGCCATGGTGCATCGGAAATATTCATTATAGAGCCGTCAATAAAGCTTTTTACCTCGTATCCTTTTTTATGTTCGGGGATAAAAATATCATCTCCCTTTTTCTGTAGTTTAATACCGAGTTTTTCAAATGTTGAAGGTATCAGGCCTAAGTTTTCCCAGCTTACATTTTTAATTGTAATCTGGCTTTTCGTCATTGCTGCAAGTCCTATCCATGAACCAATTTCTATCATATCAGGCAAAACAATATGCGAGCAACCTTTCAATTCTTTCACGCCTGTGATACGCAGTAGATTCGAACCAATGCCTTCTATCTGAGCGCCCATCCCATTCAGCATTTTGCAGAGTTGCTGGATGTATGGTTCGCATGCGGCGTTATAAATCTCTGTTTCGCCTTCGGCAAATACAGCAGCCATTACAATATTGGCTGTACCAGTTACCGAAGCTTCCTCAAGTAACATTTTTGTACCGGTTAAGCCTTTCGGGGCTTCAACACCGTAAAATCGTTCTTCTTTATTGTAACGAAAATTAGCACCTAATTTAATAAAGCCTTCAAAATGTGTGTCAAGTCGTCGTCTACCGATCTTATCTCCACCAGGCCTTGGTATATAACCTTTTCCAAAACGACCCAATAGAGGGCCAACAATCATTATAGAGCCTCTGAGGCCACTTCCTTCTTTTTTAAATTGATCACTTTCCAGATATTCCAGGTTAAGACTATCACTTTTAAAGGTAAAATGCCCCTTACCTAATTTTTGAATTTTTACACCCAGATTTTCAAGAATATCTATTAGTTTATTGACATCTCTGATGTCTGGTATATTATTTATCTCCACCTTTTCAGGTGTCATTAATACAGCACATAAAATCTGTAAAGCTTCATTTTTGGCACCCTGTGGAGTTATTTCTCCTTTGAGCTGGTGACCACCTTCTATAACGAATGAACTCATTTTCTTTGGCGTTTTCTACCTTTATTGCGATAGTTCTTTTTATATTTTTTTGAGTGATTTTGCCTTACAAGATTAGAAGATTCACTCAGAGTTTCGTCATCTGTTTTTAGACTTAATTTACCATCACTTAACTCTTCAAGATGTTTGAAAATTACGCTATCCTTTACGGAATCCCGGTTCCAGTTCAGAAAGCATTTTTTCATGTGGTTGGCAATATTGTAGACCAGTGCTTCCTTGAGTTTACCATCTTCAACTTTTATAGCTTCATCTATCATTAAACTGATATTGTTACCATAAAATCTGTATTTAGGATGATTTTGAGGATACTTTAAGGGTTCAGGTTTTTTAAAAATCTCTTCTCTGTCAGGCATAGGGTAAGGAGCGTTCACGTCGAGTGAAAAGTCGCTGATAATGTACAATTGGTCCCAAAGTTTTTGCTGATAATCATTAGCATCCTTGTGATTTGGGTTCATGTTGGCCATAACATCTACCACTGCATAAGCCATTTTTGTTCTTTCTTCTTTGTCTTTTTCTTCGAGACAATGTTCAACCATTTTTTGAACATGTCTTCCATACTCAGGAATCACTAGTTGATTTCTGTTTGAATTGTATTCGAGATATTCTGTCAAAATTTAATATTTAGGACTGCAATTTATAAAATTAAAGCTAAGTTATAGTGAAATTACACCTTCAATTTGGTACCCAACTAATTTGTATTTTTTGATAATTTGCTCGGGAGATTCCATTTCCAACCTGATAGAGAGACTTGTGTAATTTCCTTTTGAGGATTGTTTGGTCTCAATGACAGCACCGGAATGATTAAAGAAGCCTGATATTTTATCTATTTTATCTTTTTCAGTGGGAACAATGAATTTGAAAACATATTCGCTTGGCCAGTCTGAAGTTTCTTCCAAACGCTGTTCTAATTTTTTATAAAATTCGTTTGATTTAGTGCTCAAAATAACTTTTTATGCAAATATAAGCCTTACTATTATTTTGGGATAGCTATCTAACCAAATATAATTAATTTGCAAAATATAATTATTAAGTAGTTTATAAATGCAAAAACAGGCTAAGCTGATTCTTCTTATAGGAGCGCCATCTACTGGAAAAACTTCAGTTTTGAAGCACCTTTCGGATATTGGTTATGATTGTTTTGAAGAGATTTCAAGAGAAATTGTTCAGGAAGCCAGACAAAACGGTATATCACACTTATTTCAGAAAGAGCCTTTGCTTTTTAGTGATAAGCTTCTTGAAAAACGTAAGGAACAATTTTATTCTGCAAAGCAAATTGACTCAAAGTTTGTTTTTATTGACCGAGGTTTGCCGGATATCACAGCCTATCTTGATATGGTAAAAACCAGTTATCCCAGTCGTTTCACTGAGGCCAATCGGTTATATAAATACGACAAAGTCTTTTGGTTTCCTATCTGGCAGGATATTTATACGTCAGATTCTGAAAGATATGAAGATTTACGTTTGGCCACGCAGATACAACATTTTCTCATTGAGACCTACTCCGCTTTAGGATATGATTTGATTGAAGTGCCTAAGTCAAGCATAAAAAACAGAGCAGAATTTATGCTCTCATACTTAAATGATAGATGATTTCGCCCCAGGACATACTACAGAAATACTGGAAATATAATGAGTTCAGAGGTTTTCAGGAAGAAGCAATAATTTCGTGTGTGAATAACCACGATACATGTGTGTTTTTTCCAACCGGAGGAGGTAAATCTGTATGTTTTCAAATTGCCGGTTTATTGAAAAAAGGCGTCTGTCTTGTAATTTCACCTCTCATAAGTCTGATGCAGGACCAGGTTCAGGCTTTAAACAGTAAAGGTATTAAAGCAATGTACCTCAAAGGAGGATTAAGCTATAATGAAACCGGAATTATTTTTGATAATTTAAGGAATGGTGAATTCAAGTTTCTTTACTTGTCTCCTGAAAAATTACAAAACTCTGTATTACAAGAGCGCATAAAATACTTGAATATAAGCATGGTTGCAGTAGATGAAGCACATTGCATATCACAGTGGGGACATGATTTCAGACCGGCATTTTTAGAAGTCTCGGTCCTGAGAGACCTGCATCCTCAAGTGCCATTCATGGCATTGACAGCAACAGCCACGCCAAAGGTTCAAAAGGATATTGAAGAACAACTAAAACTCAAAAATCCCAGGGTATTTAAATCAAGTTTTAAAAGAGATAACATAGCCATACACATAAAACAAACAGATAATAAATGGCGTGCTCTGTTAGATGAAGCAAATGCATGTAAATCCTCTGGAATAGTCTACGTGAGAAGTAGAAAAGCAACCGTTGACTATACCAGACTTTTAAATCAAAACCATAAAAGTTCTGTCGCTTTTCACGGCGGCCTTAGGAACTCAGAGAGACAGGATATTCTTGAAAAATGGCTGAGTGGAAGCTATAAAATTGTTGTAGCTACAACCGCTTTTGGTATGGGTATAGACAAACCCGATGTAGATATGATCTTTCATATAGATTTACCGGAATCACTGGAAAGCTATTATCAGGAAATAGGTAGAGCAGGTCGAAATGGTAATATGGCCAAAGCTGTTTTGACATACAACCAAACAGATTTCAAGAGATTAAAATATCAGTTTTTAGATAAAATACCGGATATAAATGCTGTAAAGCAGGTTTACAGGCATTTAATGAGCTACCTTCAAATTGCCTATGGAGAAGGTTCAGGAGAAAATTTTGGAATAGACCTGGCTCTGTTCTGTAAAAGATATAAATTAGATCTGAGCCTTAGTTATGAAGTTTTAAAGATTCTGGATAAATTAAGTGTAATAAGCTTAGAACAACATTATCAGATTTTTGCAAAAATCCAGATCATTATTTCACACGAACATCTCTTTGATTATTTGAGAAAATACCCCAAATACCATCGGTTTGTTACTATGATTTTACGAAATTACTCCGGAATATTTGATTTTATGACAAATATAAATTTTGCTTATTTGTCTAAATATGCAAAAATTTCTGAAAAGCAGATTATGATTCAACTCAAGGAACTTGAAGAGCAGCGCATTATAAATTTAAAGCTCATGCAGCATGACCTGAGTTTTAAAATGCTTCAACCAAGAGAAGATGATAGGGGAATAAACATTCACTCCAAAAATATCTCGGCCTACAGAAATCAAAAAATAAAACAAATAGAGGCTGTCGTTGCCTTTATCAAGGATGGCAACATATGTTATCAGGTCAAGTTGCTGGAGTATTTCGGAGAAGTTGCTGAAAAACCTTGTGGAATATGTTCAATATGTACTTCAAATTCAATAAAAAATGATGAACTTTCTCAAAAAGAAGTTGAAAGTAAAATTCTGAAAATACTTAAAGAAGAGCGTATTACCTCTGCGGATATTGCTAAAAAAATTGATACAAGCAGCGAAGTAATATTTTTGGTGCTGGAAAAATTACTCGAAAAAAATGAAGTGGAATTAACTTCAAATAATTTATATAAAAAGATATGAGAAACCTAAGAATCCTATTTATGGGCACGCCAGAATTTTCCGTACCTATGTTAGAAGCTATTTATAAGTCAAAATATAAGCTGGTTGGTGTTGTAACTGTAGAGGATAAACCAGCTGGAAGAGGAAGAAAAATCAAGGCCTCTGCGGTTAAAGAGTATGCTGTAAAACAAGGTATCACTGTCCTTCAACCAAAAAACTTAAAGTCCGATGAGTTTTTGGTGGAAATTAAAGAGTTAAACCCAAATCTTATTGTCGTTGTGGCTTTCAGGATGCTTCCCAGGCAGATATGGGAATTTCCGGAATATGGTACATTTAATCTTCATGCTTCTTTATTGCCTCAATACCGTGGAGCAGCTCCAATAAATTGGGCAATAATGAACGGAGAATCAAAAACAGGATTAACGACATTTTTTATTGATGACAAAATTGATACCGGCGAAATTATAGACAGTGTTGATTTAAAAATTGAGCATGAAGACAATTTGGAAAGTGTATACAACAAAATGATTCCTACAGGTGTAGAACTTGTTTTAAAGACCATTAGGGATATTGAACATAATGTAGTAAAACCTAAAAAACAGAATCAAAGTGATGATTTGAAAATTGCACCTAAACTTAACAGGGATAATACGAGGATTAATTGGCAAAGCAGT
Source organism: uncultured Psychroflexus sp. (assembly GCA_913062845.1). GTDB lineage: Bacteria > Bacteroidota > Bacteroidia > Flavobacteriales > Flavobacteriaceae > Psychroflexus. The sequence goes on from CAJXVZ010000010.1 coordinate 38,397, forward strand.
GCAAAAGCAATCTATGATTTTGTGAGAGGACTTTCACCATATCCTTTGGCATGGACCAACATAATCTCCGGAGACCAGACAATTTCATCAAAAATTGCCAAAGTTGATTATTCGATCATAACACATAGTTATCCTGTCGGTAAAATCATAGAAAAGGATAAATCTCTTTTTGTAGCTGTAAATGATGGTTTAGTAGAAATATTAGAACTCAAATTATCAGGAAAAAAACTAATGAAGACCAGGGATTTGCTCAATGGTTTTAAGTTGGAAAACGACTCTAAAGTACTTTAATCTATAGAAAAGTGTCTTAAGTGTTAATAAAAAGTTAAATTATTTAACAATATATTAGATTTATGCTTCAAAGTCTTGCATAGGTTGATATTACGTATAAATTTGTAGATGAATTTTTGTATAAATAAATCCTAAAACAATTATTATGAACAAAACAAACTTAATTGATGCTATGGCAGAAGATGCTGGTGTATCAAAGGCAGCGGCTAAAAAGGCTTTAGAATCATTTTTAAACCATGTGGAAGGTGCATTGGCAAAAGGTGATCGTGTGTCTTTAGTAGGTTTCGGATCTTGGTCTGTTTCTAAAAGAGCAGCCCGTGAAGGTAGAAATCCACAAACAGGAAAAACTATCAAAATTGCAGCTAAAAATGTTGTAAAGTTTAAAGCTGGTTCTGAATTACAGAAAGCAGTAAATTAGTCTAAGACCTGATTTAAAACATTTAAGGCCTTATTTTTAATAAGGTCTTTTTTTTGTACTTTTAATTTTAAATATAGTGTATGGCAGCAGATCTAAAAATAGAAAAAGGTAGCGTTCTTATTGGAAAACCAAACATCTTAGGCGATGTGACTTTCAACAGAGCAGTTATTTTAATCGCTGATTTTAATAAAGATGGTGTTGTAGGATTTATTATTAATAAACCTATAGAAGACAATTTAAAAGATCTGCTACCCGAAGTTGAAAAAGAATTTATGGTTTTTGATGGTGGACCAGTTGAAAAGGATAAGCTTTATTTCCTGCACAATAAGCCAAATCTTATTGAAGGTGGTGTAAAAATTACAGAAGAATTATATTGGGGTGGCGACTACAAAAGGGTTATGGCCTTAATTAACAATGCAGAAATAGATCATCAGGATATTAAGTTTTTTCTCGGATATTCTGGCTGGGGAGAAATGCAGTTGGAAGACGAGATACAAAATGAAGTATGGTATCTGGAGAACCAATTGAAATCTTCAGAAATACTTGCATGTGACAGACCATCCTACTGGAATGCAAAAGTCAGAAAGATTGGCGGTGATTTCTTAATATGGTCTAATGCACCTGAAAATTACAACTATAATTAGGCGAGTCTGGCTTGTGCATTCAATTTTCCAACTAAATTTTGAGCAGCTTCAGAGCTGTATTCTTTTTTCCGATACTTGCTTATTGGCCTGATTCCGGTTATGGCATTTGTCATAAACATTTCATCAGCTTTTTGAAGTTCAAAAGGTGAAATGCTTTCCTGTTGTAGTTCAAATTCCGTAGATTTTTCGAGAATATTTATAATTTTCTCTCTCGCAATACCTTTTAAACATCCATCTGACAGTGGCGGCGTCTTGATAATCTTATCCTTTACAAGAAAAATATTACCATTAGAAAATTCAACTACATTTTTTTTCTCATTGAGTAGAAGGCAGTTGTGATAACTATTTTCGTGAGCGTAAATACTGGCTAATATGTTTATAATCTTGTTATTTGTTTTTAGTGTGGAAAGTAAACCCGAATTCACAAAATGATCTTTAAAAAGTTCAATTTCATAAAAACTTTTATCTAATGTAAAAAAAGGACTTTCCAGTGGCATACATGAAATGACATAATCAACATTTCTATCTTCAGGATAATATAATCCGCCGGTTTTTCTGTTGATATTTATCTTTACCTTAGCCGGAGAGTTTTCCAGACTATTTGCCTTGACCGTTTCTATAATTAGATTTTCCAGATTTTCAGGAGAAAACGCCATAGGAATCTGCATCCTTAGCAACCTCATTGAAGACATTAACCTGAAATAGTGGGATTCCCAGAAAATAACCTTGGAATTGATGACTCGTATACTTTCAAAAAGGGCATCACCGTATTGATAACCTCTGTTATTAACGGAAATTTTAGAGTTATTATCTAAAATTTCGCCATTAATGTTGACCATAAATTATAAGTTATTTTGAACCAAGTACCTGCTTAAGATCTGAGATCATATTTTCCCAAAGCATTTTGCTTTCTTCAATCTCATCTTCTTCTGCAAAATCCGTGATCATTAGGGAAACATCTTTGGTAATTTCATCGACCTGGATTCTCATTTCAAAATAGTATGAGGTATCTTCATCATCAAGCCAACGCATTTTTATGCGTTCTCCGCTTTTTTTAGTAAGCAATTTGGCTTCTTCTTCACTTTCGCCCCAGATAAAAGTAAAGATTTCTCCCCTTGAATTTATGTTATCTGCAAACCATTCACTCATTCCGGAGGGTGTTGAAATATATTGAAATAACAAGCTCGGTGAAGCCTGTATAGGAAATTCTAACTCATACTTTTTTTTCTCGCTCATGAATCGTGATTTTAAGAAAAGCAATATATGCATTTATTTGAAAGAGCAAAAGTATTTGTTTAAAATTCGAATTTAATTTGCAGGAATCCCAGGTTATGATAAAAATATTACAGCATCCTGAATTTATTCTAAAGAATAGATTGCTAAAAAATAATATAATTTTATATTTGCAAGCTCAAAAACGAAGGTGCTTGTTTTTTTCAAAATTTGTACCTCCAGTTTTGGCGAGGTAGCTCAGATGGTTAGAGCGTCGGATTCATAACCCGGAGGTCGGCAGTTCGATTCTGCTCCTCGCTACATAAAAAGCCCAGTGAAAACTGGGTTTTTTCATTTGAGGTCGGCAGTTCCCCCGACACTTCGGGGCTGCTCCTCGCTACATAAAAAGCTCAGTGTAAACTGAGCTTTTTTTTATTGAAGCTCGGCAGTTCTTCCATATAGACAGCTTCTTTTTTTTAATATTTCATTTTTACCACTTCAATGGAATGCCCAGAAAAGATTTAGGCTAAGAAAAACCTTTTAAACTATTTTATATATTTATTGAACAATAGTCGTATTTAGAAGTTGAATCTCCTATCTTAATTATTTTTAAAATTTAATGCTGGATATTATTATATGTTTAGCTTTGATTAAAAAAGTATGAAAAAGACACTATTATTTTTTGCTTTCATTCTTATTATTGCCTGTAAATCAGATAAAAAAGAAAGTGAAGCTTCGTTAAAAGAAAAACCTGAAAACACAGACAATCCAAAAATAACGGCAATTCAACATGCTACATTTGTAATGGAATGGGGAAAGGAGGTTATTTATGTGGATCCGGTTGGAAATGAGGACACTTTTGCGAACTTACCTGATCCTACGTTGGTGCTGATTACCGATATTCACGGTGATCACTTTAATAGAGAAACTTTAGAGTTTTTACCTCAAACTTTCCAAATCATTGCACCGTATGCAGTTTTTGATAAATTATCGGATGATCTGAAGGAAAGCGCTAAGGTGCTCAAAAACGGTAAATCCATAACATACAATAATATGGATGTAGAGGCGATACCAATGTACAATACGACCGAAGAAAGAAAAAAATTTCACGAAAAGGGCAGAGGTAATGGTTATGTGCTTACGAGAAACAGCTACAGAGTTTACATAAGCGGTGATACTGAGGATATACCTGAGATGAGACAGCTCAGAGACATAGATCTGGCTTTTGTATGTATGAACTTACCTTACACCATGCATCCAGAAATTGCAGCAGATGCCGTTTTAGATTTTAAACCGAAAAAAGTTATTCCATACCACTACAGAGGCCTTAAAGATGGCGATACTTTCTATTACAACACAAAGGAATTCAGAAGCGTTGTGAACTCTAAAAGCGAAGAGATTGTGGTAGAATTCATGGATTGGTATCCTGAAAAATCTTAAATTTTTATTGACTTAGGTATATAATTAATAATTTTAAATGTTTGATATTGTGTATTTTAACTATGGAATTACTCTCTGTGTAGCTTTGGGTCTTCCCTGAGTTACTCTGTGTTATAGCTGTACCACAAAGGAAAAACTAAGAAAGCACAGAGTTTCGCAGAGTTATATTCATTCTTATTAATTGGAAATCAAACTAATTTTATTTCCTATGTGCCTAAGTCAAAATTTTTAATTGAAAATGCTGTTTAAAACCTCTAATGATTTGGGAGACTTAAAGCTTTCAATTTGTAATTCATAATATACAATTATCAAACTCAACAGTTTTCTTCTGTCCTGTTTACTCAGTTTGATCTCATGACTTTTTTCTAGGTCTTTTTTTAAAAAACCACTGAGGTAGTTAGAATTTGTCAAGCTAAGACTGTACTTCGTTTCTGTATTTTCAAAATAGCCTTCATTAAGATTAAAGTATTTGTCATTAGACTGAACCGGATCATGTGGAGAGAATCCTAAATATGATGATAATTTTATTAAAAAGGCTATATGGAAATTTGAATACTGTTGGCTTTCTTCAAGATGCAGTATACTATCTTCAAGAAAATTATAAAGAGACTTATTGGGTTCTTCTTCGTAAATTACCGATTTCATAATCTCGGAAAGAAACATTACAACTGCAGACTTGTAAATATCAGTATTAATGGAGTTGAGGTGTTTTTCTACTTTTACCTCTTTAAAATACTCCAGTTTACCTTTGTTTCTATACATAAATTCAATATTCAAAATATTGAACATTTGAAACATGGCTGGTTTCAACTTTCCTTTTTTTGATTTCAATACGCCTTTAACGATGAAACTTATAATACCCAATTCCTCGGTGTAACATTTTACTATAAGATCGGCGTCTTTAAATTTTATAGTGGAAAGGACAATGGCTTTGGTTTTGATAAACATTATCGTATGACCATTATTTTTGCAGTTTGTGTTTCCAGTTGATCTTCACTTGTTATCAAGACCATGTATACACCGGAAGCGACTTTATGTTTTCCAAATGCTCTGGTATCCCACTGAATACTTCCGCCGGAGGCAAACTCTTCATAAACGAGATTTCCGGTTATATCTGTAATTTTTACATTGGCATCATCAGTAAGTCCGTCAATAGTGACCACACCAGTATAATTTGGTCTTACCGGATTAGGAAATACCCTGACATTTTCAAGATTGTCTACACCCTCTGTAATTCTGCTTTGAAAGGAAACAAGACCCCTGGAGGTTCCAAAAAAAACTTCTCCTGTATTACCATTGATATCAACACTTATAACGGCATTGGACGGAAGTGGCGAATTATCCTGATTGAAAACATTGAGAATATCCTGGCCTGTAGAGCTTACCTGAAAAACACCGGAATCTGCTGTAGAGATCCACATATTTCCGGCTCCATCTGTTTTTAAGTCAGTAATAAACTGTTCAAAGAGTAACTCCTGAGCTACGCCATCCTCTAAAAAGATAATTGGGGAAACATTAAGTTGTGCGTTTTCATCAAACATCGCCTGCGGATTGAAACAAACCCTGAGGCCGTCATTTGTTCCTATCCATAATCTGTTGCTGTTATCAAATTCAAGAGCGGTAATAGGAGGATTCACATTAAAAACTTCAGGGAAATCCACACCTTCGACATCAGAGGCAATCCTGCCGGATCTTCCTGTAGAGGGTTGATAGCCAAATATACCCAGATCGAAAGTAGCTAAATAAACATTCCCGGAATTGTCTGCAACCACCTTTGCAGAACTGGTTTCAAGAGGTTCAACAAGATCTTCAGAGATATCGGCAATCTGAACCTGATTATTTCCTGATAGCCTCTTTAATGGATTTTCAGTCAATGCATTGCTAAAGTATAAGTCACCATTTGAATTAAAAACTGAAGCTCCAACTCTGTTATCGCCTTCAATTTCCTGGCCATTTCCGCCAACGGTATTATCAATACCCGAGTTGGATGAGTTTATGACATCAATGACCTCTTCATTTTCAAGAACCAAAAGACCATCATAAAAGCTCGACAAATAGATCCTTTCGGGGTTGTTCTCATCTACTGTGGCATCTACAATAACTCTGGTTTGATTCAGGTCGTTGAAGCTAAGGTTAGACCAACTTTCTCCCGTAAAGTGACTTATACCTCTTTCATTCAAAGGAAACGGATTGAGAAACTCAGTATATTCACCATATACTACCCATAATTCATCATCAAAAGCCGTTAAACTAAATACGGAATTTAATATTGGGCCATCTGGACCAACAGCTGTAAATGATGAAGAATTGAAATCTTCCATTTTTAACAAGCCGAGTTCAGTGTCTCCGACGTAGAGTATTTCGTCAACAATTACAGCACTTGAAAAATTGGTATCAAAACTATTTTCACCATCAAAAAGACTATTAACAAAACCGATTTCCGTTAAACTGTCATTAAACACATGGACGCTACTCTTGGTAACCACGACCAGAAATCCCTCATAGTTTTCCAGTTGTATGATGGTTTCATCAAATTGCCGGACCAGTGTCGGAATATTATTTTCAATGCTCATAAGTCTGTTACCAAATTGGATACCAAGTAACTGACTGTTAAAATTTAAAACACCTCGCCAATTCGGTGTGCCAAAGCCACTCCACGAATCAAAATCAACCAGGTTAGGATCGTTTACATCAGCAAATCTTATTCCGCCACCAATTGTTGATGCAAAAATTGTATTGCCTATGATTGTAGTTTCAGTAATATCTAGTTGCTGCCCGTTATTTCCAATAAAAAATGAATCACCAAACTCCAGGTTTGCCAAATTGTATTCAGCTATACCAAATTCTGTAGAAATAAATAATTTATCTTCAAATTCATAAAAATGATTTATTCTTTTAGCATCAGGAGAAATGGTTTGTTTATTCAGGATATCAACAATTGTGAAAACCTGTCCATTATTGTCCATAATAACCTGGAGCAAACCATTTTCAAATCCAACCATGGACAAACCAAAATTTTCAGAGTAATACAATGCTGAGATCTCACTGCCATCCAGACCATTGATGGCATCGGTTGTACGGGTTGTTTCAGACAGAGGATCATATTCAAATAGCGCGTTTTGGGCTGCTGCATAAACTTTGTTGTTGCCAACTGAAAGATCTCTAATGTCCAGGTAGGAAAAGTAGCCCGTCCATTGGTTTGTGAAATCCTGTGCCAGCATTAATGTGCTGCAGCAGAAAAATATTAAGCAAAAATGCCGTTTCATAAATTCATAACTTCTTCAAAATCCAATTTATTGTAAATACAACTATCAAATTGATCTGGTATGATTGGAAAATATATTCAGAACAAATATAAATTTTAACCGCTTGATTTTAGGCTTATGTGACTTTTTAATTGAAAAATTATTAACCTGAAACCAAAAAGGTCGTGACTTGAAACTTCAATTTTTGGTCCATTAATAAAACAAATTGTTATTTGTAAATTTTACCGTTTAAAAAGTAAAGGGTGTTGAATTAAAATTGAAAATAATTATCGAAGGACCCCCTAAATTTATAGTCTAAGCAGTATTTATTTATTGTTTTAAAACATCTCAAAATTCGTAAAATTTGAATTGTTAATTTATTAAATAAAGATGCTAAAATTCGTTTATATTTGCATATTATTAAAAAACGTCTAATTTTTTATTATATCGACATTTATGAAATCAAAAATTGAAAAATTTGTAAAATCGGTTGAAGAGCGTAATCCTAACGAGCCCGAATTTATTCAGGCTGTAAGAGAGGTTGCTGAAGCCGTAATTCCTTTCGAAAATGAAAATCCTGAGTATAAAGGCCATAAGCTGCTTACCCGTATGACCGAACCTGAGCGTGTAATTATGTTTAGAGTAACATGGTTAGATGATAACAATAAAGTACGCGTAAACAAAGGTTACCGTGTTCAAATGAATTCTGCTATTGGACCATATAAAGGCGGTTTGAGATTTCACCCGACAGTAAACCTTAGTGTTCTTAAGTTCTTAGCTTTTGAACAGGTTTTCAAAAACAGCTTAACCACTTTACCATTAGGCGGTGGAAAAGGTGGTTCAGACTTTGACCCGAAGGGCAAGTCAGATTTTGAAGTGATGCGTTTTTGTCAGAGTTTTATGACAGAGTTGTATAAGCATATTGGTAAAGATACAGATGTACCTGCCGGAGATATTGGTGTTGGTTCCAGAGAGATCGGTTATCTTTTCGGACAATACAAACGCCTTCAGAACGAATTTAACGGTATTCTTACAGGAAAAGGTTTGTCATTTGGAGGTTCAATGATCAGACCAGAAGCGACAGGTTACGGAGCAGTCTATTTTGCAGAGAGTATGCTTAAGACAAAAGGAGAAACTTTAGAAGGTAAAACTGCTTTGATATCCGGTTCGGGTAACGTTGCACAATACGCCACTGAGAAAGCCATTGAGCTGGGTGTAAAAGTCCTAACCATGTCGGATTCCCAGGGCTGTATGTATGACCCTGATGGCATAGATATGGACAAACTGAAATTCATCAAGGACCTTAAGAATAATAAGCGTGGCCGTATTAAGGAATATTTAAATGAATATCCTCATGCTAAATTTCATGAAGGTATTGTGCCATGGATGATAAAAGCCGACTTGGCTTTTCCATGTGCTACACAAAATGAATTGTGTGAAGATCATGCTGAAAAACTAGTTGAAAACGGAATTCTTTTGGTAGCTGAAGGCGCAAACATGCCATGTACTGCTGAAGCTGTTGAAGTGTTCAAAAAAGCTAAAATTCTATTTGCGCCTGGTAAAGCAGCAAACGCTGGTGGTGTAGCTACATCTGGTCTGGAAATGACCCAGAATGCTATGCGTTACGGATGGACGTCCAAAGAAGTTGATAAAAAGCTGAAAGACATCATGCATAGCATACACGATTCTTGTGTGAAATACGGTAAGCAGGAAGATGGTTATATAGATTACGTTAAAGGTTCAAACATAGCCGGCTTTGTTAAAGTAGCAGACGCTATGATGGCACAAGGCGTAGTTTAAATAAACAACAAAGTGAACATATATAAAAAAAGCCCGGAATTTCCGGGCTTTTTTTTTCAAACTATTTGATTTATTATCCTAAGACTTCAGCTACTTTTTTTCCAATCATTGCAGGTGAGTCCACAACGTGAATTCCACTTTCTTTCAATATTTTCTTTTTAGCCTGAGCCGTGTCTTCACTTCCGCCAACTATAGCGCCTGCGTGTCCCATTGTTCTTCCGGCAGGAGCTGTTTCACCAGCTATGAACCCTACAACCGGTTTTTTGCTTCCGCTCTCTTTGTACCATTTAGCAGCTTCTGCTTCTAACTGTCCTCCAATTTCACCAATCATCACAACACATTCAGTTTCAGGATCATTAACAAGAAGTTCTACCGCTTCTTTGGTCGTGGTTCCAATAATTGGGTCACCACCAATACCAATGGCTGTTGTAATCCCTAAGCCTTCTTTCACGACCTGGTCAGCAGCTTCGTAAGTCAAAGTTCCTGATTTTGATACGATACCAACTTTTCCTTTCTTAAAAACAAAGCCTGGCATGATACCAACTTTGGCTTCACCCGGAGTAATAACACCAGGACAGTTGGGACCTATAAGTCTGCAATCTTTATCCTTAATATAATTTGAGGCTTTAATCATATCAGCAACAGGAATACCTTCTGTAATGGCAATGATCACCTTTATACCGGCATCTGCTGCTTCCATAATGGCATCAGCTGCAAAGGCAGGTGGTACAAAAATGATACTGGTGTCTGCACCTGCCTCCTTAACCGCTTGTTCAACTGTATTGAAAACCGGTTTATCCAAATGCGTGGTTCCACCTTTTCCCGGCGTAACACCACCGACAACATTGGTACCATAATCTATCATTTGACCAGCGTGAAATGTACCTTCACTACCTGTAAAACCCTGTACTATAATTTTAGAATCTTTGTTGACTAAAACGCTCATGTTATAATTTTAAAAATTTGAAACAAAAATAATTTTTTTATATGATTTCGTATAGTTATTAAGTGTCTTTTAGTATTGAAATTTATATCGTAAGATAAGATGTAAGATTTTCAGGTGTCTCATCTGCAGGATGACTCATTAAATAGATCTTGAACAATTTATCATCCTTGATTTCCCAAAAACTAAAAAAATGCGCCAATGCAATGCTTTCAGGATGCTCCAAAGTTTCTACATGATAAGTAAATCGAACGGATACTTTTTTATCCTCTGCTATGGCATGGCTAATTTCCGCTGTTAGGGTATCAAAACTTTTACCCATTCCCAAAACAATTTCTTTAAATTCTTTAAAGTCCAGTTTTGAAAAACCTTCGCTGCTATTCCAACTTATTGTTACGTCCGGGTGTATGAATTTCTCATAAACACTTTCATCCTTATAATAGTCTGAATTTAAGAACTCTAATACCAATTCTTTATTGCTCATTTCAAATGTTTTTTCAATTGGTTCATTACATCAGGCAGCCTGCTCACTGAAGCCAATTCTCTGTATTTTTTTCTGATATCTGCAGCCGGTGATCCAAAATAGGTTGTCCCCGGTTCACAATTTTTACTTACTCCGGATGTCGCTAAAATAACTGACTTCCTGCCTATGGTAAGACCACTGGCAATACCTACCTGTCCCCATATTGTCACTTCGTCTTCAACTACAACACAGCCCGCAATACCAACCTGTGCAGCAATAATACATCTTTCGCCAATTATGGTATCATGACCAATCTGGACTTGGTTGTCTATCTTTGTTCCTTTTTTGATAATCGTTTTTGCTGTAACACCTTTATCTATTGTGGTGTTAGCGCCCAATTCAACATCACTTTCAATCATTACACTACCACCGGACTTTAACTTATCATGGTAGGTTTGTCTGTTTTTGTAGTAAAAAGCATCAGCACCTAAGACGACACCAGAATGTATGATCACGTTATCTCCGATTTCAACACCATCATAAATTGATACATTTGAGTGTATCAAACAGTTCTTGCCAATTTTCACATCATGTCCTATGAAGACATTCGGCTGTACAATTGAGCCTTCTCCTATTTCTGCAGTCTCGCTTATGTCTTGACTGGCCTTTTTAAATCCGCCAAAATAATCTGTAAGCTTATTAAAATCTCTAAAAGGGTCATCTGAAATCAAAAGAGCCTTTCCCTCAGGACACTCCACTTCCTTATTGATAAGAATCACGCTGGCTTTGGATTGTAAGGCTTTGTCATAATATTTAGGATGATCCACAAATACGATCTCACCGTGACCGATTACATGAATCTCATTCATGCCTACAATTGGAAATTCATCTTCCCCAACATATGAACAATTCAATATGGTGGCAATTTGCTTTAAGGTATGTGGAGATGGAAATTTCATTTTCAGCTAAATATTTTGGGTATTGTTTTTTCAAAAGTGAGCCATACTCGAAGTGATGACTACTCTTTGACTCTTTCTTTGTAAGTTCCCTTTTCGGTTTCTATTTTTATTTTATCACCTTCATTTATAAATAAGGGAACATTAACTTCAAAACCAGTCTCTACTGTTGCCGGTTTTGTAGCATTGGTTGCTGTGTTCCCTTTGACACCGGGTTCAGTATGTGTTACTTCTAAAATAACATTAGGTGGCATTTCTACAGATAAGGGTTCATTGTTCTCTGTATTTATCATTACTGTAACGACCTCGCCTTCTTTCATTAAACCGGGCATGTCCAAAGCAGCTTCTAATAATCTTATTTGTGTGTAGTCTTCTTCATTCATAAAATGATAAAACTCACCATCATTATATAAATACTGAAACTTATGTGTTTCTACACGAACATCATCAATTTTATGTCCTGCTGAAAAAGTGTTTTCAATGACTTTGCCTGTTGTTACACTTTTTAATTTTGTTCTTACAAATGCTGGACCTTTTCCTGGTTTTACATGAAGAAATTCTACAATTTTAAAAATATCATGATTGTATTTGATGCACAATCCGTTTCTTATATCACTTGTTGTTGCCATTATTTAGTGTTAAGTAATTAGTATTTAGTGTCAAGTTTTTATTAAGATGATTTTGAGCCAAATTTTTCTGGATTCAAGATCATAAAATTTATGAGTTTTGATATTTCAATTGATTCATTTTTTAGGTTTTCGAAGGTCTGCTTCTCAATATACTCACATGAAAAGGCAAATTCTAACCAGGTTTGCGTTTCAGCATTTTCAGCGTCACAATCTGTTAATTTACTAATAAAATGTTTTTGATAACGGCGTTTGCAATAGGCTTCCGACAAGTTAGCACAAACACTTCTTGAGGATCTTCTTATCTGGTCTGTAAGTGAGTAAGTTTCTTCTTTCGGGAATTCTTTAGATATCTTAAAAATGCTCATGGCCAGATCGAAACCTTTCTTGTAAGCTATTAAATTTTGAACTCTCATGTACTTTAAACTTTAATTAATATTGATGTAATCCCTGTTGTATATGCCAACAATTTAATTACAAACTCAAAATTTGACTTATCTGCGGAAATTCTCGAATTCAAATTACACATTCGACACTCTCTATTCCACACTGAACATTCCTCACTATACACTAAACACTCCACACTATATACTAATTTTTAATTCGAAAAGTATCCTTTCATTATGCCACGCTGAGAATCTTTGATAAATTGAAGAATCTCGTCTCGCTCCGGTGTAGCTTCCATTTCAGCTTCTATGATTGAAAGTGCCTGAGTATTATTAAAGTTTTTTTGATAAAGTATTCTATAAATATTTTGTATCTCTCTGATCTTTTCGGTCTCAAAACCACGTCTTCTTAATCCAACCGAATTTATACCTACGTAAGACAGAGGTTCTCTGGCTGCCTTTACGTAAGGCGGAACGTCTTTTCTCACCAATGACCCACCTGTTATAAAAGCATGTTGCCCAATACTGCAAAATTGTTGTACTGCGGCCATACCTGCCAATACAACATGATCTCCAACGGTAATGTGACCGGCTAGAGTACTATTATTTGAGAAAACGCAATTATCTCCAACAATACAGTCGTGCGCTATATGGCAATAAGCCATGATCCAGCAGTTTTTACCAACTTTAGTTTTGTATCGGTCTGAGGTTCCTCTGTTTATAGTAACACATTCTCTGATAGTGGTGTTATCTCCGATTTCGGTAACTGTATCTTCGTCTTCAAATTTTTTGTCCTGAGGAATTGCAGAAATTACTGCACCAGGAAAAATACTTACATTCTTTCCTATTCTTGCCCCTTCCATGATGGTTACATTAGAACCGATCCATGATCCCTCGCCAATAACAACATTGTTGTGTATTGTCGTGAAAGGTTCGATGACTACATTTTTTGCGATCTTTGCTCCAGGATGAACGTAGGCTAGCGGTTGATTCATAAATAATTATTTTTGTTTTACAATTTGAGCCATGAGTTCTGCTTCTGAGGCAAGTTTTCCATTAACGTATGTGTAACCCTGCATGTGACAAATGCCTCGCCTGATTGGCGATATGAGTTCCAGCTTGAAGATTAAAGTATCACCTGGAGTCACTTTTTGTTTAAATTTCACATTGTCCATTTTCATGAAGAATGTCAAATAATTTTCAGGATCAGGAACAGTGCTTAAAGCCAGAATTCCACCGGTTTGAGCCATAGCTTCTACCTGAAGTACACCAGGCATGACTGGCTGACCAGGGAAGTGACCAACAAAAAAAGGCTCGTTCATCGTGACATTTTTTATGCCAACGACATATTTGTCAGTGAGTTCATAAATTTTGTCTACCAATAAAAAAGGAGGTCTGTGTGGTAACCTCTTCATTATTTCTGTAACGTCAAAAAGAGGTTGAGCGTTCAGATCTATCTGAGGGACTTTATTCCTTTTTTCTGTTTTTATAATTTTTGCTAATTTTTTAGCAAATTGTGTATTTACTGTATGTCCTGGTTTATTAGCAATAACTTTTCCACGTATTCGCGTTCCTGTAAGTGCTAAGTCTCCAAGAACGTCTAAAAGTTTATGCCTGGCCGCTTCATTTGGGTAATGAAGTGTGAGGTTATCAAGTATGCCATTAGGTTTGATACTTATTTCATCTTTACCAAAGGCTTCTTTAAGTTTTTCAACAGTTTGCGGATTAAGTTCTTTGTCTACATATACTATGGCGTTGTTTAGATCGCCACCTTTGATGAGGCCGTTATCCAGTAACATTTCTATTTCATGCAAGAAACTGAAGGTCCTTGAATTAGAAATTTCTTTTTTAAATTCTTTGACAGATTTGATAGATGCATTTTGAGTACCTAATACTTTCGTGCCAAAGTCAACCATCGTTGTAACCTGATAATTTTCAGCAGGCATCAAAATAATTTCCGAACCATCTTCATCTGCAAATGAAATTACATCTTTAACGATATATTCCTCTCTCTCGGCATCTTGTTCGACTTTTCCTGCTTTTTCCAATGCTTCTACAAAGAATTTTGATGACCCGTCCATGATCGGCGGTTCTGAAGCATTAAGTTCTATCAGAACATTATCAATATCTAATCCTACACATGCGGCAAGAACATGCTCAGTGGTTTGAATTTTTACACCATTTTTTTCTAATGTGGTTCCCCGTTGGGTATCTGTTACCAGATTGGCGTCGGCTGGTATGATTGGTTTTCCTTCCAGATCAATTCTTTGAAAGGCAAAACCATGATTAACATCGGCTGGTTTAAAGGTGATTTTTACGTTTTCACCCGTATGAAGTCCTACGCCTTCTAAGCTGACTTCATTTTTAATTGTGGTTTGGTTACTGGGTTTGCTTTTCTTCATAAGTATGAAGTTTTTTTTCTAGGGTTTCTATTTTTTTGATGAGTTTTGGTAAATTCTTAAAATGAACGTAAGATTTATTGAAATCGCCGTATCCTAAAGCTGGAGTACCTTGTAAAACCTCATCATCTTTGACGTTTCTCCCTATGCCAGTCTGCGCCTGTATTTTTACCCGATTTCCAATGGTGATATGACCAACTATGCCTACCTGGCCACCAATGAGACAGTTTTCACCTATTTTGGTAGAGCCGGCAATTCCGGTTTGGGCAGCAATAGCAGTGTGTTTGCCTATTTCTACATTATGAGCAATTTGTATCTGATTATCCAGTTTTACTCCGTCGTGAATAACCGTTGAGCCGAGAGTTGCTCTATCTATGGTTGTTCCGGCACCAACATCTACATAATTACCGATGATAACATTTCCAATCTGGGGAACTTTTTTATAAACACCTGACTCGTCAGGCGAAAAGCCAAATCCATCAGCACCAATAACAGCATTACCATGTATTACACAGTTATTGCCAATAATTGTTTCTGAGTAGACCTTACAGCCAGGAAATAATATGGAATTGTCACCTATACTTACATTGTCTCCAACATAAGTTTCGGGATATATTTTTACGTTTTTTCCAATTTTTACATTATCTCCAATAAAAGCAAATGTACCTACATATATATTTTCTCCGAGTTCTGCGGACTCCGAAATATGAGCACGTTCGTCTATTCCTGTCTTGTTAAGTTTGATTTGATTATAATATTCAAGTAATTTGGAAAATGAGTCGTAAGGATTCTTTACTTTTATCAGTGTAGTAGATAAGTCCTGGGTTTTCTCAAAATCATCTGCAACTATACATACACTGGCCTTGGTTGTATAAATGTATGAAGTATATTTAGGATTGGCAAGAAACGTCAAAGACCCCTTTTCTCCTTCTTCAATTTTAGAAAGTTTAAATACTTCAGCGTCTTCGTCTCCGATGATTGTGCCCTCGAGCAATTCTGCTATTTGACTTGCTTTAAATTTCATTTTGGCAAAAATAGGAAAAAAACTTTACTCAAGAAATAGAATAGAATTTTACAGTCACTGCCCTAACCAACTATCTATTCTTTAAAAAGGAGATGACAGTTTAAATGAGCATATGAAAGACTAAATGATTAATGTAGCAATCTTCGGCACTTTAGTGATTTATAATATTGTATAACTAATGGATATCTTTCGGATAGCATAAGTAATACTTCACAACCGGTTTTGCCAGAGTTTTTAAATTGAGCTGATCTGAAATTTCTGAAACTTCTTTAATTTTTCCATTTTTATATAAGATCATAATTCTCTGATAATCGTAATTGTAAGCCTGATTAGAGGTGCTACCCTTGAAAATAAAATAATTGACTTCTTCATCAGTCAGGTGGTACTTTTCTTTGATCTTTAATTTTAGATCTTCAATTTTTGATGGTTTTATGTCTTTTTTTTTGAGCTTCACTTTAAAAAGCTTTCGGTTTATCACCATCTTACACAACGTACTCAGTACTTTGTCCGGATGACTCTGCCATTCTTTGATAGCCATTACAATATCGTAGTCGTCAAGTTTGGCAAAATCTTTCATAATATGCTCATCAAAAAAATCTTTAGTGATGTTGTGTTGTAGAAAATAGTTTAATGTTTTATTTGAGCATAAATTTTGATCTGTGCTGATCAGGTCTTTAGCTCTTTTAAGGATCTTGATAAGAATGAGCTCTGCGCCAAGTCCGGCTTTATGCAAATAAACCTGCCAGTACATTAATCTTCTGGCAAGCAGAAACTTTTCAACTGAATAGGCGCCCTTTTCTTCAATAAGCAGTTGATTGTCCTTTACATTCAACATAGCGATTAGCCTGTCAGAATTGATGTTTCCTTCAGCAACTCCTGTGTAAAAGCTATCTCGTTTCAGATAATCCAGTCTGTCTATGTCTAATTGGCTTGATATTAACTGGTTTAAAAATGTTTTCTTGTAGCTGCCTTTGAATATTTTAATGGCCAAATCTAATTTCCCATGAAATTCTTCATTGAGCTTTTCCATAAACTTGACAGATAGCGTTTCATGACTTAAGCCTTCTATCAGGCTATTTTCCAAAGCGTGTGAAAAAGGACCGTGACCAATATCGTGCAGTAAAATGGCTATCAGTGTGGACTCTTCTTCAGTTTTTGAAATATCAACACCTTTAAACTTCAATGTATTTATGGCTTTTTGCATTAAATGAAGACAACCTAGTGCATGTTGAAATCGGGTATGTTGTGCGCCGGGATAAACCAGATGAGATAATCCCATTTGTGATATCCTTCTAAGTCTCTGAAAGTAAGGGTGCTCAATAATATCAAAAATCAGTTCACTTGGAATGGTAATAAATCCATATATTGGGTCGTTTATAATTTTGAGTTTGTTTTGTTTTTTCAAGATAAATTCAACTTAATTTCAACAAATATAAGCATATGGGCAATATAAAGATACTTTGGGTAGATGATGAAATAGATTTACTTAAACCACACATCATGTTTTTGAACAAAAAGAATTATGATGTCACTACATGTCAAAGTGGGATGGAAGCCTTGGAAGCGATGGACGAAGAACGCTTTGATATGGTATTTCTGGACGAAAACATGCCCGGACTATCAGGTATTGATACACTGGCAGAAATAAAATCCAAGCAGAATAATCTGCCAGTGGTTATGATAACTAAAAATGAGGAAGAGTACATTATGGAAGAGGCCATTGGTTCTAAAATCGCAGATTATCTGATAAAACCGGTAAACCCGAACCAGATCTTATTGAGTTTAAAGAAAAATTTAGATCATAGTCGTTTAGTTTCAGAGCATACCACCTCTCAGTATCAACAGGCTTTTAGAAAGATATCCATGGACTTATCGATGGTAAACTCCCATGAAGACTGGGTTGAAGTTTATAAACAACTACTCTATTGGGAAATGGAACTCGATCAGCTTGATGATACGTCTATGATTGAAATTTTAGAAACCCAAAAAAAGGAGGCCAATGCTGCTTTTTTTAAATTTATTTCTAAAAATTACGAATCCTGGTTTGATAAAAATTCGGAGGATTCACCGGTCTTGTCACATCAACTTTTCAGAGAAAAAGTATTACCTGAATTAAGTGATAATCAACCCACATTACTGGTCGTTGTGGATAACTTAAGATATGACCAGTTAAGGGCCATTGAGCCTATTATCAATAACCACTTCAGAAAACAAAAGGAAGAATCTTTTTACAGCATTTTACCAACGGCGACACAGTATGCCAGAAATGCAATTTTTTCGGGCCTGATGCCTTTGGATATGCAAAAATTATATCCAGGATTATGGTTGAATGATACGGATGAAGGTGGTAAAAATCTTAATGAAGATAAATTTCTTGAACATCAGTTGAAGCGCTTAGGTCAGAACATCAAGCATTCCTATCATAAAATTACTTCTTTGGACGGTGGAAAGCAATTGGCAGATAATTTCGCAAAATACAAGAATGATGACCTTACGGTTGTAGTTTACAACTTTGTAGATATGTTGTCTCACGCTAAAACGGAAATGCAGGTTATCAAGGAATTAGCTTCAAACGATAAGTCCTACAGGTCTTTGACGAAGAGTTGGTTTCAGAACTCTCCACTTTTAGACATGATCATCAAGGCACAAAGGCTTGGATTTAAGCTTGTTTTAACTACAGACCATGGTACAATAAACGTCAAAAATCCTTCAAAAGTTATTGGAGACAAAAATACCAGTACCAACCTTAGGTATAAGACAGGAAGGAGTTTGTCTTTTAATGAGAAAGAAGTTTATGCCGTAAAGGACCCATCTTCAATCAGACTGCCGAGTATCAATATGAGCAGTTCTTTTGTCTTTGCCAAAGGTGATTATTTCCTGGCTTATCCAAACAACTTCAATTACTATGTTCAGTATTACAGAAATACCTTTCAGCATGGTGGTATATCTTTAGAAGAAATGATCATTCCGTTTACAGTATTTTTGCCTAAAGCATAGAAGCCAAAGCCCCTCCATCCGGATAATTATCGGAATTCCTAAGGGTTAGACTTAAAAAATTTCTTCTCTTGAAGGAACTAGTCTGCATTCAAAGGCAGGGATTAAGGTAGGTGTTAGATTTCTAAGTTTAAAAATAGTTAAATTGCATTTTAGTTATGACTTACGGATTAGATCAACTTGAAGACGTTTCAAAATATATTTTAAAACATTCTCAGTCGAATGTTTATCTACTCTTTGGTGAGATGGGAGTTGGTAAAACGACTTTAATTAAAGCTTTGGTTAAAGCTTTAGGAAGCGAGGATAACGTCTCCAGCCCAACCTATTCCTTAGTGAACGAATACCATACCCAGGATAAGCCAATTTATCACTTTGACTTTTACAGGATAAAAGATATAGAAGAAGTTTATGATATGGGCTTTGAAGATTACCTGGCTCAGGATGCTTATATCCTTATTGAGTGGCCGGAAATGATTGAAGAATTATGGCCGGAACATTATTCTAAGGTTGATATTAGTTTGAAAGATGATAAAAGAGTGTTTAAAATCGCCAGGATTTAAACTTTTGCTTACTTTCATACTTCTCCGCTCTTTGCCATTTAACTCCTTGATTTAAAATTAAAATAAAATCAATTGTTGTCAGGAGTTTTTGGTTCCTTACATTAATTATAACATTTATTAACATCTAAATTTATAATGTATTGTAATATTCTTAAATCTTTAACTAATTAACTTTAAGGATTAATTCATACTTTTACCATGTATTATTAAAATATCAAGTATGTTTAAGATTTATACTGCAACACTATTAATATTTATCATTTTCTCAGCAAAATCTCAAGTAGGCGTGGGCACGGTAAATCCCAATGCGGCTTTAGATATTTTATCAACTAATGATGGTTTATTAATTCCCAGAATTTCATTAACAGCAACTAATGTTCAAACCATAATAACTCCAACTGTATCGGAATTAGTTTATAATACAAACACATCAGCTGTAGGACCTAACCAGGTTACACCAGGATTTTATTATTGGGATGGTGCTTCATGGATTCGCTTAAGCACTTCATCAACGTCATCATCAAAAAAATGGGATTTTTCAGGAAATTCTGGTACGGACCCATCTATTGATTTTATAGGGACATCAGATGCAGAGGATTTGGTGCTTAGAACAGACAACACCGAAAGAATTAGATTAACAGCTAATGGTAATGTCGGTATAACAGAATCAGCACCTGGGGCGAAACTTGAGGTTCTTCAGGACCAAAATTTTGGGAGTTCTCTAGAACTGAACCATAATAACAATTCTAATACTTCATCTGCTGCTTACATTAGAAATTCAGGATCAAGTAGGGGACTTCATGTCGTTAATTTAAATCCAACGGCTAATGCCGCTGTTGCTCGATTTTATCAGGCTGCCGATGGCAATAATGCTAACGGTATCAATATTGATATGGACATCAATACGGCTGCAAATTCTACCGGATTATTTATAAACCAAGGAGGCGCAGGATTTGGTGAATATATTGAAATGACAAATAGCAATTCTTACCCTGGATTGACCATAAATCATTTAGGAACAGGAATAGGAATAAGTAATATTATAGCATCAGGCAATGGAATTCTCAACGATTTAGGAGGTAATAGTACTGGAATTACAAACTTACTGGACGCTGCCGGTGGCACAGGAAGTTATACTTACCTCGCAGCCAATAATGGGACAGGTTCTTATGTGTTAGCCACAGACAATACAACAACGCCTTCTGCTGGAGCCGGTGGAGATGTGTTTGCCTACTTTGGAGAGGTTAACACAAATACTGCAATGGCCTCGGGTACCGTTTCTGGAGCTGTTTTTGGTGGTAATCAATATGGTGTTGGGCATGGAATATACATTAACCATAGTGGTACAGAAGGCCGCGGCGCTGAATTTAATATTACAAATGCTAGTAACACCGATAGTACTATATATGCAACTCATTCAGGTAGCCAAAGTGTAATTAATGCTCAAAGTAATCCAACAATTCCTGTAGGACAAATAATTGTGGCGGAATTTGAATATGTAGGTACACATAATTTTAATGACCATATTGGAGTAAGAGGTACTTCAACACCTGCAGTAAACTATGGTGTAGGAGTAAATGGTACAGGTAATTTTTACGGAGTGTTTTCTAATGGTAACTTAGGTGCAACAGGGACAAAAACATTTCTCATTGATCATCCTAAAGATCCGACCAACAAAATGTTGAAACATTTTTCTATAGAATCCAATGAGGTACTGAATATGTATAGGGGTGTCGTGCCACTAGACAGTAATGGCGTAGCAACAATTAAACTTCCTGAGTATTTTGATTTGATCAATATCAACTTCAGTTATCAATTAACTGCCATTGGTACCAGTCAAAATCCATATGTCCTGGAGGAAATTGATGGTAATCAGTTTAAAGTCGGTGGAGCGCCGAATACAAAGGTTTCGTGGACCGTTTATGCTAATCGTAATGATGCTTATATGCAGCAAAATCCAGAGGAAGGTAAAGATGTTCTGAATAAAAAAGGTCCGCGTAAAGGTAAATACATCTCACCTGAATTATATGGTCAGCCCGATTCTAAAGGTATGTTTTACGTTGATAATAAGGATAAGAAAACTGCTAATACTAAAGCTGAAATTTCTGATAGTACCAGAATGCATGTTAAGGATGTTAAAGGCAGTAAGAAAAAAAAGATGACCAAGTCAACATCCAGCTCAGATACTATTGAAGATTAATCTATATATTCTATATTCTCATTTGTGTATTGTTTAAACTAGTTTGGAGAATGTAAGATAGCACAGAATCTTTTTTGCCTAATAAACCAAAAGATACTAAGTATTGAGCACAATAAAATTTTACTTCTCCACCCTTTTTCCAGAATAGACTTTCATCATGTATCCAAAAACCAGACCTGCTATAACCCAAACAGTAATGTTAATCAAAATTTGCTTTCTGTCTATGCCACCGTCTGTAAAAAAGGGAAATATAAAAGCCATGATCACAAACATAAGGCCGCCCCAAATCAATCCTATTTTTATCCAGCATTTTCCTTCAAATGGATTTGAGACTTTGCTTATTTCTATTTTTTCAAATCGCTGAGGTTGTTTGGCGAGCCATTCTTCTTTTAACGACTTTCTAAACCAACCCCAAAGAGGATAGGTCAGTGCTAATACCAAAAAGCTGAAAATATTCATTAAACACGGAATAATACCGCCACATGTCGGGCAATAGAGTCCAAACCAGTTTTTTAGATTTGTATTATTCTCATTAGATCAGGTTCTGGCATCGTGAATTGTCTGACATTGTGGACATGGAATTTTAATTCTTTCAAACTTAGGCTTGTCAGAAATTTTATCTTCTAAAGTAATTATTGGAGCACGCTGTCCCAGGATTAATTCACTGATTACAACACCCGGATTAATCAACCAAAGCAACATGGCCCAATGTTTCCAGGTATGGACTTTATATTTGTTTTTGTTAAATGTCATCATATCTGTATTGGTTTTAAATCTTTCAGGTTTTATTAATTTTAAAATTTAAAAACCTCTTCCTGCCAAAAGTCATGTAATACAGATAATAAGCCAAAAACAATACCGGCCAAAAGAAAATTTCAAAGAGATTAAACTCAAATACGTACAACAAAATAAGATTCAAAAATAATGCACCCAGAAAAGCCAATAGTAGCATATTTCCGTATTTAAACGATAGAAGTTTTAATTCAATAGTCTCATTTTTTTCAACTTCAATGTCAAAATCACGGCTGCCGCACCAGTCAATTTTTGCAGAAATACGATGTTTTCCAGGCTTTACATTAAATATTTTTAGTTCTCCATTGCCAATTTTTCCACAGGCATTACCGTCTATGTAGATCACATAATTACGCATCATATTTATCAACTCAATAGGGCGTTCAATTCTTATAGAGGACATTACGGGATTCTTAATCAAATATAAATATTACTGAGTTATTTTCAAATTCTAAATATTCTGTTTGTATATCAACAAGTAAACCTCAAAGGTTTTCAAAACCTTTGAGATTTTTATAACGGATCCATAAAAACAGAACGACTATAAAAAAGTCTACTTTCTACAATTCATCCTCTTAATTCTACACCTCAGCATTTTCTATTGGTAAAGGCTTCAAAACTCATCCATATTTGTACTGTAAAAATGATTAACATGAGAATATTAGTCACATGCATAAGTTTATTGGTAGCTTTTTCAGCAATGGCTCAAAATGAGGTCAGCGGAACAGTAACCGACAAAAAAGGACAGGCTATTCTCGGCGCCAATGTATATCTCGAAGGGACTTATGACGGTGCTTCAACTGATGTTGACGGTAAGTTTAACTTTAATTCTGCTGAAGAGGGAGAGCAGGTCTTAATCGTGACATTTTTATCTTATTTAGACTTTAGACTTACTGCCGATATTTCCAAAATGAAAAATCTAAATATCATTCTAAAAGAAGATGTCAATACCCTGGATGCTGTGGTTTTAAGTGCCGGCATGTTTGAAGCCGGAGAAGAATCCAGAGTAACAGCATTGAAACCCTTAGATATTGTGACCACAGCCAGTGCTTTAGGCGATTTTGTAGGTGCTTTGCAAACTCTGCCAGGAACTTCAACCAACGCAGAAGATGGTCGGCTATTTGTAAGAGGTGGAAGCGCAGAAGAAACGCAGATTTTTATAGATGGTATTCGGGTATTTGCACCATTCACACCAACAGCCAATAATATTCCGACCCGCGGACGCTTTTCTCCGTTTTTGTTTAAAGGAATTTCGTTTTCAACCGGTGGTTATTCCGCTGAATTCGGACAGGCCTTGTCCGGTGTTTTGCAACTCAATACCATAGATGAACCAGATCAGGAAAAAACCGATATCTCACTGATGACCGTTGGAGCAGGGGTTGGTAATACGCAAAAGTGGAAGAAAAGTTCTTTTAGTATAAACACGAGCTACATCAATCTGGCCCCTTATCTGGAAGCCATTCCGGACAGAAACGAGTGGATCAATCCCTTTCAGTCCGCTACCGGTGAAATGGTTTACAGGTATAAAGTGAATGACAGCGATTTGTTGAAATTATACGGCGCTTACAGTTATACCAATCTTGATTTGATTCAGGATGACATCAATTTTGAAGATGGTTTTCGGTTTTCGAATGAAAACACAAACCTTTATTTCAATGGTTCTTACAAAAGTTTTTTGGGTCAAAAATGGATATTGTCCACAGGTTTTTCTTTTTCCTATGACAATACCGATTTTCAAATTGCAGAAGATATAGTTGAAAACAATGATAATTCAGCCCATGTCAAATTAAAACTCAGAAAACGCTTTGGCAATCGTGTAGAGTTGAATTTTGGCGGTGAATATTTCATCACAGATTTTGAAGAAACATTTATCGGTCAGCAATTCGGTCAGTTTGATTATGGGTTTCAAAACAACATTTCAGCGGGATTTGCAGAACTGGATATATTCTTTTCTAAAAAACTTGCGGCAAAAGCAGGCGCAAGGCTGGACCATTATGAATTATTGAACGAAACTGTTTTCTCGCCAAGAGCTTCTTTGGCCTACAAATCTGGTGAATTTACCCAATTTGCCTTAGCTTATGGCGATTTTTATCAAAATCCTATACCGAATTATTTGAAATTTGATTCTAACTTAAGACCTGAAAATGCTCAGCACTATATTGCGAACTTTCAGTTTGTTAAACCAAAGCAGATCTTTCGTGTAGAAGCCTACCATAAGACTTACGATAATTTAGTGAAATTCGATGATGACTTTCCGGGTTTTACCACATCATATAATAACAACGGCGATGGATACGCTACAGGTGTAGATGTCTTTTGGAGAGATAATGCCAATATCCGTAATTTAGAATACTGGATTTCTTACTCTTACCTGGATACTGAAAGAAATTTCAGAAATTTTCCAACTACGGCCAGACCAAATTTTGCAACTGCTCATAATTTTTCTGTTGTGACAAAATACTGGATTGAAGACTGGAACAGTCAGGTAGGACTGAGCTATACTTTTGCTTCGGGGCGAAACTATACAGACCCCAATCAACCGGGATTTTTAAACCGACAAACCAAAAGTTTTCACAACCTGAGTTTCAATTGGGCTTATCTGATAGACCAGCAGAAGATCCTTTATTTTTCAGCGGGTAATGTATTGAATACCAAAAATATTTTTGGGTACAATTATGCCAACCAACCGGATGTGAACGGCGTGTTTCAGCGTCAGGCTATAAGACCAAATGACGATCAGTTCTTTTTTGTAGGTTTCTTCTGGACCATCAGCGACGACAACAAATCCAATCAATTAAATAATCTATAACACATTATCTCCAAGCAATATCCTATATTTCAATAAAAAAATGATGAAAAAGATTTCAATTTTATTATTAATCCTGATACAATCCACAAGTGTGATGTCACAAAATGAAGAAAAATTCGAGTTAACACTGACTTTTGAGATCACCAAACACGATAAAGGTCAGATACTTTTCGCCATTTACGATTCGGCTGAAAGTCATATGGAGAATGAATTAGAAACCATGAGTGCAAAAGTTGAAGATGGTAAGGCTTCAATCATTGTTAGCGATTTAAAGAAAGGCTACTACAGCTTTTCCTATTTTCATGATCTGGATTCCAATGGTGAATTGGATACCAATTTTGTCGGTATACCTAAAGAACCTTATGGTTTTTCTAATGGTGAAAAAGGTCGAATGGGTCCACCGGATTTTGAAGATTGTAAAATTATGATAGACAGCAATCAGAAAATTTCAATCCAGATAAAATAATTTTTTTAACTTAATGATTGATCCCGTACCAAACAAATGAATTTAGTATTTAATAAAGGTATTTTTTTGTGTTTCTCAGTGCCTTCTTGGTGTTCCTTTTGGGGTAAAGCTACCCTATTCGAGGCTTATGAGCGCTAAATTTTAGATAATATACTTTATAACTAACATATTCATCAAGATGATTCTAACCAAGTTTTTTAAATTAATCAACCAAACCTAATAATCATGAAAATATTTCAATTACTCATCATCAGTGTAATCATTAACATCAATCTTCAGGCACAAACGCCCTATGAAAAGGGCATGAAACAGGCCTTTGAACTTTGGGATCAAAACAAACTCACCGAGGCATCGAATCTGTTTGAACGCATCTCAACTGTAGAAAAAGACAATTGGCTACCTCCGTTTTATGCTGGTTATACCTTGGTGCTTACAGCCTTTGAAATTAAGGATGAAGCCAAATTAAAATTAACCCTGGATAAAGCCAAAAGTCTTTTGTCACAAGCAGAAAACCTGTCGCCGGACAATGCAGAAATCTTAATTGCTCAGGCTTTGCATAATACGGCTTATATCAATTTTGACGGCCAAAAGTATGGTATGAGCATGTCTTCAAAAAACAGTTCAATTTACCAAAAAGCCATAGATTTGGCGCCTGAAAATCCAAGAGTTATTTTAGCCAAAGCCGAATGGGACATGGGTTCTGCCCGTTTTTTTGGTCAGTCGGTAGAACCGTATTGTAAGGATCTACAAAGAGCTTTAGAATTATTTCAAAACGAAAAAAAATCTGAGGTTCCTTTTTATCCGGATTGGGGTGAAAAGCGCGCCAAACAGATTTTGGAGGAATGTAAAGGCTGATTATTTAGTCGATCGAATCCCACTTTATTGTGCTGAACTTGATTGAGTATCAGCGGAATCTTGGGTTTAATATTCCGTCGCATAGAGTCGAAATATTAAAGGAGTATTCATATTTGAAAACCCGATTGCTTGGCGTCGGTGTAGTTCATTCAGGATATTAAGAATCAAAATTACTACTTTGAATTCCTATGATAAATTCTTAAATTTTCATATCTTTAGTTTGTTGTATTTCAATGTTTAGATGAAACGTGAATTGAATTTTTTTTGGAGCAAACTATTTAATTTTGATTGGAAATTTGGGCTTTTTCTGATTCTCGTATTTTGTACTTCACGATTTATACTAGTCTTGCATGCCAATGAAACTTCAGATTACAAATTTATTGGACTGGTAATGTTTGTTTACGCTCTGACGCCATTTATATTCCTTAACAAACATGGCAGAAAATTAATGGAGATGAGAAAGCCCCAAAATTATTACTGGCTAATAAATGCTTTTATATTTGGATTGATTTTCAGTTTAGTCCTTTACTTACTTGGAGACTTTATTTATCATAACACTTTTCAAAACTGGTATGTTTATATTGGAAAATCCTACAATATTCCAAGTGAGATTGGGTCTGAGGATAAATTAATTCTATTTGCTATTATGGCTGTAACAGGAATGATTTTTAGTCCTGTTGGTGAAGAATTGCTCTTTAGAGGTATTATTCATTCAAGTTTTGCAAAATCAATTGGACATTCTAAAGCTTCAGTTGTTGATAGTTCTGCTTTTGCTATAACACATGTTTCTCATTTTGGTTTAGTCTTTGTAAATGAGGAATGGCAATTTTTTACTTTACCGGCTTTGATTTGGGTCATAAGCATGTTTTTGGTAAGTCAGCTTTTTTATCTTTGTAAGAAAAAAACCAAATCAATAATAGGAGCTATAATCTGTCATTCAGCTTTCAATCTGGGAATGACCTATTGTATTTTTTACTTGTAAATTATGGTTTGATTTTATAGGGACAATGCCAAATGTCGTGCAAAAGACGTATTGGGTAAAACCTGTTTTCTGATTTTTGTTTTATTTTTAGCCTTAACATTTTTTAAAATGAAATTAGACGGTCAACAGATCAAGAAATACAGACAGGTTAAAGGCCTGACTCAAAAAGAGCTCGCGGAGAAAACACAGCTCAATACCAGAACCATAAAGCGGTTAGAAAATGAAGAAACCGAACCCAGACTGCACACCTTAAGGCAAATTGCTGAGGTTCTGGAAATCCCAATTAATACTGATGAGGAATCGAAGTCAAGGCATTTATTTTGGTCCGGGTTAATTAATTTAGTAGGCTTGATCCTGCTCAATTTCGGGATCGTCTTTATATTTGGTTACCTGACCATGGATTCTAATGCCAATATGAACTCACTATTTGGCGCTTTTCTGCTCAGTCTGATTATGCCTTCCGTGATTTGCTTTTTCACAACATCTTTGTCAAAAGAAAAAAGATTAGTAAAATACGCTATGGGATCATGGCTGTACGTTTTGGCTTTTGTGGTTATTCACGGTCCATTGGTTGTAATAGCAAAAGGTTTGCTTTTTATTGTTGTGTTTTATAGTGTTTCACTTTACTTATCGCCCGGTATTTTTAAATATATTGATAGCTAATCCTGGTTTAATGAGTCTCCTTTATGCGAAATTAAACCCATTTCTTAGCTTTTGTATGGGTCAAGATAAACTATCACTTTTTCCTAAAAAATTGAAAATGTCTCTTTGAGAATTTTTGTAGCTCATGACTAAAATAAATAGAGCTCATAATACATCAGATATGAGCTAAAAGTGATAAATTTGTGAGCTTTATAATTAGAAATGCCTGACGAAAGACAACAAAAAATAATTGATTTTGTGAAAATCAAATCCCCATGCTCATCTAAAGAGATTTTTGATGGCATTAACGAGACCTACAGCTATGCTACTCTAAAACGCATACTTGCTGAATTAAAAGATGATGATTATTTATTGACAAAGGGATTAGGTAAAGGGACAAAATATATTTTATCACCCGCTTATGATTTGATCAGACCAATTGACATAGATAAATATTTCGAAAAAGAAATTGATGATCGCCAAATTATTAAGAATTTTAATCCAGCTATAATTACCAAAGTTTTAAAAAATTACAGTTCATTTACTAAGGGTGAATTAGATAAATTAAAATTACTTCAAAAGGAGTATCAAAAAAATATATCTCAATTATCCAAAACCGAGTATAAAAAAGAATTAGAAAGACTGGCAATAGATTTAAGCTGGAAATCTTCTCAGATTGAAGGAAATACTTACACTCTTTTAGAAACAGAAAGGCTATTAAAAGAAAAACAAACTGCTTCCGGGAAAACAAAAGAAGAAGCGGTCATGTTACTGAATCATAAGGATACCCTAGATTTTATTATTGAAAATACTGATTATTTAAATCCTAATAAAATTGTATAAAATAACGTCAAAAGTTTATATAGGGTGGATTCTAATTACTGTATAAATAGTATAGAAAGCAGATTTAAGTTAAAAAATTAGAAGTAGATTGAGGAATTAGAAGCTAAGAGAAAAAATGATATTGATGAAAGTTTGTTTAAAAAAATTAATTCTGATGATATTAGATTGTAATCCACCACATCTAACTGGATGAATTTTGCTCAAAAGTAAAATT
>CAJXVZ010000011.1 GCA_913062845.1 uncultured Psychroflexus sp.
TTCAACACTTTAAATATAAAGCTATTTCTTTTTTTATGCCATAAAATCTCTAAAAATATTAATCGAACTCAGGTTATCAAAAAGCAAAAAAGATAAATCCTAATAATTTCAACATTGAATTTAGGATTGTTCATACAATGAGTCTGCAATGCAAATACGAATTCGAAAAATGCAGAGAAACCAAGGAAATTCTGGATTCTTTAATCTTTATATACCCTAATAATCATAAACTAAAAAGTCTAAAGGAAAATCTTGTATACGAATATGATTTAGAAGATTAACTATTTCAGCTTGGTATAAATCAAATTGTTTACCAACCATGAAAAAACAGCATATATGATGGTAACGCCTATAACAATGAGGCCTGCTTTCCAATAAAATTCTTCAGTTCCAATTTCTTCAGGTGAATCTATATAAATGATAAGTATATTCAAACCTCCAATCAGTATACCAAAAACTAATCCCTGTGTAAATGTGTATCTAAAAAAGCCTTTTCGCCTTACTCTACGCCACTTCCTCACAAATCTTTTATCACTTTTACTCAAAACAATTTTTATTTTAAACGGATATTATCGATTAATAACTCAAAATCCTGTTCCTTCTTATTTGCTATCAAAAACCTAACTTCTTCTATTGCATCAAAATTGAAATTTGGCATGTTCAACTGTCGGCCTCTGAACTGTGGTGAAAAATCAGCTAAATCGATCTTTATGGTTTGCCATTCCCCGTTGGTCTTAAATGCTTTCACATAAGACTGCGGTTGGTTTATATCGCTTTTCAATCTGAATTGATATGTTTTTCCGTCTCCTTTTAACCTTAGTACAATCTGAGTATGATTTGGTTTAACCTCTATTTTTGTTGTATGTCTTACAGAGGCAAAACCACCATTATTAGCTAAAGAAACATGACCGGAAAATTCAGCATAACTTTCTTTAGTTAGGCTGATTTCACTTTTAGAGAGACCACCCATCACTCCATCATTTATTACCTGCCAATCATCAACAGTTTTAGACTTCTGAAAATCGTAAATGATGATACTATTTGTTAACATGAAAACAAAAAAAATAAAGGACTTTTCTAACCAGAACATAATCCAAAATTAAAACAAAGAACAATCAAAAAATACTGATAATAGATTTTAATACAATCATTGGTAACCCATCAACAAAGATTAATTACCTATGCATATAACTAAATGTTTTGTCTGATATCTAAATTATCTGGTTTTAGCTTTATCAACTATTTTAATTCAACAGGTAATTCTTCAAATCCCATATTGTAAAGGGTAAAGGCAAAAATATCTACCTGTTCCTGTATCACCATAGAAGTTGGTTTACCTGCGCCATGTCCCGCATCTGTTTCAATCCTGATAAGTACAGGATCATCACCGGCCTGTTTTGATTGCAATTCTGCTGCAAACTTAAAGCTATGAGCAGGAACTACCCTGTCGTCGTGATCTCCGGTTGTGATTAAAGTAGCAGGATAGGATTCGCCTGCTTTTACATTATGAACCGGTGAATAAGCATATAAATATTCGAACATCTCTTTGTTATCCTCAGAAGTTCCGTAATCATAAGCCCATCCCGCTCCTGAAGTAAAAGTATGGTATCTCAGCATATCTAAAACACCAACAGCCGGTAAAGCAACTTTCATTAGATCAGGTCTTTGGGTCATTGTCGCTCCCACCAACAAACCCCCATTAGAACCACCTCTTATGGCTAAAAAGTCTGATGAGGTATAGTTTTCTTTTATCAGATACTCTCCTGCAGCGATGAAATCATCAAATACATTTTGTTTTTGCATTTTGGTACCTGCTTTATGCCAGGCTTTTCCGTACTCACCACCACCCCTAAGATTTGCAACAGCATAAATTCCTCCTTGTTCTAACCATACGGTGTTTGCTGTGCTGAAACTTGGCGTAAGTGAGATATTAAAACCCCCGTATCCATAAAGTATCGTTGGATTTTTTCCATTGAGTTCAATCCCCTTTTTATGCGTAATAATCATAGGTACTTTAGTGCCATCTTTGGATGTATAAAAGACCTGTTTACTTTCATAGTTTTCAGAATCAAAATCTATTGCCGAAGCTCTGTAAAGCTCAGATTTGCCGCTATCGATATCATACTTATAAGTTGAACCCGGGGTGACGTAATTAGTAAATCTATAATACAGGTAATCTTTATCCTCATCAGTTCCAAATCCGCCAATAGTACCTATTCCGGGTAGTTCTACGTCTCTGACCAATTCTCCGGATTTTGTATATTGTTTTACTTTTGAGATAGCGTCTATCATATATTCGGCAAATATATAACCTCCACCGGTAGACGGACTTAATACATTTTCTGTTTCGGGAATTACATCAGTCCAGTTTTCTGGTGATAGATCAGGATAACTGGCACTGACTATTCTGCCGTTTGGTGCGTCCAAGTTTGTATACATTAATAATGTATTTCCATCACTATCAAGCACTGAAACATCATTATCATAATCGCTCATTACCGGAATTAGGTCTGAATTCGGGTCCGTAAGGTCTTTTACGAATAATTGATTGCCTGATGTAGAAATTCTCGCCGAAATAGCGAGATATCTGTTATCATCCGTTACGCCTCCTGAGACATAGCGGTGTTTTTCTTCTTCTGTACCTCCAAAAACTAATTTGTCCTCAGCTTGTGAAGTGCCAAGCTTATGGAAATATAATTTATGTTGGTCTGTTTTTGCAGAAAGCTCGCTACCATCCGGCTTATCATAACTGGAGTAGTAAAAGCCTTCATTTTCCTTCCAGGAAACACCACTGAACTTGATGTCTACCAATGTATCCTCGATGACTTCTTTCGTTTCCACATCGCTAATGATTATTTTGCGCCAGTCACTTCCACCTTCAGAAATAGAATGTGCGAGTATTTTACCGTTTTCTGAAAAACTTAAGCCCGCTAAAGATGTAGTTCCATCTTCGCTGAAAGTATTTGGATCTAAAAACACTTCAGCATCTTCCTCATTCTGTTCCTTTTTATATCTGTATAAAACTGACTGATTCTGCAACCCATCATTTTTATAAAAATAAAAATAATCGCCTTCTTCAAAAGGAGCGCTTATTTTCTCATAATTCCAGATCTCCGTTAGTCTTTCATTGAGCGCATCTCGAAAAGGAATCTTGTCCAGAAAATTCTGGGTCACCTTATTTTGAGCTTTTACCCAATTTTCAGTTTCTTCACTTCTGTCATCTTCTAGCCAGCGGTAAGGGTCTTTAACTTCTGTCCCAAAATAGGTATCTACAGTATCTACTTTTTTGGTTTCAGGGTAATCAATATTATTTTTAAAACTTTCGTTTTCCTTATTTTGGCAGGATACTAGAGCAAAGCAGATAATCATAAAGCTGAGTAGGTATTTCATAATATTATTTTTATTATTCAAAAGTACTAATTTTAAATATTTTTATATTTCACAAATAATATAAAAAACACCATAAATTTACAAAAAAACATCTTCTGATGGATTTAATTTAATATCAACATAACTTATGATTTATTTCAATAAATATTTACAATTATGTAGTTTTTTTTAGGGTGTCATTTTTTTATTATAAATTGCCCTGGATAATAATTATATTTAGTTGGTTATCTAATATGAAAAACAATATAGTTTTAAGCATATTATTTCTTTTTTGTCATATACTCTCCTTTGCTCAAACTCCACCGGTTACTGCAAATGATAGTTACACAACGGAGATTGACACACCATTAACAATAAATGCTGCAAACGGGCTCCTCAGTAATGATACAGACGCTGATGGTGATACCTTAAATGTAATTGGATTTATTATCAACGGTGACGTATATGCTCCCGGGCAAACGGTTTCTACTTTAGGTGGAAGTGTAACTATAAACGCAGACGGCAGTTTTTCATATAATCCCAGTAACGGCTTTGATGGTAGTGTGCCTCTTATTGCTTATATTATTTCAGATGGGTCGCTAAATAGTTATGGAAACCTAAATCTAACTATTACCAGTCCAGGACCTGCAACCGCTACACCTGACTTTGACACTGCAGATATTAATACTACTCTGAATGTGTCTGCCCCTGGCGTTTTGGCGAATGATACTTTTGAGGACGAAAATACGATTCAGGTAGTCTCTTTTACTATAAATGGCAACACATATAATGCTGGACAGACTGCAAACACAAGTGCGGGCACTTTTACGCTGTTTGCAGACGGAAGCTACACATTTACACCTGCAAGCGGATACACCGGTGATGTACCTGAAATTGTCTATACGATTTCTGACGGGACAGAGTCGAGTACTTCGTCATTATTTTTGACGGTTGAAAATGTAGAGGAAATAATCCAATTGCAGGCCTTGAGCTCCTGTAATCAAGGTTTTACACCTGAAGGTAATTACAAAATCAGATATCAATTTGGCATTAGAAATTTAAGTAATGCCAGAGACTATCATTCCTCAAGTATGATAAATGCTATACAGGTTGTTAAGGATTTTGCCAGTATATATGGCCCAGGCTGTGTTATAGAACTTGATGATTTTAATATTATTTCACCTCCGGTTGATGATTTTGTTGGAAATCCTTATCCCATTGATTTTGATAATGATGCGGTTAATCAAAGTTTTTTAAGTGGTACTGAAAATAATTTATTTACTGATTTTTCTGTCGACAATTCAGTCTTATACCCAAGACAAAGGGTCAGTATTTCATTTTGTCTGATTGTTGAACCCTTTTGTGACGGAAGACCTAATCCAACGCCATCCGGATCTGGGATAGATTTTGAAGCAGAATTAAACCTCACATCATCAAATGGTGATTTAGATTCAACACTTCTACTTGAGGATTTTCACACAACAGAAGCAATTATTACTGCCGGTTTTTTAATTCCTGAGAATTCCCCTCCGGTAAATCCTGATGGCACTTACGATTTCACAAATACTATTGTTATTAAAAATGATGGTAATGCCGTGGCAAATAACGTAAATTTCAATTTGGGATTAGGTAATTTCATTGATAACACCCTGTCATTTAACACCTTAACAATAACACAAACCTCAGGACCGCCGGTAAATATTAATACTAATTTTGACGGAGACACGAATTCACTTCTATTACAACCCGGTAATAGCTTGGCACCAGATGAAAGCATTACATTAGAGATTTTTCACATTTTGGACCCTGTTGGCACCAGTGGAAATATAAATTTTTCGCAGCCTAATCCATCTCAAACTCAGGGACCATTAGACGGATTTGATGATAGCTTGCCTGAAAACAGTAGAATATACTCTTTTGCTATTTGGGAAGATGGGCTTGGCAATCATCTTGACAGGTATTATACACTTGGCTCACTGGATCAGGAATTAAGTAATGATCAGTGCATTTGCACTGCGCAAAGAATGACTTTCGCTTTTTTATCTTCCTCCTCAAGCCTCAAAGAAATTGTAAATATAGATAGTGCACCGGGAGGTATTTTAGAATATGAAGAAATAACATTTCATCTAACCGTCACAAATACAAGTCCTGTGGTGGAATTAACTGATTTAATTCTTCAGGACAACCTCTCCGAAATTTGTGATGTTGATCCAATTTCGGTTACAACTCCAGAGATAGTATCCAGCACCGCAACTGTAAATCCAAATTTGAATCCAAATTACGACGGCATCAATGATATTGATATTTTTGATGGCAATTCAGGGTTAATAAATACCGGCGAGTCTATCACAGTTGAAATCACTTTGGTATTCAGTGAGGATTGTATTGGAGAAAACATCATAAATTTTTCCGGAGTAGATCCTGTTGGAAACTTGGCGGCATCTGAGGCTTCAATACCTGTAGACACTTCCAATGATAATGATAATGATGGTATATCAAATTTAATTGATATTGACGATGATAATGATACTATTTTAGACGTTGAAGAGTCCAATGGTGGCGATCCTCTGGATGATGACGATGGTGATTTTGTACCAAATTACAGAGACACCGACTTTGGACCAGATGCCAATAATGATGGTATTGTAGACAGTTTCGATTTTGATGGCGATGGCGTTCCAAATCATTTTGACCTCGATGCAGATGGCGATGGCATTTTTGATATCCAGGAAGTCAATAATCAAGGGGTTGATACAGACGATGATGGCATGACTAACAATCCAGTTGGTTTCAATGGTCTGGACAACACTGTCGAAACTGATGATACCGGAAATGCAGCAGTTCTGTACACTATTCCCAATACTGATAATGATCCCAACAACAATTATCTGGATATCGATTCCGATGGTGATGGTATTGTTGATAATATTGAAGCTCAGCCAACCGATAATTATTTAACACCTTTGAATGTGGTTTCTGATGAAGGTGTAGATGATGCCTACCCTAATGGTCTTGTACCTGTAGATACAGAAGGTGATGGAATTCCAGACTATATAGACATTAACTCAGATGATGATATCCGGGATGACATTGTTGAAGGTTGGGACTTTGATAGTGATGGCACTCCGGAAACTATTGCCTCTGAAAATGATGCCGACAATGATGGGCTTGACGACGCTTATGATAATAATACGGCTCAAGTCAATCCATCAAACAGCCAAATTCCTCAGGATTTTCCTAATATTGATTACGATGTGACGGAAGAAAGAGACTGGCGGGAACCTATGGCGATTGTCGTCATTATTTCAGATGTTACAGAAATTGAAGGCAATGAACTGGAGTTTACTATATCGTTAGTGAGATATATTGATAATTCTGAATTTATTCAGTCCTCTGAACCTATCGAAATAACCCTTTCTACAAGTGATGGCAGCGATAATGCCGGACAATATAACATTGCAATTGCTCCATTCGATTATATTCCGGTTGAAGGAGTTGATATTGTGATACCAGCTTTTACTCAACAATCTTCTTTTGTAGTTTCCTCTCTGGATGATAATATTTCTGAATTGGATGAATTATTCACATTAAATGCCAGTATTTCATCAAATAATACAGTCAATTCAAATGCAGAAGGCATAGGTACAATTTTAGATGACGAGCCTTTACCAACAGTCTCCATGAATGATGACATTGTTTTTGAAGGAGAGGATCTCATTTATAATATTTCGATAGATATACCGAGTTCAACACCTGTTGTCATTGATATGGTCAGTGCAGATGTAACTGCAATTGCCAATGCAGATTACGATCCCATAAGCTCTCAGTATAGCATTGAACCAACAATAGACCCCGGTATTCCTAACCTTACAGTACCATCTTTTAATGTTATAACTTTATTAGATAATCAAAATGAAGAAGACGAGGAATACCTTAATTTAGTAGGTAATGTAATAAGTAATAATGTGACCAATCCAGCTATTATTCAGTTGGGAACAATTTTGGATGTAGACCCGGATCCTTTGGTCGTTATTTCAGATGATGTAGTTATTGAAGGGAATACCCTTGAGTTCACACTAAGCTTGTTAAATGCAGAGCAAGAACTTATGACCAATTACCTACCCATTGATTTTGAATTAGAAACTATAGATGTTACAACTACTTTAAATCTGGACTATCAATATTTTAATGAATTTGATTTGATACCTGCAGGAGATTCAACTTTAACTATACAGATTCCTACATTCAACGACAATCTTAACGAAAACAATGAATTTATGAATCTTTCTGCAACCATTATTTCTGGAACAGTTTCAAACACCTCGAATGTTGTATTAGGCTTGGGTACGATTATAGATAATGATATTCCTAATTTATTCACGCCAAATAATGACGGACAAAGTGATGTATTCAGAATAGGAAACTTAGAAAACTATCCTAACTTCAAGTTGATCATATTTGACAGATGGGGCGGCGAAATATATAATTACAGTAATAACGGCAATACCAGCCCACAATGGTGGGATGGCACTAATAATGGCAATCCTGTTATTGAAGGCGTATATTTTTATGAATTAGATTATAATGATGGTGTTACCAAGCCGAAAACCGGATTTATTCAATTGGCGAGATGATAGAGCAGTTTTTTAAATACAAGTATTCAAAGACTAAAACCTATTTGTTTTATTTAGGTGCTTTTTTATTTTGCTTTTTTAATACTAATGCTCAGCAAGTGCCTCACTACGCGCAGTACATGTATAATACACAAGTATTAAATCCTGCATTTGTAGGTTTGCGGTCTGATTTTAACGCTACTTTATTATCACGAGGTCAATGGGTAAATGTCGATGGCGCACCTCAAACCACCACTTTTTCAGTAAACACGAGATTAAATTCAGGTTTTGGTCTTGGTGCCGTTGTTATAAGCGATCAAATTGGTCTTCTAAATAATACCAACACAAGCTTAAATGTATCCTATACTATCCCTACCTCTCAAAATGGAAGACTGGCTCTAGGCTTAAAGGGTGGTCTTGGTTTTTACAATAATGATTTGGCAAGTGGAATAACTGTAGATAATGAAGTCTATGCTTCTACAACCGGAGAGTTTTTTGATCTTGGTTTTGGTATGCTTTACAGCACAAACAAGTTTTATGTCGGTTTATCTGCTATGAATTTATTTGAATCACCGATGTTCTTCCTGGATGAAAGCCAATCGACAATTAAAGGTTTGGAACGCGCAAATTATTTTTTGACCGGTGGAACTGTTTTTGAACTTTCGAGGTTTGGTGACATCAAATTCCTGCCTTCTACGATGATAAAATACACACCTACTTTACCAATTTCCATTGACCTGAATGCTAACTTCAGGTTTAATAATATTTTTGAAGTTGGTGTATCTTATCGACATCAAAACTCAGTCAGCGCCATGGCATCGGTCATTTTATATAACAGGATACGTATTGGTTATGCTTATGAGAACTACTTTACCACAGCGGTTCAGAATTTGAATACACACGAAATTATTCTACGTGTAGACCTTAAACTCAATCGAAAAAACAAATGGTTGTTTTTGGATTGTTGTAGTTATAAATAATTCTAAGGCTATTTTGTTTTTCAATTGTACCTTAAATAAATGTCACTAACTATTTTCTGAGCTCTTTTCCCATACACCGAAAACCTATTATTCTGCCAATTTTTATATTTTTCCGGCGCATGAAACCACTTCCATAAAAACCCGCCGGCAAACCAGTCTTTACCCCATACACTTTCAAATACAGCCTGAAGCAAGACGGCTTGTGCATCTTCATTGATTTGCCCTTCAATTCTTCTGGAATCCCAGGGTTCTTTTCCGGCAAAGTCAATACTACGATAACCAAATTCAGTAAATAATATCGGCTGTTGGTGTGCTTCAGACAATAATTTCAATTGACGATTTAAAATTTCCCATCGGTTTTTAACATCTGCTAAATTCGGCATCTTCTGCTCAGATATAGGAAAATAAGCATCTACACCTATGAAATCCAAATCAGACCAGAACGGGACATTATCAATTTTATCCCAATTCTCAGCATAGGTAAACTGACCCGAATAAACTTCTTGAACAGACAAATTCAAATCTTCCCAAAAATTTGGTCTTTCTTCAACAAAA
This sequence comes from uncultured Psychroflexus sp., assembly GCA_913062845.1. Classification (GTDB taxonomy): domain Bacteria; phylum Bacteroidota; class Bacteroidia; order Flavobacteriales; family Flavobacteriaceae; genus Psychroflexus. The sequence continues at coordinate 9,518 of CAJXVZ010000011.1, forward strand.
GCATTCAGCTCTGTACCTAAACAAAATATTTCAGCATTCGTACCTTCAGCTACTTCTGCATAATCAAGGATCATCTTTTTGTATTGTTCTTCATATGCCTGCCAGTCTTCTTCTGATATCATTGAAATGTTTCCGGTAAAATCGCCATTGCCGATCCAGATTTGTGGTTTCAACATCACTTTAATGCCGTATTTATGCATCATTGCTATACTTTGTCTTACGCCTGCCATGCGTTCACCATACCATTGCCTGGGGTGATTGTAATGTAATTCAGGACTGTTTATATTTTTCATAAATCCAAAAGGCATGATTGAAACCCAGTTGGCATGCATCTTCAGAACAGGCTCAACATGACTCTGTTGAATGGTATCTCTGGAAGCTACAAAGCTAAGGCCGTTTATCTTATTTACTATTTCAGATTGGGGCTTACACTGGGTTAGTATTCCCAGACTATACAGCAGAATTATAATAAATTTTAACTTTTGCAAAAGACTATTGTTTACTTTTATATCGTAAATATCTACAAATGTTTAGTTTTACTTAGACATTTTAACCATTTGTATTTTAAAAAACAATAATGCTCCACATTGTCATCATAGGAAACGGTATCTCTGGAATTACAGCAGCAAGACATATCCGAAAAAATTCTGAAGCCAAAATCACCATCATATCTGCAGAAACGAAATATTTTTTTTCCAGGACAGCTCTAATGTATGTGTATATGGGACATATGCAATGGGAAAACATCAAACCTTATGAAGACTGGTTTTGGGAAAAGAACAACCTTGAACTGAAACAGGCTTATGTCAAAAAAATAAACCCTGATGATAAGTCCCTCACTTTTGAAAATGATTCTGAAATGAGTTACGATAAACTCATCATAGCCTGCGGTTCTAAACCCAATAAATTTGGCTGGCCTGGCCAGGATTTAGATGGTGTTGCAGGTTTATACTCAAAACAGGACCTGGACTATTTAGAAAAACATGCCCCGACCAATAAGCTTTGTAAAAGGGCAGTGATTGTTGGTGGTGGATTGATAGGCATTGAGTTGGCAGAAATGTTTTGCTCGAGAAATATTCCTGTGACCATGCTCGTTAGAGAAGAGAGTTTTTGGAACAGTGTTTTGCCAAAAGGTGAGTCTCAAATGATCAACGAACATATCCGGGAACATCATGTCGATTTGCGTCTTGGCGTAAATTTAGAATCCATCAATCCTGATCAAAACAATAAAGTGAAATCGGTTACGATAAAAGAAACCGGAGAGGTAATCGAATGTGATTATGTCGGACTAACCGCCGGTGTCTCGCCAAATATAGATTTTCTAAAATCAAGTGGTTTAGAGATGAGTAAAGGCATTTTGGTCAATCGCTTTTTAGAGACCAACATTAAAGATATTTACGCCATAGGAGATTGTGCCGAACAGCGAGAACCGATTGGAAACCGACCCGCCGTTGAGGCAGTTTGGTACACCGGGCGTATGATGGGCGAAGTTGTCGCACAAACTATTTGTGGACGTAAAACCGCTTATAATCCTAGCCATTGGTTCAATTCTGCCAAATTTTTTGACATAGAATACCAAACTTATGGCTGGGTGCACAGCGAAAAACGTTTACCGGATTATGAAAAACATTTCCATTGGAAACACCCTGAAAAAAATATATGTGTGACCATTGCCTATCATAAAGATAACCTTCAGTTTTTAGGTATAAACACCTTTGGCATACGTATGCGGCATGAGGTTTTTGAGCAATGGCTTAACGAAAAACAAGATTTAGATCATGTTATTTATAACCTAGAACAGGCAAATTTTGATCCCGAGTTTTTTAAACGCTATGAAAGTGAAATATTGAAATCATATAAACAGGAATTGAGAGAAATTTAATTGTAGACCCAGACCTCACAGGTCTCGGAGACCTGTGAGGTCTAAAAATCATAAACGATGAGTACAACCCAAAATATATCCATAACCGGTCGCGCTGGAGACAACCTGAATCCTCAGCAAAAAATATCAGCTATATTGGGTATGGCCGGCCTGTTGATTTTAGTTTTAGCGATTTTCAACTTGTCTTTCCGACCTAAAGTCCTTTGGCTTGGTCTGTCTTTATTGATGATGTTAAGTGGTATCATCTGGTACGCCAAGGCCAGTTACGCTGATACCAAAGCTGGTATAAAAAATAACGGTGTATTTTTTAAATCTATATCTTCACGTGGTTTATGGGCTTACCTGACCGGAGTTGGTTTAACCGGATTTTATATTGTTCTCTACTTTTATCCGGAATATCTTGGACTTGTAAAAGAAGGCGACAACACGGGAATTATTGCACTTTTCGATCCCCTAAGCAAAGCCTTAAGTGGTAATCCGGCCAGTCAATGGTTTGTATACGGCACGCTTTACACACTTGTCATCTTAGGCTTTGGAATAAAGTTTCTATGGAAATACAGACACAGCAAATACCAACAGATCCGTACCATTTCAGTCATGTTTTTCCAGACGGCTTTTGCGTTTTTGATACCTGAATTTACGGCCCGTCTTAACGGAGATAATCTGAATTTACCCTACTACGACCTAAAAAACATATGGCCATTATATTATTATAATTTTGACCAATACCGGGTAGATGCGATGATCAGCTCCGGAGATATTGGTTTGGCGTTTCTCATCTTTGGAGTAGCTTCTATATTTATCATCACGCCAATTCTTACATATTTTTACGGCAAACGCTGGTATTGTTCTTGGGTCTGTGGTTGTGGTGGATTAGCTGAAACTTCCGGAGATAGTTTTAGACATCTTAGTGATAAATCCTTATTTGCCTGGCGATTGGAGCGCTGGCTCATTCATTTGGTTTTGGTGTTTGTTATTGTGATGACTACCGCTGTTGTATATTCTTATCTTTCTACCGGGCAGTATTGGTTGAAGGGTGATGTATTTTTATGGAGTGTAGGAATCCTGTTGACACTGGTATTTACTGGTGTGATGGTCTTCAAAAGAGAGCAGTTCCAAAAAGACGCTAAGATCGGAGCCATTGGATTCATTACTGTGATTCTTGTATTGATTGGTCTACACCATTTTTATGGAACACAATTATTTTTGTTTGATACTTACGAAATAAGAAGCACATACGGCTTTTTGATCGGCAGTATCTTTTCCGGAGTTGTTGGTACTGGTTTTTATCCCATTTTCGGTAATCGCGTCTGGTGCAGGTTTGGTTGTCCTATGGCTGCTATTCTTGGCTTTCAACAAAGGTTATTTTCGAAATTCAGAATTACCACAAACGGCGGACAGTGTATTTCCTGTGGGAATTGTTCTACCTATTGTGAAATGGGTATAGACGTTCGTGCTTATGCCCAAAAGGGTGAAAATATTGTACGTTCTTCATGTGTTGGTTGCGGAATTTGTTCAGCTGTTTGTCCACGTGGTGTTTTGAATCTGGAAAACGATTCTCTCAATGGACGCATAAACCCGAAAGATATCCTTCTGGGAAATGATCTCGATTTGATGAAGTATGTGAATAACAGGAGGAAATAGTAAATCTTTCCAGGTCTTCAAAGTAAAGATTATAAAAGTTCTAGTTAAAGTATGTCACTATTTATCTAAACTAACCCGGAAATTAATAATTTGAGAATTATAAAAAATTAAGCATTAAGCTATGAAATCAAAATTTTTAAATGTCTTTAAAATTAAGATCGCAATACTTCTAATGATGACTGGAATAAGTTTTTCTTTTCAGAATTGTATCGGTCAGGAAAAACAAAAGTCCGCCTCAGATTCGGAATTATATACTTTCAGAAATGATAATCCTAATGGCATAGGTAAATGGTTTATGGGAAGGGAAATTGCGCATGTCATGGGGTATCAGGGGATGGCCTGGCTAAACCGACCAGATCGCGAACAGGAAGAAAATGTATCGCTCCTTCTAAAGAATATGAATATAAAACCCGATGATGTAATTGCCGATATTGGTGCAGGATCAGGATATCACGTATTTAAAATGGCACCAATGGCGAATAAAGGAAAAATTTACGCCGTAGACATACAGCCGGAAATGCTGGCTGAGATAAAACGGATCAAAAAAATAAAAAAAGTTAATAACGTTGAATTAGTTCAGGGGACTGAAAAATCTTCAAATCTACCCGTTAACAAAATAGACAAAATCCTTATGGTAGATGTGTACCACGAATTTAGCTTTCCCTATGAAATGCTTCAATCTATCAAGTCTGCGCTTAAAGAAAATGGGAGAATATATTTGATAGAATACAGAGGTGAAGACAAAACCATTCCTATAAAAACCATTCACAAAATGACAGAAAAACAGGCTATGAAAGAGCTTGAGTTTGCAGGATTCAAACTTGTTCAAAATATTGAGAATTTACCCTGGCAACATTGTATGATTTTTGAAAAAGAATAAAAAAAGGCTTCAACAAAACTGATGAAGCCCTTTTTTTAATTTGTAGAATATTAGTTACTGGATCATGATTTTTTTGGTCAGGTAACTCTTTTTTCCTGATATTCTTACATAATACAATCCTGTTTCAAAATCGGATACATCTATAGGTTTATCTGTATCAAACCCTTTGTTGATTTGTTTTATTTTTTGTCCTAAAGCATTAAAAATTGTAATGGACAAATCAGACGAATTTATACCCTCAAACTCGATATAAAACTCATCTGAAGCTGGATTTGGATACACAGTCAATGATTCCTGGAGAGAAAAATTTGCGGTATTTAATGTCCCTTCCGGAACAACTGTAATGGTACCAAACATACTTCCTGCATGTGGTGAACAAACATAATCGTTCTCACCTACTTGTGTGAAAGTGTAAGAAAATGTTGATCCAGGTCCTTGTAATGGGCTGGAAAAACTTTCTGTGGCTCCGGGCTCACTCACAACATTGTGATTACCATTGGCATACCAGTTCCAAATTACAGTATCACCTTCTTCAATGGTTCGATTGGAATTTGCATCACCTGATGCACTGGGATTTGAGCCAAAGCTCCAATCGATGTTGTAAGTCTCTGTTTGTGCGTTTGCACAAATCGCTATGTTTAAACATAAAGTAATTAGTAAATATTTTTTCATAAGCACAATTTTTTATAAAAATACCTACTAATCAATAAAATATATTCTTAAAAATGAATAGTTGTGAAAGAATTAACGCTGGTGAAAATTTACAGGGAATTTATGAATTCAGTCTCCAGATCTCAAAATTCAGGGCAGTTGCAAAAATAACCCAAAGCAGGTAAGGAATAAGTAAATAAGCTGCAAGCCTATTCACCACTTTAAACCATTTTATAGTCAAGCCAATGAGAATGAGTAAGATTAGAATGACCAATAGACCCCACAAAATTTCCTGCAAACTAAAAAAGACTATAGACCATAACGCATTGAAAAGCAACTGAAATACAAAGTGATACAGCGCAGTTTTAACCCAGATATGATGTAAACCTCTGCTCCAGACAATACCTGCAGAAATTCCCATCATTACATACAAAATGGTCCAGACTGGTGCAAATATCCAGTTTGGTGGCGTAAATGAAGGTTTTTTAATAGTCGTATACCAGGTGTCTACACTACTTTGGGTAGCGATACTCGCAAAAAAACCAATTAGTAGGCATATTACAATGCTTACAGTAACCCGCGTGACTAACTTTTTCTTCATATAGGACTAAATTAAACAAATATTTTAATTGTAAAAATTTTTCAATGTATGAAGACTAAATATATACATTTGCAATTCATTTGATAAAATCGTGTTTGAACCTTTAGAAATCATAAACAGTCTTAGCAGTTGTAACACAGCATATTCTTCTCCAAGTAATATAGCGCTTATTAAGTATTGGGGGAAACATCCTGTTCAGCTGCCAGCCAATCCATCTGTCTCATTTACACTGGATAAATGTAAAACAGAAACAAGGCTCAAAGCAGAAAAAACTTCTGGTACTTTGGATTATTTTGACATTGAAGTAGTGGTCGATGGTAAAGCCAATGAAGATTTCAAACCAAAAATTATTCATTTTTTTAAGAGGATTGAGCCTTATTTTAATTTTTTGAAAGATTACAGGTTTAAAATTGAAACCTCCAACACTTTCCCACACAGCAGCGGTATAGCTTCGTCGGCAAGTGGTTTTTCGGCTTTAGCGGCCTGCCTGATAAAAACAGAACAAAAACTTGCAGGCGATGAAAGCCATAAACTCAACCTGAACAAAGTTTCATTTATTTCCCGATTAGGCTCGGGAAGTGCTGCCAGAAGCGTGCAAGGGCCGCTAATGGTCTGGGGAAAACATAATGATATATGTGGTAGTCAAGATGAAATCGCAATTAAATATGACCATATCCATCCTGTATTTCACGATTATCAGGACGTTATATTGTTGGTAGATAAAGGTCAGAAAAAGGTAAGCAGCACTGTGGGACACGGATTAATGAACAACCATCCTTTTGCGAATGCCAGGTTTAAACAAGCCCACGATAATATGTCTGCTTTGTTGATAGCATTAAGTGAAGGAAATCTGGATGATTTTATCAAAATCACTGAAAATGAGGCGCTTTCTCTTCACGCTATGATGATGAGTAGCAATCCTTATTTTATATTAATGAAGCCAAATACACTTCATATCATAGAACATCTCTGGGATTTTAGAGAAAAAACAGGTATTCCTGTCAGTTTTACTTTGGATGCCGGAGCTAATGTCCATGTCTTATTTCCTAATGTTCACGTAACCAAAGTTTTAGAGTTAATTAATACCAAATTAATTAGATTTTGTCAAAATGAACACTATATTTGCGATAATATTGGTGATGGATTAAAAGCATTATCATAAAACAATCATTATGAAAGGTCCTTTATTTTACTCGAAAATTTTATTGTTTGGAGAGTACGGTATCATAAAAGATTCGAGGGGTTTATCTATACCCTATAACTTTTACAATGGTGCTTTAAAAATAGATCAACTTGATACTCAGCAAAAGAAAGATTCTAATCAAAAGCTACTGAATTATGTCTATCACCTTACTGAGATTCACTATAATACCTCTATTCCTGTAGAATTTGATTTAGAAGAACTTCGTAAGGATTTAGAAAAAGGAATGTATTTTGACAGTAGCATACCTCAGGGCTATGGTGTTGGTAGTAGCGGAGCTTTGGTGGCTGCTATATATGATAAATATGCAACAGACAAAATAACAGTTCTTGAGAATTTGAATCAGGAAAAGCTAAAGGTTCTAAAAGGTATTTTTGGAGAAATGGAATCTTTTTTCCACGGAAAATCCTCTGGTCTAGATCCATTAAACAGTTATTTAAGCCTTCCTATCCTTATCAATTCAAAGGATAGCATAGAGCCTGCAGGCATTCCATCTCAAACCAATACTGGTAAGGGTGCTGTTTTTCTTTTGGACAGTGGTGTTGTTGGTGAAACAGCTCCAATGGTTAATATTTTTATGGAAAACATGAAACAGGATGGCTTTAGAAAAATGTTGAAAAACAGATTTATTAAGCACACCGACGCTTGCGTTGAAAGCTTTCTGAATGGAGATGTCAAAAAATTGTTTTCTAATGTAAAATCCCTTTCTAAGGTTGTTCTCGAAAACTTTAAGCCAATGATTCCTAAAGATTTCCACGAATTATGGAAACATGGTTTAGACACAAATTCTTACTATCTAAAACTTTGCGGCTCTGGCGGAGGAGGTTATATGCTTGGGTTTACAGAAGATATAGAAAAAGCCAAATCTGCATTGAAAGGTCATAAAGTAGAAGTCGTTTACAACTTTTAATATCCCTCCGTTTATTTATGAAAACTTCAAACAAGTCTTTGACTTTTAAATTCGTTGGCTTGTTTTTTAGCGCAAGAGGCTACAATATTTTAATGATTATTCTGGCGCAATACCTTGCATCAATATTCATTCTAGCTCCAGACAGTCTAACATTGAAACAAATTCTCTTTGATGAAAATTTATTAATCATTGTTTTATGCAGTGCTTTGGTCATTGCCAGTGGTTACCTTATCAATAATTTTTATGATTCTGAAAAAGATCTCATCAACAAACCTCTAAAAACTTATATTGATAATAAGGTCAGCCCAAGAACCAAGCTTTCGATCTACTTTATTTTAAACTTTATCAGTATAATTTTAGCCAGTTATATTTCCTTCAGGGCTGTAATTTTTTTTTCAGCTTATATTTTTGGCATATGGCTATATTCCCATAAACTAAAACGAATCACTTTCATTGGTAATATGATTGCAGCATCTCTGGCGATCACCCCTTTTTTTGCTGTTTTTGTCTACTATAAACATTTTGAGCCGGTTATTTTTTTCCATGCTGTCTTTTTATTTCTACTGATCCTGATCCGCGAGATCACTAAAGATCTTGAAAACTTAAAAGGGGATTTTGCCCAAAACTATAGTACCATTCCGGTGAAATTTGGTGAAAAATATACCAAATCGGTACTTAGTATTATATTTTTCCTCGCTTTTCTGACAACTTTGTTGTTGGTATATTTTTTCAATCTAGGATATATGAATTTTTACTTTTATACCTGCCTGGGCGCTTTTGTATTCTTAGTGATTTATTTGTGGAGCTCTCACAAGCGTATCCAGTTTAAAATCCTTCATATACTTCTGAAAATACTCATTATAGTTGGTGTTTTCAGTATTTTGCTAATCGATACTGATTTGGTATTAAAAAAGATGATTGATTTTTAAAAATACCGGAAACGGCAACAAAATGCCAGAATTAATCAATCATCATAGATATTAGTATACTTTGAATTGTTTTCGAAGAATTTACCATTCACATATCTGTAATGCTTATCCAGACTTTTTAAAGTTTTCAAATCTTGATCGTCGAACTTAATTTCTGCACTTTCAAGATTTTCTTTGATTCTGTCTGCATTTGTTGATTTAGGTATCACAGCCGTATCTCTATGCAGGTGAAAAGCAATGAGCACCTGTGCTGAAGTGCATTGATGTTTTTCAGCAATATTTTTGACGGTTTCATTGCCCATCATATCAGGTTCATCATCGGCTTTCATTTCCGGTGTCCTATCACCGCTTCCTAATGGTGAAAAAGCAGTCAGATGTATATTATTTTTATGGCAAAAATCAAGTAGATCATCTTGCCGAAGTAAAGGATGTAATTCTACCTGATTCATTTCCGGATTATCATCTGTTTTACTCATGAGATCTTTAAGCTTTTTCTTACTAAAATTTGACACCCCAACATGTTTCACAAGGCCTTGCTTTTTGGCTTCGAGCATAGCATCCCATGTTTCAATAATCGGCACCTCATCCAAAGATAAATAATCATCATCACCCTGCGGAAATCCTTCTAAACCCGATTTAAAGGCCACCGGCCAATGCATGAGGTAGAGGTCAAGATAATCTAATTGTAAGTCTTTTAAAGATTTTTTTAATGCAGGTATAACGTCTTCCCTTCGGTGTGCATTATTCCACAGCTTTGACGTCACCCATAAATCTTTTCTGGTGATTATACCTTCATATAGGGCTTTGTGTATACCATTACCAACTTCTTTTTCATTCCCATACACTAAAGCACAGTCAATATGGGTATAGCCGGTTTTCAGCGCGGTATAAACCGCTTCTTCAACCTTACCTTTGTCTGATTTCCAGGTACCAAGTCCAATTGCGTCTAATTTGTCGCCATTTCTGAATTCTAAAGTTTTCATTCTTTTTTACCTAAAGTTAAATTTTATTGGCGACCTGAAAGAAGGTTTATGAAAATTTAACCCAGGAAATAAAAGTTTAGACCTTTTATTACTTCAAAGATATGAAGTTGAGATTTTATCAGAGCTTAATTAGTTTTTTAGTAAAAATATTCTGTGATGTGTTCTGCAGCCTTAAGATGTACACTCCATTAGATAACTCGGCAAGATTTATTTGACCATTTTCAACTTCACCACTCTCTATCAACATACCCAAATTATTGAACAATTGATATTTCTGAATATTTTCATTTTCAATTCGAAGAATGTCTCTAACAGGGTTTGGATATACGGCCAGTTTTGAAAAGCTTTGATCTTCTGTATCAAAGTTTTCTTCCTGATAAACCCGAATATAGTCAACCTCCATCGCACTTTGTGTAAAGCCTGTACCATTGATAATAGGTAGTATTGCAACGTTAAATAAAAAATACTGAGGGGCATCAAAAGGCCATGTACTTGGGTCCTTAACCGGTGGATCGTAAACATAGTGTGTCACACCATCAACCTGAAATTCAACGTAATCTTCGGTCCAGATCATGGTGTAAACATGAAAATCTGTGGAAGCTGTTGGTATGACTTGTCCTCCATGGTTGACAGTCGCTCCAAAACTTGATGGCGTATGTATGGCACTGGAGATATAGTTTTGATTGTCGCCCCAGTGTTCCATAATATCCAGTTCCCCACAAGCAGGCCATGGGGTTGTGTCAAAACCCTGATTATCCCAGTAACCACCGTTCTCGTCTATATTCTGACCTAAAGTCCAAAGTGCCGGCCATGTCCCGACACCCGTAGGCAGCTTGGCCCGGATATCTACTTTCCCGTAAGTGAAGGCATATTTAGAATTTAATCTGGCTGATGTATAATTTTTGGTCACACCCTGATCAAAATAAACTTCAGCTCTGGCTGTTATCTTTAAAGTTCCGTTGCTGACTTCAGCATTCTCTATTCTGTCTGTGTAGTGTTGAATTTCTCCGTTGTACCAGGAATTTCCCTGAGGCAGCTGCGTTTGATGATACCATTTGGTGTCATCTACCGGACCTGTATAATTGAATTCGTCCTGCCAGACCAATTCATTAAAATTATGATTAGGCGTAGAATTATCATTATCGCTGGTAAATGAAAAATCATCGATGTACGCAATGACATTGGCATTATTATTCTCGCCATTTACCTGCAATAGCAAACGGTTTAAGTCGTCTCGTTGAGAAGGTGGCGGTGAGTTAGGATCGAGGTTGATATAATTGTCCAAATTAAAATCGAAAGTAACATATTCCCATTGGTCTAGATCCAGAGGTTTTATTATTTCGGTTTGTGTGCTCCAGGGTGCAGCCAGACTGCCATTTTGCAATTTCAATGAAATTTGATTCGGCGCGCTGCCGGTTAAGCTTGAAGAGTCTATGTAAACCCAAACACTGAATTCATGTGTTCCGGACAGGTTAAAGGTTTCCGGAAAATTAAAGCCTACATTGGCAAAAGTTCCGCCGATGTCTTCATAGCGCATGACATGTCCTGATGGATTATCTGAATTTTGATTTGGATTATTAAAATGCGTATCCATAAAACAATCATCAGAAAACCAGGATAAGTCTGTTGTTGGGTCCTCAAAATCTTCTGATAAAGAAGTCTGAGCAAGTAGGTTTATATTTAAAATTAAACCTACTACAATAAAGTAGTATGTCTTTTTCATAATAGACAAATCTACAAATAATTAAGGTGTATAAATCTGATTTTAATCGATTTAACGCTAAGTTGAAGATTTATGCGTTGGCTATCAGTTTTTGTGTTATAATGTCGAGTTCTTTATCAACGGATTCATCGGATACATAGTTTAAAGCATCTGCTTTTAACTTCTGAAGATTTTCGGGTGTAGCATTATCCATTTCTATATCGGCCGTCCTGACCTCCGGTTCTAACCTGTGATAATTATTTTTATCTGTCTGAAAGGCCAAGGTGTCATATATCTTATCAAGATGGTAATGCGTTACACTGGAGCTACCAGACATCATGATCTCAATAACTGGTTTTACCCATTCAATTTGGCCCCAGTTTTTGATTTTGTCGTGACCGTAGGACTTGCTCTGACTTCCGGTCCCAACAGAAATGATCAGCATGTCCTTGGCTGATGGATAGTCGGTCTTATGAGGAAAAGTCATAGCTCTTGCTTCAGAATAGGCCGCCATCGCCGGATTGTTAGCAAAAAGACCTCCATCTACCAAAGCAAAATTGCTGCCTATTTCATTAGTTACTTTAGCGGCTTCAAAATAAGTAGGCGCTGCAGAAGTCGCTCTGGCTACATCTTTAACTTTAAAATTATAAATTTTATTGGAAGCTTTGTGCTGTTTAAAAAAATGAGGCTTTGCATTTTCTACGTCATAAGAAGCTATGATACAGGGTTTAAGTAAATCACTGAGCATTAGGTCTTTGAAAGTGTTATCGAGTGCTTTCTCTAAAGCTTTTTCATTGTACTTTTCATCAAATATACCTACACCGCTTCTTATTTTCTGCCATAGATTGACACTAAAAATATCGCTGCCTTTTTCCAGGTAAAGATCAACAGAGTCCTGGGCAGAAAAGAGTGGTTTTTGGTTTTCATCGGGAATTAAATAGGATAATGAAAGAATACCGCCTGTACTGGTTCCCGCCAAAAGATCAAAATAGTCTGCAATCCTTGCATTTTTATTACCGGAAAATCTTTGTAGTTTTTCTTCCAGCCTGACCATAACGATTCCCGGAAGTATGCCTCGAATACCACCGCCGTCAATTGATAAAATCCTCACTTTAGACATACATCAGGGTTTAAAATTTGAGTTTAAGTAATGGCTACTATTTTTTAATAGCACTTATAATAAAAAGTAAGAGCCAGGCTCCTCCAACGGATACGATAATCTGCCATAGCAGACCACTACCACCAACACCAATAAGGTCTGCAACCCAACCACCAACAACACCGCCGACAATTCCAAAGATGATATTACCTAACACACCGAAACCTGAGCCCCGGAAAAGTCTTCCGGCAAGCCATCCGGATATAGCCCCAATAAGAATAAAAATAACAAAATTCATGATCAACAGTTTTTTTAAGCAGGATAAATATACAAACTTTTGTTAAGGAAATTAAGAAAAATTCACCTATTCTGAAGTAATGTTTTTAAAGATTTGAAAATGGATGAAATTTATTTATGACCTGTTTAAGATGAGAATTATCCAAATGCGTATAAATCTCCGTTGTAATGATACTCTCATGCCCAAGCATCTGCTGAATAGCTCTTAGGTCTGCGCCATTTTCAAGCAAGTGTGTTGCAAAAGAATGTCTGAATGTATGAGGACTAACTGTTTTTTTTAGATTTACTTCTTTAGCCAATTGCTTAATAATTGTAAACACCATAGCTCTGGTTAATCGTTTTCCTCTTCGGTTTAAGAACAATATATCACTTTCACCGGATTGGGTTTTTTGATGAATCCTGATGTGATCTCTGTAAAGATTGATATATTTAATAGCATTGTCATTTATGGGTACAAACCTGTCTTTTCTGCCTTTGCCATGAACTTTTATAAAGCCTTCTTCAAAAAACAGATCAGAGAGTTTAAGGTTCGTCAATTCGCTTACTCGAAGTCCACAGGCATAAAGGGTTTCTACAATGGCACGATTTCGTTCTCCCTGTGGATGTGTCAAATCTATAGCGGCTATCATTTTATCTATTTCTGCCAGACTCAAAACCTCAGGTAATTTCTGACCAATTTTTGGTGCTTCGATCAAAGCCATGGGATTGTCTTTCCTGAGTTTTTCAAAAATTAAATAATCAAAAAACCGCTTTAGACCTGAGATCAATCTGGCCTGACTTCTGGCATTTAAAACCTTAGAAACGGCATAAATAAAATTTTTTAGTTCATCTTCATCTATGTTCTCAGGTTCGGCTATACTTTGAAATTCTTGCAGATAACCCATCAATTTTCTAATGTCGTACTCGTAATTGAGAATTGAATTTTCTGTCAATCCACATTCAATTTTCAAATAAAGTTTAAAATCCTCTAAAGCATGTTTCCAGGTCATTCTTCATCGGGTAAAAGTTCTGCCACAGTAAAGATACTGCCTCCAACAAATATAAGGTCTTTTGGCTTAGCCTGGAGTTTTGCCTGACTAAAAGCCTCTTGTAGTGATGAAAAATAAAGGGCTTTAATATCAATGCCGTTCAAGGTATCTTTCAGTTTTTCAACCGGCATTGCTCTTGGGATATCCGGTGCAGAAAAGTAGTAATTGGCGTTTTGAGGCAAAAGATCTATCATAGCTACGACGTCTTTATCATTTACAAAACCCATGACCAGATGTAAATCATTATATGTCATCGTATCTAATTGCATGCCAACGTAAGTCAGCCCTTCAAGGTTGTGGGCTGTGTCTGCCAGACACAATGGGTCTTCATTTATTTTTTGCCAACGTCCCTTTAGACCAGTGTTTTGTACAACCTTAGCCAGGCCGTTTTTTACATTTTCATCTGAAATTCTCCAATTCCTATCTCTTAACACTTTCAGGCTTTGCAAAACAGTTTTCTGATTTTTGATCTGATAAAGCCCCTTTAAATCGCATTCATTAAGCTGATGATTGTCTTCTTCTGCAAAGTAGATAGGCGAAGACAATTTTTTCGCAACCTCTTCAAAGACAGTTCTGGTCTCTGTATGTATTTCTCCTATAACGACCGGGGTTTGAGATTTAATGATTCCTGCTTTTTCCCTGGCAATTTTCGGTCTGGTGTCCCCAAGAAATTGCATATGGTCAAAACCGATATTGGTAATTACAGAAAGCTCAGGATGAATGATATTAGTGGCATCTAATCGACCACCCATGCCAACCTCTACTATGGCTATATCGACATTTTCCTCAGCAAATACCTGAAATGCTAAGCCCACGGTCATTTCAAAAAAAGATAGCTTGTGCCTTTCAAAAAAGCTTTTGTGTTGAGCTACAAAGTCTACAACCTTTTCTTTGCCAATCATCTGTCCGTTTATGCGAATGCGTTCCCTAAAATCCTTTAAATGTGGTGAAGTGTAAAGACCGACTTTGTAACCCGCTTCCTGAAAAACAGATGCCAGCATATGGCTACAGGAGCCTTTCCCGTTCGTGCCGCCTACATGAATGCTTTTAAACTTGTCTTCCGGGTGATCGAGGTAGCCTGCGAGGCGTTTGATGTTGTGCAGATCTTTGCGATAAGCCGCCTGACCAATACGCTGGTACATGGGGAGTTGAGAGAAAAGCCAATTGAGGGTTTCAGAGTAGGTCATGATGCAAGATCTTTTAGGAGTTTAGAATAAATTACTTAACATTCTTAACCGTCTCATCCAGCCATTTAAAGAATTCACGTTGCCATACAAGGCTGTTTTGAGGTGAAAGAACCCAGTGGTTTTCCTCCGGAAAATACAGGAGTTTTGATTTTATGCCTTGTAATTGAGCAGCCTGGAAAGCTTCTAAGCCTTGCCCGATAGGCACTCTAAAGTCCTTTCCACCTTGAATGATCAAAATTGGTGTATTCCATTGGTCTACAAAATTTATAGGATTAAATTCTGAATAGGATCTTTGGGCAGCCGCATTCTCTTTATCCCAATACGCACCTCCCAAATCCCAGTTTGGAAAAAACAACTCTTCGGTAGTGCCGTACATAGATCGCCAGTTGAAAATGCCGTCATGAGAAATAAAAGATTTGAATCTACCTTCGTGAATGGCTGCCAGGTAAAACACGGAATAGCCGCCATAACTCGCACCCACACAACCTAATCGATCTTTGTCAACATAAGGCTCTTTGGAAATATCGTCAATGGCAGAGAGGTAATCCTTCATATTTTGACCACCATAATCTTTGGAGATCTGTTCGTTCCATTCCACGCCATGTCCGGGCATGCCTCGTCTGTTTGGAGCGACAACGATATAGCCGTTTGCCGCCATCAACTGGAAATTCCAGCGGAAGGAATAGAACTGTGATAACGCGCCTTGTGGTCCGCCCTGGCAATACAATAAGGTAGGATATTTCTTAGTCGGATCGAAATCCGGCGGGTAAATTACCCAGGTTACCATGTCTTTCCCATCGGTGGTCTTAACGATGCGTTTTTCGATGTTGGACAGTTTAATGTCAGCATAAATGTCGGTATTGGCTTTTGACAATTGTGTCATGGCTCCGGTTTCGGTATGTAGCTTATAAATTTCCGCCGCGTGGTTCATGTCTCGTCTGTAAACAATCAAGTGCTCCCCACTTTGACCGATGATGCCATTCACATCGAATTGCCCTTCAGAAATTTGCTTAGGCCGTACCCTCATTTTGCTCTTCCCCGGGTTATCGATTTCAAAGGCCTGCACCGTGCCGCCAACGGGTGCTGTGAAGTAAATTTTTGATCCGTCTTCGCTCCAGATAAAGCCATTTACGGTACCGTCCCAGTCAGCCGTGAGGTTTATATCGCCAAAAGGCATTCTTATGATGATGTCATTTTTATCAGACTCGTAGCCGTCTCGTTTCATCTGTAACCATGCCAACGTCCCTCTGGACGAAAATGCAGGCTGAGTGTCATAACCTTTATTATACCCCGTGAGGTTTGTGGTTTGTTTTGTCTCTAAATTGTACTCATAAATGTCCGAATTGGTGCTCACTGCATAATCTGTACCTGAAAGCTTCTTAGTGACATATAGTACTTTTTTGGAGTCCGGACTCCAGATGAAATCTTCATCACCGCCAAAAGGTTGTTGAGGGCAATCGTGAGGTTCGCCTGCCATCAGGTCTATTCCTGCATCGTCTTCGTCTGTAGCTGATTGTAAAAACACATGGCTATACGCACCGTCTTCCCATTTGTCCCAGTGTCTGTAATTGAGTTGATCGTAAATGTAAACATTCGATTTTGGCGCATCCTGATAAAAATCGCTTCCCGTAACCTTTTGAAGTTTAACTTCTTTGGCGACCAGTTTCCATTTTCCATCAGGGGAAATGTGATTGTCTTTCACCAAATCGCCCACCTCATCTAACATTTGGATATTGCCATTCTCTATCGAAACACTGTACAGCTGACTGGTACGCTCACCGGTCTCGACGTCAAAAGTGGAGGTTCTGTACACCACGTGTTCGCTATCTCTAGTTAAACCAACGGCTGACACACGGTGTAATTCAATGAGATGTTCCGGGGTCATGACGTTTGTTTGACTAAAACAAAATGTGAAGGCTAAAAGGCTAAAAAGAGTAAAAATGAGCTGTTTATTCATCTTAAGTCTTGTTTGAATTTGAAAGGTGTAATTTAAGCAATATTGTTCAACTTTTTTAGCAACTGAACTAGTAATTCTTTGCGTCCTCCGCGACTCAGCAGTGAACATAATCAACAGCTCAACCCTTGTGTTCCTGAAAATAAAAAGGCAATAATTGAATTGAGCTCTATTTTTCCCTACATTATTTTTTTAGCCACATAAAACCCATAGCTGTAATACTTCTTGTATTTAAGGTATTTTTGGATTTCGTCTTTCTCAGCTTCAACAATGGCTTTGGCGGTTTCGGAATGTTTGTGTGTTTTCAGAAATGCATCAAAACGCTCCTGCATAGGTTTGTAATACGTATCTATCCAGCTGCTTTCCGGCAGGTAAAAATACCCAACAGGCGAAAAACCGTGTTTCTCCAGAATATGCATTTTGTTGGAAGCGGTATCAATTTCAGGATACTCGGTATTCCAATGTTTTTCGATCTCTGCAGGTCGTGTAGCTGTTGTCCAGGTAATTTCACTTAAAGCCATATAACCCCCAACTTTAAGAAAGCGTTTCCACTGGTCAATTCCTTTTTCAAAACCAATATTGTAAATGGCACCTTCAGACCAAATGATATCAAATTCTTCGAGGCCAAAAGTCAAATCATCCATCGATTTTTCAAGGGTGGTGACTTTATCCTCTAATCCAAGCGCTTTTGAATTTGCAACTAGCTTTTCTAAAAACTCAGGGAACAAATCCACAGCGGTTATTTTAGCATTCAGCTCTTGGGCAAGGTCAATGGTTTGAGCGCCGGTTCCACAACCGATATCTGCGATTTTTAGAGTTTTACCAGAATCTATGTTTATAAAACTCAAGGCTTTTAAGGTGTCATGATGACTCCCCGGACCTTGCCTGTCGGCCTTGATATGGAAGTCAACTAAAAGTTCAAGTTCGTTCATGTGGTTTTATGCTGATTGTTGACATCACTGCTGGTCAAATTTTAGTTTCTAGAAGCGCCGGCATCTCTTTGTAAATTTTGACAATAAGCTCACCAAAAAGCGTGTTGGCCCAGGCAAACCAGCTACGGGTGAAGTTGCCGGCATCGTCCTTATGAAAGGATTCGTGCATAAAGCCTGTATTGGCGTGGGTTGCTTTCAGGCTCTTCAAACAAAAACGGATTTCGTCCTCATCTTCAGACGTCAGCGCTCTTAGAATGATGCCCATAGGCCAGATGTTCGATTTACCCGTGTGCGGACTGCCCTGCCCTTCGGCAGCTTTGCCTTTTAAGTAGTAAGGGTTATGCTCGCTTAGTAGAAATCTTCTGGTGTTTTTATACACCTTATCATTTTTGAAATCCGGATCTAAATACGCTAAAGACATCAGCGATGGCACGTTGGCATCGTCCATAAAGACTTTGTTGCCAAAACCATCAATTTCGTAGGCGTAAATTTTGCCAAAATCTAAATGCTTCTGAACGGCATACGTCTGTATGGCTTCGTCAATTTCTTGTGCAAATGCCAGACATTCCTCTGCAAATTCAGGGTCTTTCAGCACTTCTTTGTAAATCCTTCCCAGTTGTTTTAGGGATAGCGACGCAAAAATATTGGAAGGGATCAGTAATGGGAATAAGGTGGCATCATCTGAAGGTCTGAAGGAAGAATGGATTAAACCGGTGTATTTTGTAGGACGCCCTGTACCATCAAAGACCGGTGAATCGACCATATTGCTGGTTTTTCGAATGAATTCATAAGGCGATGTGCCGTTTTTGCGTTGTTCTGCTCTAAAGGTCTCTACCACAAACCGCATGGCTTTGTCCCAGTTTTTATCAAAAACAGTAGTGTCTCCGGTGCGTTCGTAATAATTATGAGACAATCGTACGGCATAGCACAAGGAATCGATTTCCCACTTCCTTTCGTGCACGCCGGGTACCGGTCGCGGAATATCGTCGTTCCAGTGCGACTCTTTAGATAGATCCTTGTAAAACGCATTGGCATAAGGATCGATCAAGATGCATTTCACCTGCCTGTTGATAAGCCCTTTTACCAGGTCATTCAACTTTTTGTCTTTAGTAATCAATGGCATGTAGGGCCAGACTTGCGCCGTCGAATCTCTTAGCCACATGGCATCAATATCTCCGGTAATAATAAAGGTGTCAGGCTTGCCATCAATAAGCTCATAATCTACTGTGGTGTCCAATGTATTAGGGTAACAGTTTTCGAACATCCATGCCAATTCATTATCTTTTATAAATGCCTTGATCGCTTGGATTTGCTTTTCAATTTCAAGACTGGTAAAAGTTCTTTCAGAGACCGGCGGTCGTTTGGAGCTAAACTTATCATCACCCGAAATGACTGACCAATGTAACCCCGTTGGCGCAACAACCGCAGCTGAAGCTAATGCATTGGCTTTGATAAAGGTTCTTCGTTTCATAAGCTTGCTAATGAATTATTCTCAAAAATACAATTTTATGTGATGACTAAATTCTTTCATAAATAAAAAACCACCTGCCAAAATCATGACAGGTGGTTTCAGATATCAAATTAAATACCGCCTAAAGCTCCAGTGCTTTCTTTACATCGTTGTTCATCAATAGCTCTTCCGGATTTTCAAGGGCTTTTTTCACTTCTACCAGGAATCCAACAGACTCACGGCCGTCGATAATTCTATGGTCATAAGATAGCGCCACATACATGATCGGTCTTACGACGACCTGTCCATCCACAACTACCGGACGTTCCACAATGTTGTGCATGCCTAAGATTCCACTTTGAGGTGGGTTTATAATTGGTGTAGACAACATAGACCCAAAAACACCACCGTTGGAAATGGTAAAGGTTCCGCCTGTCATTTCATCAACTGTGATTTGCCCTTCTCTGGCTCTGATCGCTAAACGTTTCACTTCCTGTTCTACGCCTCTAAAACTAAGGTTTTCAGCATTTCTCAT
Organism: uncultured Psychroflexus sp.; assembly: GCA_913062845.1. Taxonomy (GTDB): domain Bacteria; phylum Bacteroidota; class Bacteroidia; order Flavobacteriales; family Flavobacteriaceae; genus Psychroflexus. The sequence goes on from CAJXVZ010000011.1 coordinate 29,383, forward strand.
CACCGGCACCATTAAGCCTTTAGGTCCTGAAACCGCAATAGATATGTCTTTGTAATCGTAAGTGATCATTTCCTTACCATCGATCATCGAATTAACCGCTGGGAATTCATCCAAGGCTCTGACCACAGCTAAGGTAAAGAATGACATAAAGCCTAAGCTGACGCCATGCTTTTCTTTGAACTCTTCTTTGTATTTGGCTCTAAGGTCAAAGATTGGCTTCATATCGACTTCATTAAAAGTCGTCAGCATGGCGGTTTCGTTCTTGGCACTGACCAGACGCTCTGCAACCTTTCGTCGCAGCATTGATAGCTTTTTACGGCTTTCGCCTCTGCTGCCTTTACCTGGTGTACCCATAGATGGTTTTGGCTCAGCTTTTACAGCATCATCTTTAGTAATACGACCATCACGCCCGGTACCTTTGACATCGCTGGCCGGAATATTCTTTTCGTCCAGAATTTTCTTCGCCGCCGGTGAAGGAGAGCCTGAAGCATAAGACTCTTTTTTTTCTTGTTGAGTCTCTTTTTGTTGTTTTTCAGAAGACTGCTTTTCTTCTTTTGACTCTTCCTTTTCTTCTGATTTTTCTTCTTTTTTCTCCTCTTTTGAATCATCAGCGCTTTCACCGGAAGGCTTTTCAGCTTCGGTATCAATCAGACAAACCACTTGTCCTACTTCAACCACATCACCTTCTTCAGCCTTAAGGGTGATGATACCACTGGCTTCTGCAGGCAGTTCAAGGGTTGCTTTATCGCTGTCTACTTCTGCTATAGGTTGATCTTTTTCAACGTAGTCTCCGTCTTGTACTAACCATTCTGCAATTTCAACTTCGCTGATGGATTCTCCCGGAGAAGGAACTTTCATTTCTAGAGCCATATTATTTTAGTTTAATGTTTTTAAAGTTTCAAGTTTCTGGTTTTATGTCTAACTAATACTTGAAATCAATTGACTATTTAATAATTATTTCTTTTCTATGTTTATTTCTTCAATCTTTGTACTCTATATTGTACTAAAGATTAATATTATCTTTCGAAGCATCGAATACATAATCGATAACTTCTTTGTGTCTTTTTTCAAACCTTGCTGAGCTTCCTGCTGCAGGTGATCCGTAGAAACGTCTGCTGCAAACTCTGAATGATCTTGCCTTTTCATACTGTAAAACCAAATGTGAATAAGCTCCCATATTTCGTGGTTCTTCCTGTGCCCATACAATATCTTCAGCTTTAGAGTATTTATCCAAAATCTTTTCCATGTGTTCAATTGGTAAAGGGAAGAGTTGTTCTAATCTTACCAATGCCACATCATCTCTGTCGTTTTCTTCTCTGTATTTCAACAGGTCATAGTAAAATTTACCACTACAGAACACAAGTGATTTTATCTTTTCAGGTTTGGCATTATCAACATCCATCACAGGCTGAAAACTTCCATTGGCTAAATCTTCTTTGGTTGAGATAACCTTCGGATGTCTCAACAGGCTTTTTGGGGTAAAAATGATGAGCGGTTTTCTGAAGTTAGTTTTGATTTGACGCCTTAAGATATGATACATATTTGCCGGTGTAGTACAATTGGCCACATACATATTGTCTTTGGCACAGAGCTGAAGGTATCTTTCCATTCTGGCTGAAGAATGCTCAGAACCTTGTCCTTCGTAACCATGCGGTAAAAGCATGACCAATCCATTTTGAGTTTTCCATTTATCTTCCGCAGAAGAAATGTACTGATCGATCATGATTTGAGCACCATTACTGAAATCTCCAAACTGCGCTTCCCATATCGTGAGCGTTTGCGGGCTCGCCATGGCATAACCATAGTCAAAACCAACCACAGCATATTCAGACAACAAGGAATTATAAATATAAAAATGGGCGTTGTCGTTTATTTTATTATGCAATACTATTTCCTCTTCGTCCTCTTCAACTTTAATCACACCATGACGGTGCGAAAATGTACCTCTTTCTACATCCTGACCTGTTAATCTTACATCATGACCTTCTTCTATAACAGAAGCATAAGCTAAAACTTCAGCCAGACCCCAGTCCAGTTTATTTTTTTCAAAATACATTTTATGACGGGTGTCTATGATCTTTGAAGCTTTACGTAAAAACTTTTTATCTTCAGGAAGTTTGGTAATGGTTTCAGCTATTTTATCCAGCTTTTCCAAATCATATGTTGTATCCACTTCAGCCAGCATTTTTTCCTGATTGGCGTATTCAAAACCTTCCCATTCTTCCTTCATGATTGGGGTTATGAAAGATTTGTCTTCTTTTTTGGAATCTGCCAGTTTTTCTTCCAGTTCTTTTTTGTAATCTTCCTCAAGCTTAGAAACATAAGCATCATCTACAATATTTTGCTCTTTCAGTTTTTTGACATAAATATCTCTAGGATTGTCGTGCTTGGCAATAGCCTTGTAAAGTTTAGGTTGCGTAAAACGAGGTTCGTCACCCTCGTTATGACCATATTTTCGATAACCCAACAAATCTATAAAAACATCACGTTTAAATTCCATTCTAAATGCCAAGGCAAACTTCATGGCATGTACAACGGCTTCGACATCATCGGCATTGACGTGTAAAACCGGCGAAAGCGTGACTTTACCTACATCTGTGCAGTAGGTTGAAGAACGACCATCCAGATAGTTGGTGGTAAAACCAATCTGATTGTTCACAACAATATGAATGGTTCCCTGAGTAGTATAACCTTCAAGTTTTGCCATCTGCACAATTTCATAAGCAATCCCCTGACCGGCTATTGCGGCATCACCATGCACAACAATAGGAAGAACATTCTGCTCCTGATCTTTATGATGATCGTCTTGTTTGGCCCGGGCTATACCCTGAACCACGGCACCAACAGTTTCAAGGTGCGAAGGGTTTGGGGCGATATTGAGGTTAATTTCTTTGCCGGTATCTGTTTTTCTGATACAGGTCCAACCCAGATGGTATTTTACATCACCATCAAAAACTTCCTGTTCGTAGTCTTTGCCTTCAAATTCGTTGAAAATTTCTTTCGGGTCTTTCCCAAAAATATTCGCTAGAGTATTCAATCGACCTCTGTGGGCCATACCCATGACAAACTCCTTGACACCAAGATCGGCTGCATTTTCTATTAGCGTATCTAATGCAGGAATTAAGCTTTCGTTACCTTCTAATGAAAAACGCTTTTGACCAATAAAATTTTTATGCAGAAAGGATTCAAAAGTCACCGCCTGATTGAGCTTTTTTAAGATGTGCTTTTTTTCGTCAGCGCTTAATTTGGGCTGGTTTTCATTATGATAAATTTTCTCCTGTATCCAGGATACAATTTCAGGTTGCCTGATATAAACGTATTCGATACCGATAGCGTCACAAAAAACGCTTTCCAAAAAATCAATAATACGCTTGAGCGTTGCCTTTCCTATGCCAATAATCTCACCGGCATTGAACTCTTTATCCAAATCGGATTGAGATAAACCAAAGTTTTCAATGTCCAGGGTTGGCGCATATTTTCGCCTTTCACGAACCGGATTGGTTTTAGTAAACAAGTGTCCTCTCGTTCTGTAACCATCTATCAATCTGATCACCTGAAATTCTTTTTGAATTTCATCAGAGGGTTTAATATGACCATTTTCCAGGAAATCGATGTTTTGATTTACAGCTGAATGATTATCCTCAAGGTCTTCGGTCACGTCCTTACCAAAATCAAAGCCCTGAAAGAAGGCACGCCAGCTTGGCTCTATGCTATCGGGATATTTCAGGTATTTTTGGTAAAGTTCGTCTAGTTGATCAGGGTGAATGGTATTCAAAAACGAAAAGGGATCCATATAATTATTGAAATTTCAGGCAAATTTACGAATTTAGCTTCAATTATGCTTAATATTTTAACTTATACAAAACACGGAAAGTTTTAAACCAAAAGTGATGAATTTTTAAGCTATAGAAATCACTTTACCATCCAAGGTGTTGTAGCTTCGCATTAAGTTTGCGGTCATACAAGAATGTACAGGTAAGATCAATAAATGGTCACCTATTTGATAATTGTCTATCAAATCTAAAGGCGCAGACACGATACCATGTTCCTGAGACAAGCCTTTAACAAACATATCCTGGATAAGATTTCCCCAGCCTGAATTTGTCTTTTCTGCCACTCTTCCATAAATTGTTCCCTCAACATCTCCCAGACGTTCTTTTGAAAAATGCACACCACCACCGTAAATTACAAGTTCTAAGCGATCCTTATGTATGGCGACAATTGGGCAAGCCATAGCTACTGCAATTTGAGATATATCACAAGAACCTATTTGATGTTGCATCAGGTCATAAAACACGAAATTTCCCGGACATAGCTCATCTATACCCGAAAAGTCCTCTGCAACACTGCATGAAGGCGTGTCGCCTAAAGCTATTTTAGCAAAAGGAAAATGCTTTGATAATCCTGACATGATTTGTAGTGTACTTGTATGAATTCTTTTGATATCTTCAGCATTCCGGCATTGATAGGTATGACCTGAATGCGCATAAAATCCCACAAAGGACATCCGGTCACTATCGTCAATCACTCTTAATATTTGATTGATAAGCTTTACATTTGAAGGATCGACGCCTGTGCGGTGATAACCTGCATCTATTTGAATATAGACGCTAACAGAAGATTTGAGATGTTTTGCAAGGAAGGTAATGCTTTCCAGGTTCTCTATATTCAAATGTAGTCTGGTTTTATGCGCTAATTCATTAATAGTATCAATTTCATTGATGTTAGTGGGAAAAGCTACTAAAATATCATCCCATTCATCAGAAAAATATCTGGCCATGGTCAAGGAAGACACGGTGATCTTTTTAACACCAACTTCATTAAACCATCTGCCGATTTCCAGCGATTGATGAGTCTTAAAATGTGGTCTTAGCTCGACATGTTGATTGCTTGCTCTATCATACATCATTTTGATGTTTGATTTGCATTTTTGTTCGTCGATAAGTAAGGTTGGTGTTTTTATCATTTGATAATTTGCTTTAAAATCTACTAAGAATAAATTCTATTCGTCTAAAATCTGTTTGACCTCTGGCAAAATTTCTTCAACCCATAAACTGTATTGAAATCCGCTGGGATGAAGGTTATCAGGTGCCAGGGCTCCTTCAGAGTCTCCCAGATTTCTTGAAATATCTGTGATATTGATAAACGGTATGCCAAGTTCCTGACACCTTTGCATCATATGATCATTGTACATATCCAGCTCAGCGGCAATAACCTCTGGGTCACCCCATGAATTTCCAAAGGGCGTGATACCGTAATCCGGAATAGAGACCACGAAAACTCGCTCGGAGCCACCTGCAATATCAATGGACTTTTGAATCAGGATTTCAAACTCATTAATAAATGTCTGGAAAGGCACACTATTGAATTGATTATTGACGCCAATTAGTAAAGACACCAAATTAAAATTATGTGGTTCATTGTCTTCAACTGCATTGATGAGATCGCTTGTTTTCCAGCCGGTTTGGGCAATGATTTCTAAATTTACGATGTTATAACCTTCTGCGCCTAATTTGACTGCCAGCTGATTAGGCCATCTTTCTTCTTGTACAACACCCTGACCTATGGTGTAAGAATCGCCAAGTGCTAAATACTTTACAGGTTCACTTTCAACGGGATTATTTGGATCTGTGGGATTATCGGTCGGATCATCAGGCGGGTCATTGACAGGACCTTCAAATGGATTGTCAGTTATTATATCAGGGTTATTTTCAGCAAAGTTGTCATCATCCTGACAAGATGTAAGCAGGCAAAATGACAGTAAGAGTAATAATGTTTTGAAGGGAAATTTCATTTGTTTCTATTCAATCAATGACTGAGATTAAAGATATTATTTAAAGCTCTAATCTACAAGCTAGTGGCTACCAGCTAAGATACTATTTTCCTTGCTGCTCCTGCCATTTCTTTCTGGCATATTCCTGCATATCGACTGCCATGTCGGTTTCATCAACAATTTCTACACCGAGAAGAGATTCTAAAATATCTTCAAAGGTCACTAATCCAATTATTCCGCCATACATGCCCTGAATGACAGAAATATGTTCCTTTTTTTGTATCATCGTTTCCCAGGCATCAAAAAGGGTGGTGTGTTTTGGAAACTGTAAAAGATCTCTTTTGATGTCTTTAAGCTTTAAATCCTTCTGTTCTTCTACCAGTTTTTCAAAAACCTTTTGCCGCATGACGTAACCGGTGACCATATCCTTTTCTTCTTTATAGATCGGTATTCTTGAAAAATGAAATTTATCCTTTTGCTCAAAAAACTGTTGAAGTGTCATTTCTTCATTTGCAGTCTCAACCACAATTCTGGGCGTCATGATCTCTTCTATTTTTAGGCTTTTCAGTTTTATGATATTTTGAATGATAGCATTTTCCTTACTTTTAAAAATACCTTCCTTAACGCCTATACTGGCTAATGCTGAAATTTCTTCTCTGCTGGTGGTAGGCTCGGTGTGTTTTTTAGAGATTAGTTTTGTTATAAGAGAAGAAACCCAAACTAAAGGATAAGTTACAAAAATAGTTACTTTTATCAGGCCGGATACAGCACTCAATAAAGATCGGTTATAATTAGCACCTAATGTCTTTGGGATGATTTCTGTAAATACCAAAATTAAGATGGTCAATACCGCTGAAACCACTCCGAAGTATGCTTCTCCAAAGACTTCAATGGCCTGAGCACCAACACCCGCAGCTCCAACCGTATGCGCTACTGTGTTTAAAGACAAGATAGCTGAAAGCGGTTTATCTACGTCTTCTTTATACCTTATCATGGTGTTTACTTTCTTGTCACCGTTTTCAGCTCTGGATTTCAGATAAGATATCGGCAAAGACAATAGCACAGCTTCCATAATTGAACAAAAAAAAGATGTGACTAATGCAATAAAGAGATAAACCAGTAAAAGAAACATAGAAGAGGTTTAAAATTCAAATATAAGTGTTTGAAGATTATTAGGCTCATTCTTTTTTTCTACATTTACTATCCAAAATTAATTGACTTAGGCAAATAAATATTGTTTTAGTATATGACAAAAAATATATTAACCCAAAGTAATAAAATCAGTTCTAGCCTTTACCCTTAAGGCAGCCTGATTTTCTCAATTTCATCCGCCTCGGGCGGAGTGGGGCAAAAAATTGAGAAAAATATGTTGAAATCAATTTATGTCAAGTACTTAAAAATAATATAACGTTCTATATATTTGATTTCAAAAGCAAATATAACTTGGTGGTTCTCTGAGACTTCTTAGTGTTTCCTTTGTGTTAAAGCTATAACACTGAGCTACGCTAAGAATACTCTAAGTTTCACAAAGAAAGGTTTTGAGTTTAATGTAATGTATATCAAACAATTAATGGGATTCATTAGATGCAAGTCAAAATATTAATTTAAAATATTCCTACTTGAAGAAAACGTTAAAAATAGTATTTAAAGGCTTTCTGATTGTTATAAGTATGTTGGTTCTTCTTTTTCTGGTTCTGAAAGTAACTTATAACGATGAAATTCCGGAAGGTGTTTCGGGTGCGCCTGCTGATGAATTAGCCCATGATATCTTAGAAGCTTTAAACTATGAAAACTATAAAGATGCCAAAGAAATTCACTGGACCTTCAGAGGTGTGAATCGCTATGAATGGCATAAGCAAAAGCAAGTCGTGAAAGTTTTCTGGGATGGTATGCAGGTAGATTTATGGACTACCTCTCCAGAGGAAAGCACTGTTTTTAAATCCGGTAACGAGATTGAAGGTGACGCCAAACGAGAAGCCATTGACTATGCTGTGAAAAACTTCAACAACGATAGTTTTTGGGTGGTCGCCCCTTTTAAACTTTTTGATCCCGGCACGGAGCGCTTTCTAATAAAAGAAGATGGCCAGGAAAAACTGCTGGTTCAATATACCTCTGGTGGTACAACTCCAGGCGATGCTTATCTTTGGGAAGTTGATGAAAATCAGATTCCAACAGCCTTCAAAATGTGGGTCAGCATTATTCCATTAGACGGCCTTAAAGCAGAATGGTCTGAATGGAAAATGACAGAAGCCGGGTTTCCTCTAGCTTTTGAAAAAACTATTTTTGGAATTGAAATACCTATTTCAGGTTTGAAGGTGGTAAGATGAATGATTTATGAACTTTTTGATATTTCGAGTATCAATACTATTCAATTGAAAGTTGATTTTTAAAGTAAATTTCTTCAAGCTACAACTTATAGATCACACTCAACACAATAGTCCTTGGCTGGATAAAAATACTTCGGTCTGAAGCCAGGAAATTACTGACTGAATTCTCTTGCTGAAAACGTACATCAAACAAATTCTGAACGCCCAATTCAAACCGCCAGGCGGTGTCTTCTTTCCAATATTCTAATGAAGCACCACCTATTTCAAAACGGTTGAAGGTGTTTTGAGCTCGGTTTTCAAAGTAATTGTATCTGTAATCAAATTTGAATAAAAAATCTTTCCAAAAATCGTATTCTACAAATACAAAAGGCTGGATTTGCATAAAATTATTATCAAAGTTGGCTGTTTCCAGACTGTTGAAAGTCTGCGACCAGCCAAACTCAAAATTTGGCCATTTCTTAAAACGGGTTTCTGCCTTAAGCTCGTAATTGATGTTTTGGGAGTTGTAGTCTAAAGTCTCCTCGTTTATAATGCGTTTATAGTTGCTCAGATTAATATTTGAATTCAGTGTCAATTGCCATTTACCCAAACGTTTTGAAAACATACCATTAAAGCCGTAATTTTCTTCGGGCAGGTCGGTGTAAAATGTCGTATTTACCTGGTCTATACCTTCAATCTGGGTTTGGTTTCTGATGCTGAATTCCCGTTTGGTATAGCGTAAACCGGCACTGATGGTAACACCTTTAAACATATTAAATTTAAAATACCTAAAACTCAATCTGTGGTAGAGTTGGTTTTCCAGATCTTCGCTGCCTCGGGACAAACTGTTAAAGGACAATAATCTTAAACGATTAGCAAACTGCGTCGCATTACCAAAATTAGAGATCAAATTGTATTTAAAACTGAACCTTTCACCCGAGTTTTTCTTATACTCTAAATCGACTTCTGGTAGCAGTACAGCTTTGGTATTATCAGCAATGTTTTCCTGAAACTGATCGACCTTCCAGTCATAATGGTGTAAGACCAAACCGGGTTTTCCGATGAGTTTACCAATTTTAAATTTGTATTGAAAACCGGCGTAGCCATCTATAAGCCGGTAATCTATGGCATTATTAAAGCCTGCTGAGCCAAAATCGTTTAATGAGCCATCATTAAGCAATTGCTGGTCGGTGTTGTTAAAATCTGAATTGAAATAATTAACCCCGACAATAGGATAAATATGATTAAAATTATTCAGCACCCAATAATGCTTAGCGTTTAGCCTGAACAACTGTGTGTCTTCTGCAGTGTTTTGCAACAGGTTAAACGGCGTGCCTTCATCTACAAAGGGAATTAAGCCTGAAAACACCGGTTGATTAAACAACCAATCTAAACTGTTTTCCTGCTGTTTGATTTGGTATTTGGCATTGACACTCGTGGTATGTTTATAAGAAAACTGTTTGTTGAGCGAGACTTCCTGAATAAGCGAGGTTGACGTCGGCATTTGCTGCGTATTGATAAACTGTGCATTGCTTGCCGTTTCTGAAGTGGTGTTATTGACCAAATCGCCGTCTGAAGTTTTAAACAGCACATTGTACTTGAGATCGGTATCATCAAAATTGTCATAACTGAATTTGACTTTATTGATGCTAAACAAGGTATTTTCCTGAGCCGTAATTTGTCGGTTTTCGGTTTCTCTGCCGGAGGTTAAATATTCGTTTTGGATGTTGGTTTGGGTTTGTATTTTGCCTTTATTGATGATGGAATAGGCATCAAAGGTAGTGTTTTTAAACAATTCCTGTGAAATACTACCGGCACCAAAATCATTTTTGGAAAACACAAAATCACTTTGACTGAGAAACTGTGCAAAATCATCCCGAAACAAACTGAAAAAGCCCGAAGGATCATTAATGGATTGCGCATAACCGCCTTCAAAATTCACATAATCCTGAACGGTAAACGACTTTTTACCAATATTATTAAAATCGCCTATGATGTTGACGGCAGTTTTTGGACTGTAATAGAACAAGGTAGGATGCACAATATAACGGTCTTCATGACCTGCACCGGCTTGCACATCTCCAAAGGCAAATTTCTTTTTGCCTTCTTTGAGTTTGATGTTAAGCGCCATACGGTCGCTGTCTTCCAGACCTTTGAGGAAGGCGACCTCACTATAATTGTCTAAGGCTTCTACTTCATCTACGGCATCGGCAGGAATGTTGTTCACACCCAGTTTTTCATCGCCGGTAAAGAATTCTTTACCGTCTACCATGAGTTTGGTCACCGGTTTGCCGTTTACGGTCACATTTCCTGCACGATCGACTTCTATACCGGGCAGTTTTTTGAGGATATCCCGGAGTTTACGTTCTTCTCCGGTTTTAAACTGGTCGGTGCGGTAGGTAATGGTATCTTCTTTAACGATGACCGCCATCTCGGCTTTGATGAGGACCTCTTCAAGGGTTTCTGTACTTTCTTGTAAGGTGTAGTTTTTGACCTTGTCGGCAGTTAATGTAAGCGTATCTGTTATTTTTTTATAGCCCAGATGGGTAATGGCGATTTGGTAAGGAATGTTGTTTTCAAGTTTAAGTTTATACTCGCCTTCCAAGCTTGAAATGGCAAAAGTAATGTTGACATCCTCTTGGGTTAGAGGTGTAGCAATGATGTTTGTGTTCGGAATGGGGTTTTGGAGGGAGTCTTGGGTTTTGCCGGTGAGTTGATGGGTTTGGGAAAAGGAAAAAATGGGTATTAATAAGAAAACAGCTATGATTAGATAGCTGTTTTTGAAATCAAATATTAAATATTTTAAATTAATTTCTAGTAGTTTCAAGCAAATTATTTCTTATCTCAGCATAATATTTTTCAGACTCATCAAATGTTTTAATATTTTTTTTATTCAAGAATTCTATTGTATCTGGAATTTTGTTATTGGTTTCTTTTATGTCAATTAATTGAAATTTGACAAAATCAGTTTTAAGAGTTATAATAAGTCCAGGTAAATTAGCAAAATATGTTGGGCCACCTACGTAATTTATTTTTGGAGAAAACCATACCTCTAAACCATCCAATAATTTGTGATATGAATTATCTTTATTAATCAAAGGTACTGCTTTTAAACATTCAAGCCCATTAATAATCTTAGTTTCATTAAATATTTGCCATTTTACTGTTTTGACATCAAGCTTAGTAACGAAAGGGTGATGGTTATTAAAGTAAAATGTACTACCATTAGCGTAAAGGACATTTTGCTTTAATCTCAACAAGTTATATACAATAGAAGAATTAGAAATTGTTCTATTATCACTACTCATTTTATCAGGTGCAGAAAAATAATACTGATTTCTTGAACATATTATATTAATCAATAAGTTTTCTGTATTTTTTTTAATTAATGATTCTCTTCTTTTTAAAACATTAACTAACATCTGATCATCATAATCATTAGGATTAATTGTATAATATTCCTTGATTGAGTAGGTAGCTTCAATATTCTGGCAGTAAATAAATTGAAAAATAAAGAAAAAAAATACAGAAATCTTCATACTTGAATTAATTCAAAACTACAGTAACCTCATAATCAGAACTACCACCATTTAAAATACAAGTTTCGTATGCAAACATGTATAAATCATAAGAATCTTGTAAAGAATATGCTCCAGGATATAACAAATCTTGTTCAAAAACTCCTAGGGCATAATCATCGCAATCTTGAGTACCTTGTAAAGATACAAACCCACTACTGCCAAAAGTAAACACTCCCAACATTAAAATTAATAATACTTTTTTCATGATAAAAAATTTTTAGACCCGCGTTTTATTAGCAGGCGAGTTAAACATGTTGTAAAACTCAGAAAAAAAAAACATATCAACCAATTTTTAAATGTTAATAAATAGTTAAATGATGAATATACGATAAAGTTTTAAGCTTATTTAAAAATAGTTTTCAATATATATTTGTTTTTGTTGAATAATTGTCAATATGTATTGGTTTGATGCCTAATGTATATTTACAAAAAGTCATTATCTATCTACATTTTATTTTCAACTTTTTAAATCCAATTATCTTTCTCATTGTTTTGAAATGTACATGAGTACTATTAAATAAGGCATTAGAGGCTAGATTTATTAATATATTATGGTAAATGTATTATTTTTTATGGTTTTTTACAAATCCGAATGTTAGCGATTTGATATAAGATATTGTTGTTTAATTAATTATAAAGCCTTTAATATTAACGTACAGTTAGCGTCATCTAAAACTTTTTAATATTGAAGATTCAAAAGACCTATCGAATACGCTACTCGCTTTTATTATAAATTTATTTGAAGTTTAATTAAAAAGAAGGCACTCAGACCAAAGGAGATTGTTGGCCTATCTCACAAGCTAAGTTTTTCAAACCTCACAAAATTCCAAACTGTTCAAAATGGTGGTTAAAGTGCTTTCTGTTGAGTAATTTCCATTCAAAATAATTGAGTTCACCAAACACCACATTTTTTGTGGTTTTTTCAGGCTTTTCTTTAAAATAATTTTCAAACCTGTCGTAGGCTTCCAAAAATGCAGCTTTTGCTGTTTCAAGGTCAGGATGTATAAGTTTTTCCAGACCTTCATCCTTCATCAAAGGCATTTTATAGTTTTTTGGCATTTTTTCATAATTATATAGGGATTCCTGCACTTTTTCCAGATGCTCATCAGATGTAGCCACTTCTATCTGAAAATCTTCAACTGCAATTTTTAAGGTAAATTCTAGATGTTCCAGCATATGCTGTGGTGTCATGATGCCCCATTTTGGTTTAGTGTCCTTTTTAAGCCCGTTTAGCTTGTCTTCCAGGACTTTTCTGTCAATATCAACAAAGGTGTTTTGCTTTTTTTGAACCATGGTGAGAATTGTTGCTATGGCGACCAGCTTTTCCTGTGGGTCTTCTTCCTGAGCATCAAAGACCTCAACATACCATTTTACAATACCACTAGGTAGCTCTTTGCCTTTTTGCTCTCTGTCCACTTTTTGCTTGCAGGTTAAGCGTACATAGATCGTATCGTTATGGTAAAGCGGTCTTAGGAAGCGTATATCTTCCAATCCATAATTTGCCGCAACCGGGCCTTTATTTGGATAAACAAACAAACCAGCTGCCGCAGAAATGATAAAATAGCCATGAGCCGTGCGTTTTTCAAAAATACTGCCTTCCAAAGAAGTGATATCGGTATGGGCGTAAAAATGATCCCAGGTGAGGTTGGCAAAATTGATGATATCTGTATCGGTTAAAGTACGTTTGTGGGTTTCTAATGACATGCCCGGCTTTATATCTTCCCATTGGTAAGCAAAAGGATGTTTTTCTGATGTTTTGTAGTCAGCCTTTGGCTGGTAGATACCGGTAATTTCAGTTAATGTGGTTGGACTGCCCTGAATAGCACAACGCTGAAGATAGTGCTTTACGCCGCGCTTTCCTCCCATTTCTTCGCCACCACCGGCACGACCCGGACCGCCATGTACCAAAGTTGGCAGTGGCGAACCATGACCTGTACTTTGCTTTGCCGACTCGCGATTGATGGCTAAAATACGCCCATGATGTGAGGCTGCATTTACAGTGTACGCTCTCGCAATGCTATCGTCATTGGTGAAAATTGAACTCACCAGAGACCCTTTGCCTTTTTTGCTGATCTCTACGGCTTCTTCCAGATCTTTATAAGGCATCAAAGTACTTACAGGACCAAAAGCTTCAGTAACATGAGCAGCTTCATTTTTTAGAGGTTGGTCTTCACGCAGTAGTATTGGCTTGATGAAGGCGCCTTTATCAAAGTCTGCACCTATAAGCTCAACGGCGTCAAATCCACCATAAACAATTTCGGCAGTTTCTGCTATTTTTTCTACCTGAGATTTTACATTTTCAACTTGTTTTTTGTCAACCAGACATCCCATCCGTACTTCTTTAAGTCTAGGATCTCCCATTGTGACCTTATCCAGTGCTTTCCCTAAAGCGATCTGAACATCTTCGATAAGGTTTTCGGGCACGAGTATGCGTCGGATAGCTGTACATTTTTGACCGCATTTTACAGTTATTTCATTACGCACCTCTTTGATAAACAAATCAAATTCTGGCGTGCCGGGCACAGCATCTTCGCCAAGAATACTTGCGTTCAAAGAATCTGCTTCCATGGTAAAAGGCACAGATTCCTGTAAAAGTTGAGGATGATTTTTTAACATACGTCCTGTAGATGCAGAGCCGGTAAAAGTTACAACATCCTGGGATTGAACCGTGTCCAGTATATTTTTTGCTGTTCCGGATATTAACTGTAGTGCGCCTTCCGGCAAAATACCTGAATCTATAATGCATTTTACCATGGCTTCCGTAAGGTAAGCCGACTGCGGTGCAGGTAGAACTACAGCGGGTACACCAGCAATCCAGTTGCAGGCACATTTTTCCAACATGCCCCAAACCGGAAAGTTAAAGGCGTTAATATGTACGGCAACACCTTCTTTAGGTACCAGAATATGATGCGCCATAAATCGTCCGCCACGAGACAAGTCTATTGGGTCGCCTTCAACATCATAGGAAGAGTTTGGAAATAATTTTCGCAAAGAAGCATTGGCGAATAGGTTACCAATACCACCATCTATATCAAACCAGGAGTCCAGTTTTGTAGCGCCCGTACGATAACTGATTTCATATAGGTCCTTTCGTTTTTTCTGGAGGTAAAAGGCAAGCTTTTTTAGCATAAGTCCGCGCTCCTGAAAAGTCATTTTTCTAAGGCTTTTTCCTTCTTTTCGACCATATTCCAGAACACCCGGAATGTCCAGACCTTCAATATTAATGTTGGTAAAATGTTCACCGGTGACGGCATCGTAAATGGGTTGGCCTTCGCCCTTACCCTGTGTCCATCGACCGTTGATATAGCTTTGTGTGGTTTGCATGGTTTAGTATTTTAATAAATCGTTCAATGTGTATTTTATCTTGTTGAGCTCTTCTTCAGAGATTTTACCAATCTTTTTCTTAAATCTTAATTTGGACAGTGAGCGAACATGAAATACCAAAATTTCAGATTTTTTTTGTAAACCGTTTTCAGTATTGGGTTTCA
This sequence comes from uncultured Psychroflexus sp., assembly GCA_913062845.1. Lineage (GTDB taxonomy): Bacteria > Bacteroidota > Bacteroidia > Flavobacteriales > Flavobacteriaceae > Psychroflexus. Next base: position 44,531 of record CAJXVZ010000011.1, read on the forward strand.
AAATTACATTACCTTCAAAATCATGAATGCTCGAAGTTATTGGACACACTATGATGACATTTAAATTTTTATTTAAAGTATCACCACTTATAACTACTGCTGGTCTATTACCAGATTGTTCACTTCCGGAAACCGGGTCAAAATATACATGCCATAAATCCTTTTGACGAATGTTCAAATCACTCATTAGCTGTCATACTTTTTCAACACTTCATAATAGTCTGCCATTCCTTCTTCTGCAATATCCATAATTTCTTTTGATTTTGAAGCTCTCTGAAATGATTTGGCATATTTTACTCTTTGTATTTCATCTAAAAAATGTCCTAATGCTTTTTCAATGATTTTATTTTTAGGTATTTTTAATTCTTTAGATGTTTCAGCCAGTTTTTGAAGCATCTCTTCCGGTAAAGATGATGTAAATGTTGTCATTAAAGAAATTTTTATTCAAATATAATTAATATTTACAAAATGTAAATATTTTAAAAATTGCTATTTTTTTGAAAATGCATAGAATGCTAGCTTTGTTTAGATACTATGTAAAAGTTTAATGGCTTCTTCGCTGCCAATAATTGGGTCGAAATATACCTGCCAGATTTCCTTTTGTTTAATCTCCACTTTCAAGTTCTAAAAGCTGATTGTAGTAATCTGCCATTCCTTCTTCAGCCATTTTAATCATATCCTCATCTTTAGCCATTCTTTTATAAGACTTTAGATAAGCCAATTTGTCTAATTGTTCTAAATATATTTCAAGAGCTTTTTCAATGATTTTGTTTTTAGGCATTTTTAGGTCCTTTGAAGCTTTTGCAAGTTCTTTAAGCAGATTATCGGGTAGAGTTGACGTGTATGTTGCCATTTAATTATTTTACTCAAATATAAATAATATTTTTACTTTATAAATAAAATTTATAAATATTCAAGTGTAAAAAAAGACAGACCATAGATAAATGAAATTAAAAATTACAAGAAAACATAGGCAAATGATGCTAAAAATCTTGAATGTTTTATTTAAACGAAAAGCGACAGGAACATTTGGTTTACGGAATAACTGAAAGTTGAACCATGCTAAAAACGGAGCAGTCAGAAAGGATAAACCTGCGGCAAAATCTACCAATAGCTTAAACCGGCTCTGTCCAAATTGAATGATAACTAAAGCTACAATACTTAAAATAATTAAACTCAGAGTGTAGATTTTAGTAGATCTTTGAGGCTGATTAGCCTTTTCTAAAATAAAGATCTCTGAAATCACCCTCGGAAAGGCATCTGCTACACTCAGCGTAGTGCTAAACATGGTTATGAAAGCGGCTAAACCAATAAAAGGTCTGGTCCACTGACCAAGTGTTTTAGCGTAAATATCAACCAACTGACCTGAGAAAGCAATACTACTGTTAGAAAAGGCTATACCCAGACCATGCATAACCATAACTCCTAAAGCAAAAAATAATACAGCAATCAAAGAGGCTCCAATATAACCAATGTTAAAGTCTAAAGCAACGTCTTTTGATGATGTCTTTTCCCCTGTTTGTTTGCTTTTCTCCTTTGTCCAGATAGAATGCCAGATCGATGCATCTATAGGAATAGGCATCCAACCCATAAAAGAAACAATAAAGGCAATGCTGGTTGCGGTTGTCAAGGACGGAACTTCTATTTTGGTATGATTCTGTTCCAGGTTAAAAGCTGCCATCATTACAGCCAAAAGCGTCAATAGCGTCAACAAACTGATTATAATTTTCATGCTCTTATCTAGGGTATTGTATTGCCCTACAAATAGAACACCAAAACAAATTATAAGTATGAAAAGACACCACACACTTACGGAAATCTCTAAAGGAAAAAAGTAAGCTGCCAGACCACCGGTCACTAAGGTGACGGCAGCCAGTACAATAAACATACTGGCAAGCGTAATAAAAATATAGGTGTAGTACTGAAATTTCCCGAGGTTTTTATAACCTTCTATCAGATGTTTCCCGGTTGCTGCTGTGTATCGTGGTCCCATCATCATAAAAGGATATTTTGAAATACAGGCTACAACAAGCGCAAAAATGAGGACCCAACCGTATTCTGCACCGGCTCTGGTAGATTGAACCAAATGAGATACTCCAATAGCTGCTCCTGCCAGTAAAAATCCCGGTCCAATGTTTTTAGTTAAGCGAAACATGCTACCAATATAATTTATTTTGGTGTTATTTTGAAAATTCATTCCAAATGTTCCAGACAGCAAATGAATAATTTTATCACATTTTTATTACAGCAATGATAAAGTTCAATTCAAAAATGTAATTTAGTGCAAAATTTTTCGTTTTTGTTTTAAACCATAAATCAACTATGCTATTAAGCCTTATACAAACCGGAGCTGACCAGGCAGAACAAGCTGCAGAAATCTCTGAAGAAAAATCCATTTCCCTGCTGGAACTCTTATTCAGTGGCGGACTTGGGGGTACAATCATCATTATCATTCTCGGGGTTTTGCTGTTTGCGGCCATCTACATTTATTTCGAAAGGATTTTTGCCATTAAAGCCGCTTCCAAAACAGATAAGAACTTTATGTCTCAGATCAAAGACTATGTCGTAAGTGGTAAAATTGAGTCTGCAAAAGTACGCTGCGCTCAGGAAAATTCACCGGTAGCCCGATTAACGGCTAAAGGTATTTCAAGAATTGGCAACCCTTTAGAAGACATCAATACAGCGATAGAAAATGCCGGAAGACTCGAAGTCTACAAGTTGGAAAAAAATGTGAGTATCCTCGCAACAATTGCAGGTGCGGCTCCTATGATCGGCTTCTTGGGTACTGTGATTGGTATGGTTTTAGCCTTTCATGAACTGGCGACAAGTAGTGGGCAGGCCGAAATGGGATTACTTGCAGAAGGAATTTACACCGCAATGACCACCACGGTTGCCGGACTTGTAGTGGGTATTATTGCCTACATCGGTTATAATCACCTTGTTGTCAAAACAGATAAAGTGGTTCACCAGATGGAAGCAACTGCTGTAGATTTTCTGGACCTTTTAAACGAACCAACCTGATATGAATTTAAGAGGAAGAAATAAAGTCAGTGCAACTTTCAGCATGTCTTCTATGACAGACATTGTATTCTTGTTGTTGATCTTTTTTATGTTGACATCACCGGTCATTACACCTGAGGCCTTAGATCTTATTTTACCAAAAGCCAAAGGTAAAACCACTAATAAACACAATTTGTCGGTTAGTATCAACAAAGATCTTGAGATCTATATCAACAAAGACCGGGTCAGTGAAAGCAATCTGGAACGAAATTTGATTGATAGATTGAAAGATGCAGAAAATCCAACCATAATTTTGAGGGCTGAAGAAGGTGTACCGGTCGAAAAAGCGGTAAAAGTGATGGATATAGCGAACAGAAACCGCTTTAAGGTAGTATTGGCCGTGAAACCGAATTAGCCTTCGACTGCTCAGGCTGACAATAATAATGAGAAGAAAAATCACAATATAAATATAAAACGAAAAGCCCCCCTTTGGGGGATTTAGGAGGCTATGGCATTAATAGAAACCAAATACGAGAAAAAATCACTGGCCATTACCAGTATTCTGTATGCCCTTTTGATATTATTACTTCTCTTATTAGGTTTAAAATACTTTGACCCTCCAAAGGAAAAAGGAATTCTGGTCAATTTTGGAACTACAGAAATGGGGCAAGGCAACACCCAACCTACCACGCCGGTAAAAACATCACCAAAACAAAACATACCAGAGCCAACACCTCAGCCGCAAACCCAACCTACGAGCAGCGAAGTCAAAGAAGAAGTTGCTACACAGGATAATGAAGAAGCCCCTGTAATCAAAGAAGAAGAAGACAAGAAAGAGATTGAGCCGGAGAAAAAAGAGCCTGAAAAAGAAGAACCCAAAGAAGAGGTTCCGGAAAAACAAACCAAACCGGTTGAAGAAGAACCTAAAGAAATTCCCGAAAAAGAACCTGATCCACAACCGGACAAAGCTGTTACCGACGCCATGAACAATTTGTTAAATGGTCCAAAAAATGAAGGTGAATCTCAAAACAGTGAAGGTAATGACCAAACTGATGGAGACAAAGGTGATCCTGATGGCGATCCGGGTGCAAAATCTTATTACGGTACCGGAAAAGGACTTGATGGTGACGGTAATTACAGATTAGGTGGAAGAAAAGCCCTCACTAAAACTAAATATACACAAGAGTGCAATGAATCCGGCACAGTAGTCGTAAGAATTGAAGTCGATAAAAATGGGAATGTTCTTAAAGCTACCCCAGGAGCTCAAGGCACAACAAACTCTGCTTCATGTCTTTTAAATCCTGCTAAAAGAGCAGCCTTAGATACCAAATTCAATAAAGACAGTAATGCACCTTCACGTCAGGTAGGTTATATTACTTACGAGTTTAGGTTATCAGATTAAAAGCTTTGAGATTACTCAGATAAAACAGGTCCAAAGCGTATAAGATGCTAAATAATTAAGGCGTGCTCTATTGATGATGTGTCAGGAATCAGCTTTTAACTTGTCTAAAATCTTATCCGTTGCCTGATCGAGCATGTCATAAACATGCTTAAAACCGCTTTCACCACCCATATAAGGGTCGGGTACATCCAGATTGTCACCCGGAAAGATTTCATTCAGGATAAGGCTGACTTTCTTTTGGTCTTCATCATTTCTGGCCAAAGCAAGCACATCTGAATAGTTTGAGTTGTCCATGACATAGATCTTGTCAAAATGATCAAAATCTGAAGTTTTGAATTGTCTGCCGCGTTGGTCTGTGATGTCCAAACCGTGTTCCTGAGCGACCTTTATGGAGCGTTTATCAGGTAACTGCCCAATATGCCAGTCTCCGGTGCCCGCCGACTCGACATACACTTTTTCTGAATCGACCTTGGATTTTAACAAACCTTCAGCCAATGGCGATCGACAAATATTACCAAGGCAAACCATAAGTACTTTTGTCTTTTCCATAGTTATTCAACTAAACGTTTGTCCAGATCCTCAACAAATTTTTTGAATTGCTTGTCTGTCGAAGTTAAGTTATTCACAGTTTTACAAGCGTGAAGTACGGTTGCATGATCCCGGTCTCCTATCTGCTTTCCGATACTGGCCAATGAGGCTTTTGTCATCTTTTTGGCAAAGTACATCGCAATTTGTCTGGCCTGTACAATGTGTCTTTTTCGGGTTTTGGACTGCAGGGTTTCTATATCCATCTGGAAATAGCTGCTAACTACTTTTTGAATTTCTTCAATTGAAATATCTTTCTTCGAATTGTGCACATAGTTTTCTACGATACGCTTAGCCAGAGTTATGTCGACCTCCTCTTTGTTGAATGAAGAATGTGCAATAAGCGAAATGATCGCGCCTTCCAGTTCGCGGATATTTGTCTTAATATTTTTAGCGACATAGTTAATGATGTCTTCACTTATCTCTACACCATCTTCATAAAGCTTGTTGGTGATGATCTTTTTTCGTGTTTCAAAATCAGGTTTTAAAAGCTCTGCAGACAATCCCCATTTGAATCTGGACAGCAAACGCTTTTCAATTTCCTGCATGTCTACCGGCGCCTTATCGCTGGTAAGAACTACCTGTTTTCCATTTTGGTGTAAATGATTGAAGATATGGAAAAAAACTTCCTGAGTTCCCTTTTTACCGGATAATAATTGAATATCATCAACAATTAAAACATCAATGATCTGATAGAAATGAATGAAATCATTGCGTGTATTTTTCCTTACAGATTCTATATACTGTTGTGTAAACTTTTCTGCTGAAATATAGAGAACTGTCTTGTTGGGATAATTATCCTTAACTTCTACGCCTATGGCGTGTGCCAAGTGGGTTTTTCCCAGTCCGACACCACCAAAGATCAACAACGGGTTAAAAGAAGTTCCGCCTGGTTTTGCCGCAACGGCCTTAGCAGCTGATCGGGCCAGCCTGTTGGATTGTCCTTCCAGAAAATTATCAAAATTGTAATTCGCATTGAGCTGTGAATCTATTTTTAAATTTCTGATACCGGGAATGACAAACGGATTTTTTAACTCAGGACTTTTGGTATTTAGGGCCATACTCACGTTTTGGGAGTTGACTTTACTCCTTTGAGAGCTTGGGATCTTTTCTGTAAAAGCCGACTTATTATCTCTGGCATTTTCCATTTTGATCACATAAATGAGTCTGGCCTGATTACCTAAGCTTTTGGTTAAAGCTACTCTTAGCAGCTTTACATAGTGTTCTTCCAGCCACTCATAAAAAAATTTAGAAGGAACCTGAATACTTAGAGCGTTATCAGTAAGCTTTACAGCCTTTATAGGCTCAAACCAAGTTTTGTAAGCTTGTGGTGTGATGTTATCCTTTACAAAAGACAAACAATTCTCCCAAACTGATTCCGCAGTTTTATTCATTTTTTATTCTAAATTTACATTTTTTGGGGTAGAAAAAATACCTCGTTTTGACTTTACAAATATGTGAACAAATCAATTCATAAAAAAATAAATTTGCTATTGATATTGTTCTTTTTTTTGTGTATACAAAACGATTTTAAAATTAAGAAATAAAACTAAATAAAAGATGAAATAATGAAGTTTAATTATAAAATTCGTTATGCCGAAACTGATCAAATGGGCGTTGTGCACCATGCGAATTACTTGCTATATCTGGAACAGGCTCGCATAGACTGGCTCGAAAAAAAAGGTGTAAATTATGCTGAATTAGAACAACAAGGTATTATGCTTCCGGTCTACAACATCAACATTGATTATAAAAGACCAATAAGGTTTGGAGATACCGTAAAAGTTGATGTACAAAGAGGAGAAATGCATGGTGTCAGAATACCTTTTGACTATAAGCTATACAACTCAAAGGATGAGTTAATTGTTGAAGCGCAGGTTACGCTCATATTCACATCGGCTGAGACCAGAAAACCAATTAAATGTCCGCCGGACTTGTTTAAAATTTTAAATACTTAATACACCAAATCCTTATAATTGAAAATAACGCTATACCCGTTGTTTTGAAAATATTCAAGATCTTTTTGCTGACGAACTGTTACCAATACAAAATCACCGCCCCAGGCACCAAGACTTTTTACAACTCCTGACTTGTATTCTGAAAATAAATGTGGCTGAATAGCTTCTCTTCCAATGATTTCAGAAATAATGCTTTCGTGTGCTCTTAGAAAATTCTCAAATGATTTAAGCTCTTTTGTCTTTGTCAATTTTCTGGAAATCTTTGAGATTTCTTCAATTACCCTTTTATCTGGTCTTTTTTTTCGGTATTCAGCTATGCCTTCACGACTGTTTTGCTTTTTATTGAGATATACAAAATATAGATGTGGTTTCAGGTTTTCGTCTAACTCTACAACGCGGGTATGAATTTTATCTTCATGTCTCGAATAGATAAATGGAGACTTATTGCCTGCTGCTGCAATATCGTAGCCACTGCCTCCAAAGGTGTTTTTAAGCAGAAAATAAGGATCTATATCTGCCCACTGTGATAAATTGTTGATCAAGGTTGATGATGAACCTAATCCCCAGTCTTTTTCAAAATCCAATTTTGTCGTAAAAGAATATTTACTTTCAAATAGTTCAGGTCTTAACCTATAGATAACTTTCAATATTTCAAAAAGTCGCTTTTCAAAATCATTCTTATGCTTATTATTCAGGATATCCTCAAGAGTGAACAGGGATTCATGCCACAGTTTACCGTTTTTTAAATAACTCGTCCATTGAAAGCTGTTTCCAGTTGTTTTTTGAAGGCTTAGGGACTGTCCGGGTTTACATGGCAATGCCAGGGCCTCCGCGCCATCCAAAACCACATATTCTCCTGTGAGAAGTAGTTTACCTTGGCTGTAAAAGTCTTGAGTTGACATCAGGATCTGACCGATTTTATAAATTCTACCACATGATTATGGGTGGCTGTATGTGTTTTGAAATATTCTATAGCCTGTTCTTTTTCTTGATTTGTCGCATCAAACTGGTTTAAAATATTCAATAAATGCATTTTCATATGTCCTTTTTGAATACCCGTTGTCACCAAAGAATGTACAGCTCCAAAATTCTGTGCCAGACCAGCAACAGCAATTATTCTCATGAGTGTTTCTGCTGATGGATTGTCCAGCATTTTTAATGCAATTTTTACTAATGGATGAAGCGCTGTTAAACCACCAACTGTTCCGACAGCAATGGGCACTTTGATCCAAAACCTGAAAATCTCATCCTTGACTTCTACGTGCGTTAAGCTCTTGTAATGGCCTTCCTTTGCTGCATAAGCATGTACGCCTGCTTCGACTGCTCTGAAATCATTTCCTGTGGCCAGGACCACAGCATCTATTCCATTCATGATGCCTTTGTTGTGAGTCACAGCACGGAAGGGTTCTACGTTGGCTATTTCTACGGCATATTTAAATCTCTTGGCAAAATTTAAGGCATCTTTTTCATTGTCGGCTAGATTCCGAACAGGACAAGAAACCTCAGCTCTTACCAGACAATCAGGAACATAGTTTGACAAAATACACATGATGACTTCAATATTGAATTCTGTAGGCATGACCTTTTCCAAGGTTTTACCAAACTGCTCCAGGCAGGAATTAATAAAGTTTGCACCCATGGCGTCTGCTGTATCAAAGGTACAGTGCAGTTGGTAATAGTTATCGAGCTGCTGAGTCTTGTCAACCAGTTCAATATTTTTTATTCCACCACCACGTTTTTCCATATTTGTAGTGATAGACTTTGCATCATCAAAAAATTGCTGAAGATTTTGCTCAAAGTGGTATTTTAAGTCGTCATATTCTCCTTTGAAAGTAAAGTGCACCTGCCCTACTTTGGTCATACTGACAACTTCGGTTTTAAAACCGCCTTTGTCATCCCAAAATTTGGCAGCTTTACTCGCTGCTGCAATAACTGAACTTTCTTCAATGACCATAGGAATACAGTAAACCTTGCCATCTATAGTAAAGTTGGGCGCCACACCAAAGGGCAGATAATAATTTGAAATCGTGTTTTCCGCAAACTCGTCGTGAAGTTTCTGAAGTTTTTCATCTGAATTCCAATACTGTTCAATAATATCCTTTGCGTAAGGTGTATCTTTTAAATACTGCTCACAAACCCAGTTTATTTTTTCATCTTTAGAGAGCTTTGAAAACCCTGAGATTTTGGTCATGTTTTATTGTATTTTCTGAAGACTCTTTTTGTTTTTAGGCTTTATAGAGTCATTTTTAGTTTTGTTTTTGAGTTTTAATTCTTCTTTTTTCAGGCTGTCTCTGACATTTACAATAGAATCTATCTCGTCTTTTTTATGGTTGATATTTCTCGTCACCGCATCATAAATTTCCTGGTTCGCTTCAAATTCCAGATTGTAAAAAGCAATATTCTGAGCTAAAGTTGAACTATCTATATCAAACTTTTTCAGGATATGGTCTGAAACTTCAATCTCAAAAGACTTCAAGGTTCTTGGGCTTGTTCTGTCCAAAGCATCCAGAATGATCATGTCTGTGTAAATGTCTACCATTTTATCTTTTGGAATAAGATTTTCAGGCTTTTCCCGCTTTTGAACATCACTACATCCCATAAAAGCAGCAGAAACTAAAACTCCAAAGCAAAGCAGGATGTATTTACCTGTCAAATTCAAGACGTTCTGCATTTTGGATATCATTAAATCTGAAGTTATCATAGATGAGTTTACCATTAATAAATGTTTTCTCTATCTGTGATTGAAATGTTGTGCCTTCAAAAGGAGACCAGCCACATTTGTAGAGTAGGTTATCTTTTGTAATTGTCCAGGGACTGTTGGTATTAATTAAAGCCAGGTCTGCTTTATACCCTTCCCTGACAAATCCTCTTTTATGTACATCAAACAATATGGCAGGATTATGGCAATACTTTTCTACTATCTTTTCAATGCTGATTTTGCCCTGATGGTAGTATTCTAAAAGAGCCGGTATAGCATGTTGTACCAGTGGTCCGCCACTAGGTGCTTTGGTATACACCTGAGCTTTTTCCTCGAGCGTATGCGGTGCGTGGTCTGTTGCCAAAACATCTATTTTATCATCCAATAAGGCTTGAAGCAAAATATCTCTGTCTTGAGCTGTTTTGACGGCAGGGTTCCATTTGATATGGGTTCCCTTTTCGTCGTAATCCTCTTCTGAGAACCAAAGGTGGTGAACACAAACTTCTGAGGTTATTTTTTTGTCCTGAAGCGGAATAGTGTTATCAAATAAGTGGGTTTCTTTTCCGGTTGACAAATGAAAAACATGCAGTCTGGCTCCGGTTTTTTTAGCCAAATCTACTGCTCTTGATGAAGAAAGATAACAAGCTTCCTCACTCCTGATCTTTGGATGAAATTTAATTGGTATATCATCACCATATTTTTCTTTGTAAATTGCAGTATTGCGGTTTATGGTATCCTCATCTTCACAATGTGTAGAAATGATGACCGGTGATTCCTTAAAAATATCTTCCAGGACTTCCCAATCATCCACCAGCATATTGCCTGTTGAAGAACCCAGAAATAATTTGAGTCCGGCTGTAGTTCTGGGATTTATCTTTTTAATCTCTTCGAGATTATCGTTTGTTCCTCCAAATTTGAAAGAATAGTTAGCATAACTGGTCTTTCTGGCGATTTCAAATTTTTCTTCCAGTAATTCCTGTGTTACAGTCTGAGGATTGGTATTGGGCATTTCCATAAAAGAAGTTATACCACCGGCAACGGCTGCTAGTGAACCATGTTTTATAGTCTCTTTATGCGTAAGCCCTGGTTCTCTGAAGTGTACCTGATCATCAATTGCACCCGGAATAAGGAATTTGCCTTCAGCATCTATGACCTGATGAGCCTTTTCTATATTAATATTCCTGTCTATTTTTTTTATAATGTTATTTTCTATGTAAACATCAGTTTCTGTAATTTTTTGCTCGTTAACAACCTGAGCATTTTTTATAAGTATGGACATGATCAATTAAATTTATTTTTTAGAAATACACTTTTAAATTTCAAATTTATGACACCAAAAACAGCTTCCCAAATTATACGCTTATCCATTTTGGATTTTCCTTTGGTCCTGTCGGTAAAGATTATCGGGATTTCCCTCACGTCAAAACCTAAGTAGTGCGCTTTAAATTTCATTTCTATTTGAAAGGCATACCCGACGAATTTTATCTTGTCTAAATTAATGGTTTCAAGGACTTTACGGTGATAGCATACAAAACCTGCTGTAGTGTCAAATACCGGTATTCGGGTTATTAACCTTACATACTTTGAAGCTAACCAGGAGAGCAAAACCCGGTTCATAGGCCAGTTGATCACATTTACACCTCCTATGTACCTGGAACCTATACTCATATCAGCGCCTTTTTTGCGACAGACATTGTAAAGCCTTATCAAATCATTAGGGTTGTGAGAATAATCGGCATCCATTTCAAAGATGTAGTCATAATTCTGCTCTAAAGCCCATTTGAATCCGGCTATGTAAGCTCTGCCCAATCCGTCTTTTTCTTTTCTTTCGAGCAAAAACAAACGGTCTTTATATTTATTTTTCAATTGCCTGACCTTAGCAGCTGTGCCATCCGGGGAACTGTCATCAACCACAAGCACATTAAAGCTAACATCCTGAGCAAAAACATTGGTTAGAACCTTTTCAATGTTTTCTATTTCATTGTATGTAGGAATAATTACAAGACGTTTTTGCATGTGCTTGACGTTAATCCGCAAAAATATAATATTATTTCTTATGAATTTTCTTAGTTGCTTTAGTTTTGGCTTAATTTTGTAGGTAAAATTTGACGGTGATCAGAGATGTTGACTCTTACGATTGGTTTACGATAAGCCTGATTTTGATCGGTTTTGGGCTGGTTTTTTTAAAACGGCTGAATAAGCCTAAGTACAACAAGTATTTTCAGCTATTGTACACCAAGACCTATTTCAAGGCAAAATTGAAGGAAACCCGCTACATCTCTTTATTTGAAAATATAGCTTTTATACTGGCCAATATCGTCGCTGCCCAGCTTGTCTATATCTTTATGATGGAAAAAGAGGCTCCTGAATTGTTCTTTTCCGAGGCACTTTTGAATCTACTATCTGTTTTTATGATCATAAGTCTGTTTTTTTTCATTAAATACCATTTTGAAAAACTCATCAACTTTTGTTATCACAATCATGAATTTTTGAACATGTATTTATTTTTCAAACAGGTAATATGGTCTTATGCTGTCTTTCTGTCCCTTCCTTTTTTGATTTTTTTCATTTACTTCCCTGACAGCAACATCAATTTTTTGTATGTTACTCTTGGTGTTTCTGCAGTCTATTTTATCATTAATATTTTTTATTTTTTATATAAAAACAGAAGTTTTGCAATAAGAAATTGGTATTATTTTATTTTGTACCTTTGCGCCCTTGAAATAGCACCTTATTATTTTTTATATAATCTGTTTGTTATTGAGTAAATTTTGAAAAAAGTATTCTATGAAAGTGAAAACCATACTTATTTCACAACCCGAACCTAAGATCGAAAACTCTCCTTACGCTGAGCTTGAAGAAAAGCTGAATGTTAAGATAGACTTTATACCATTTATACACGTTGATGGTGTCGAAAGCAGAGAGGTTCGACAACAAAAAATAGACTTATCAAAATTTACAGCTATCATTCTAACAAGTAGAAACGCTGTTGACCATTTTTTTCGCATTGCTGAGGAAATGCGTTACAAGATACCAAATTCTTTAAAATATTTTTGTCAAAGTGAAGCTGTGGCATACTACCTTCAAAAATATGTGGTTTACAGAAAGCGTAAGATTTATGTTGGCAAGCGAACATTTCAGGATCTTATTTCCAATATCAAAAAGCACTCAGACGAGAAATTTCTTTTACCGTCTTCTGATGTTTTAAAGCCTGTTATACCTCAGCAGCTGGATAAAATCGGTATAGACTGGAAAAGAGGTATTTTCTACAAAACTGTAGTCAGTGACCTTTCCAATCTTAAGGATGTTTTTTACGATATCCTGGTATTTTTCAGTCCAAGTGGAATAAAATCCCTTTATGAAAACTTCCCTGATTACGAGCAAAATGATACCAGAATAGCCGTATTCGGAAATTCTACACTATCGGCTGCAGAAGACATGGGTTTAAGGATAGACATTAAAGCACCTACACCGGAGACACCTTCAATGACAATGGCACTTGAGAATTATATCAAGGCTCAGAATAAAAAATAAATCATTTTAAAATTTCGTCACACCTTCTGTTGTGAGGGTTTTGATGAAAGCCAAAAGGTCAGCCTGTTCTTGCTTTGTGAGTTCTAAGGGTTCGAGCATCTTGGCTTTCTGAGGTCGTTTTCTCGTTGTATCTTTTTTGAAATACCTGGGACTTACAGGCATGGGATTCCCTAAATTGTAATAGGTGATCACATCTTTCAAAGTTTTGAAAAACCCTGTGTGCATCCATGGTCCTGTCATTGAAACTTCCCGTAAAGTTGGTGTTCTGAATTTTCCGATGTCGTTTTTATCTCCTGTGAAATAATATAAACCCAGATCTTCATTTTTGGTTCCAAAGTGACCTAAACCATCATTGTGAAATTGATTATCACTAAAATACGGTGTATTATGGCAATTAATGCATTGGGCTTTTGTTCTGAACAAGTGCAAACCCCGAACTTCACTGTCTGTAAATAGTTCAGATTTACCCGAAATGAATTTATCGAACTTTGAAGGTGGACTTACAATTTGTCTTTCAAAAACGGCAATGGCCTTTTGAATATTTTGCATATTGATTTGGTCCTCACCGAATGCCTTTTCAAACAGCTCCTGATATTTTGGTAAATCCTGAATGGTCTTAACTGCTATAGGCAGTTTTTCATTCATTTCAACAGGGTCTGCTATAGGAAACATAGCCTGGTGTTCAAGACTTAGAGCTCTTCCATCCCAAAAAAGTTTCTCAGCATAGGCAGCATTCAGAATGGTCATGGCATTACGCTTACCTGTTTGTTCGTCGTGACCAAAGGAACGCTCCTCATGATCGGTCCAGCCTTTTGAAGGTACATGACAAGTCGCGCATGACACCTCATTACTTTTGGAAAGCCTTCTTTCAAAAAACAAGGCTCTGCCGAGATCATATTTTTCGGTTGTGTAGGGATTATCTTTATTTTCATCCAATCCAGGAAGAACGCCAATATCCTCAAAACTATCTTTATCGATACTTTCGTGTAATTCCGGCTCAGGCCATAGTGAATAATCTCCACTGCTATAGGCAGCTCTTAAACCTTCAACAGACTCATAGTCCGGGTTTTTATCTTCCTGACAGGACCAAAAAAACGTAATAATAACTAAAACAAGAATCTTCTTCATAAATCATCAAAACTCAAAGTAATTTGCACAATCTTCATTTAACAGCGGTGGATCGTCAGATACACTTTCTGAATAGATAAACACTTTTTTCTCTGCATTTTCACTTCCACCAATAACTGTTTCATCTGCAATAAGTGTCACAAACATTTCCCATCTGTTCTCTGTGGCATTAAACTCGTAAGTACCACTACCACAAACAGGTATATTGTATTGTACTTCTACATCATTTTCATCTACCAAAAATACTAAAGTTTGTGCGATTACCCTAACGGATCCCTGATCGGGATTATTGCCGTTTTCAGGGAAAAATTCTATAGATTCCATTTGATTGTAAGCAGGAGATAATGCACTTGCACCATTGTAGAATCTTCTGAGATTAAAAGGGTTGGTGCCTATAATATTTCCATTAGGATTGGCTATAATATTTCTGAAGCCTATTTTATATTTATGGTAACCCTGACCATTGTCAAACTCAGATCCCGGATCAACATCTACCGGTCTTGTAAAGGTGGCAAAATCTGCCCATTCGCACGCCAGATCATCATCTGCATCAAAATACCAGGCCTTGCCAAAAGTGCGGTGAAAGATATTATTGGCATTATACCAGTTTGACGCCGGATCTCCTGTTCTGGTAATGGTTTCTTGCGGTGTGGTAGCTACAATCAAAGAATTGCCCTGGCGCTCAAAACCCGGATCGTTCACATCAATCAGATTAATGTTTAAGGTTGCTCCGAAATTTGGTGCGTCCTCAGTGAGACTCAAGGTGTAAGATAGGTTTTTACCTAAACCCTGAATAGACGATTGATTAATATCAAACTGAAATTCTGCTGCAAGACCTTCATCACAGGGAAACTGGATGAATTCTGTATTAAGGAAATCCAAACCTTCAATTTCTGTCTGACTAACCAGTTGATCGAAAATCACATCAAAGCTTACACTTTCACCGGCGTTTCCATTCAGGTTGAAATTTTGTTCTTCTAAAGCATAAGTTACCGGTTGTGTGTTACCAATATTTAGTACAAACTCATCCAATTGCAAAATACTTCTATCGTAGCCAATACTGAATTCCGGGTTTGAGACTGAGGTCAATTTAAACCTGATAGACTCTTGATTCAAATTTTCAAACCTGGTTTTAGGCAAAACATAAATCGTATCGCTGGGTTGAGTTTTTGAAAACTGAAGCTGAAGATTTTCCGGAAAAATTTCAAAATTCTGTTGAATGAAATCACTTGAAAAAACTGTTTCAAAATCAGCAGTTACGGACTGTTCCAATTCATCTCTGGAGCTGGCGATCACCGGTATCTTCAGCGTGTCTCTTTTTTGAAGGGTGTATTCACCTACCTCCTGTGCAGAAAGTGTTTGTTGCGGGAACTCCAGAATATCGCCATTTTGCGTCAGTTTGAAGCTGAAACGTACAAAACTTTCTTCGAGGGTAGTTTCCGGCAAGGCCTTATCATCTTCACAGGATGTAAAACCAAACATTATGGTAAGCAACAATATGTAAATATCAGTAGCCTTCATTCTGGACCATATTTTCGTTGATGAGTATAGAGCTCTGCGGGATTGGCAGAATAAATCTGTCATTAGGATAATCTAATTGACAAATGCTGATGTTGCAACCATCATTTCTCACAATAGATTGCTCATTTCTGGCCAAATCAAAAAGCAAGTGACCTTCAAAAGCCAACTCTCGTCTACGCTCCAGTAAAATTTCATCGATTAAGGCCTGACCCGACAAATTGAGCAATTCTGCATTAGGGTCGGCTCTTTCTCTGATGCTCTGCAGGTCTGTTAAGGCCTGCTGATCTTGGTTGAGCCTGGCGTGAGCTTCTGCCTTATTCAATATGACCTCAGAGAGTCTGATCATGATCGCGCCATCATCATCTACATATTTTTGCGTATAAATATAAGGTCGGTCTTCAACACCTGTTCCTGTTTGTGTTGGAATATTCAACGTAACCAGCATGCCGTCTTCTCCTCTGATATCGCCGTCTTCATAAAGAGAAACAAGGTCGTTTGAGGCTGTATATCTTTGAAAATCTGCAAGTTCTCCATTGAGAAAAGCATAACCATAGAATTCAGAGACACTGGATGAAATATTGGTGCCATCATCACCGGTAACCGGTGGAGTAAATTCAAATAATGTTTCAGAAATCGGTTGAAGCGCTGTCCATTGTTCTACAAATAATTCCCTTGGTGTCAACGCGATACCTGCATTTAAAACATCAGTTGCAACAGCGATACAATTTTCCCAATCTCCCTTGTAAAGGTATAATCTGGATAGCAAACCCCTGACATTGTTGACATTAAAATAACTGGTCTCAGGGCCTGGCAGTGCAGGATTATCTGTAAATAAGGATAAAGCTTCAAGAAAATCCGCTTCAATAAGGTCATAGGTTTCTGCTACTGATTCTCTAGCGGGAAAATCCTCACCGGCTACTAAAGTCCTTGTGTTGTAAACTATTCCCGGATGCTCAGCATTTGCTGAAAAAGGATAAGTTTGAGCGAATAATCTTGATAATTCAAAATGTACACTTGCCCGCATCGCTAAGATTTCTGCACGAATCTGTTGCTCTAAAGACGCGTCAAGTTCCGGCACATTAGCCATGTTTTCCAAAATAAGATTCAAAGCATTAATAATACTATAAGCATTTTCATAATAAGATGAAAAAGTACCCTCGTCTGATTGCTCCTGAAAGGCATAAACCGGCTGAAACTGATCGGGCACATCTGCAATTCCTTGCTGATTCGGCGCAAATTTTACATTTCCTGCAACGGCATCTGCATAAACAAAGGAAAGACCAGAATATAGTGCTTCATACTCTGCATAAACGCCACTAACAGCTTGTAAAAGCCCTTCAACTGAAGAAAACTGCTGAGATATGGAAACCTGTTCTACAGGTTCACGATTCAGGAAGTCTTCACACGAAGTAAAAACCATAATAAGAGCTGATATGTAAAAAAATCTTTTCATTAAAATCCAAGGTTAAATCCACAGGTGATGGTTCTCATTTCAGGATAAGTGAAGCGCAATTCTTCTACATCATTGCCTGGTCCTGCATTTTTATACCAGTAGGCCAGATTGTCGGCATTCACAAATATACTAAATCTGTCGATGTTCAGTTTTTCAATGAGTTTATTTTCTATGTTGTAGTTGATGCTCAAATTTTGAAACTTGATATAACTCACCTCATAAACATACTTGGTCGAATTTCTTATAATCGGCATAGAAGGATCAAATCTGGAGTTTCTGGCAATATCTCCGGGTTGACGCCAAACGTCTCCGGTTTCAGCAATCATATTCCGCGTGGTAAATAATTCATCCGTAGCTTCCAGACTTCTGTCCATAAGGAAGTCACCGCCATAGGAATATAAGAATCTTGCGGTGATATTTAGGTTTTTCCCGATTTGAAATTGATGTTGAAAGCTCCCAAAATAGCTTGGAAGACGATCGCCAATAATTTCCCAGTCTACATTATCAAAATTTTCCCTGTAAGTTATACCATCATAAAGTTCACCATCTTTACGGTAAAGGTTACGGCCTGTTGCGGGATCAACACCTGCCCATTCCACACCCCAGATGGCTGATGTACTCGCGCCAACACGTAGTGCAGAAGCTCTTTCTGAAGAAGAAAACTCAGAACTTAAATTCTCTACAGACAATACTTTATTTCTGTTTCTGGAATAGTTGGCCCTGAATCTCCAGCTGAACTTGTCCTTGTCTACAAGTAATGCATTAACTGCCAGTTCAATTCCGGTATTTTCCATGCTTCCTACATTTGCCTGAACATTGGTAAAGCCGGATTCGGGAACAATATTAGTTGATGAGATGATATCTGTAATTTCATCTCTGTAAACTTCTGCGGTAAAATCTAACCTGTTGTCAAAAAGTTTGATATCAATACCTGTGTTGAATTTTATATTCCTTTCCCAGGATAAGTTCGGGTTTGGCGCACTAGCAGGAAAAGCAGAATCGTTTGTATTATATCCACTTAGATCGTTAATATCTATATTATACAATCCTTGAGCCCTGAAGCTGCCAATACGTGAATTTCCTGATGAACCATAACTGACACGCCATCTTAAAAATTTCAGTTTTTTAAAACCTTTCATGAATTTCTCTTTGGTAAGCACCCAACTTGCGCCTAAAGCTCCGTTGTAGGCTGCATTCACATCACCTCCAAAGGCTGAGCTTTCATCCTGCCTGATGCTACCTGTAAGGAAATATTTTTTATCAAAATCATAGTTCAGTTGTGTAAAGAAGGAACGTCTTGCGTTTTCTGAGGTAAAGCTGTTTATAGCAACATCATTGGCGTCCTCAAAGCTGTTATTCTTGTTTTGTTCTATAAAACCACTGCCTAAAATACGGCGATTGGTGTTTTTTTGTTCATTTATTTCTGTTCCTATTAAGCCGTCCAGATTATGCTTTTCATTAAAGGTATTTTGATAAGAAGCTGTGGCGTTTAAAGTAAAGTTCTCGACTCCTCTTTCAAACCTGATCTTTCTGCCCCAATTCGGATAGGTAACTCCATCAACTTCAAAACTACCACTAAGCCTGCCTGAGGAGTTATCACCTGAGAAATACCGGTCCTGTACTTTATCAGTATAATCCAAACCTCCAATCACCCTGGCTGTCCAGTGCTCATTGAACTTATAGCTTAAATTCAGGCTGGTGATCAAACCAATGGTCTCTGCTTCTGATAGGTTTTGTTCCAACACGGCTAAAGGGTTCCCAAGAACACCGGTTTCGATAATGCTAAAGTTACCGTCTTCATCAAAGGGTGATACATTGGGCGGTAGCGGAAAACTAAACAATTGATTGGGGTTGCTCTTTTGAACCAGTGAAGGTGAAAAACTTAAACTGGCGGAAAAGCCTTTATGTTGATATCCAAGATTAAGATTTCCCCTTAAATTTTGAAATTCATTTCCTACCTGAGCCTCATCATTAACAAGGTAAGAAAGAGAACCTCTGTAATTGAATTTTCCTTTTTTTTGAGATATATTGAATTGTGTCCGGCTAAAAAAACCACTTTCATTCATCAGGTCGAACCAGTTGGTATCTGTTGTTGAAGAACCAGCTAATGCTGTTGCGCTTTCTAAAGTTTCGCCGGTGTTCAGATAATATTCAACAAGTAGGTTATGGTATTCCGGACCACTGAGGAAATCAATTCTGTTAATCGCATTTGAAATTCCGATCTGTTGAGAAATATTCACCTGCATTTTTGATGAACGGCCTTTTTTGGTCGTAATCAAAATAACGCCGTTTGCTCCGTCTGCCCCGTAAATACTTACGGCAGCGGCGTCTTTCAGGATAGAAATGCTTTCAATATCTTCTGGTGGTATTTTTGATAACGGATTTAAAAGTTCTTCACTAAAACGGCTGGTGCCGGCATCAAAAATTTGATCATCAAAGCCGCTTTCTTCAGATAAAATGATGCCATCCACTATGATAAGTGGCTGTGATGAAGCATTAAGCACATTACCGGAAAGTGGCGTAAACGTACCCTGACCTCTGATATTGATGCTTGTAGCCGTACCAACCTGTGTATTTGAGACGACCTGAACACCGGGCGCCAGGCCTTCAATCATCTTATCGACCGATTCAAAACTTTGGTTAGTATTAATCTCCTTGTTAGACAACTGAGTTATACTGCCAACAACCTCTTCTTTAGGTTTGGCTGTACCATAAGATGTTGTAATGATCACTTCGTCGAGTTGTTGTTCGTCTGGGATGAGATATACCAAAAAATCTCTCTTGCTGCCTATTTTTAAAGTTTTGGATTGGTAGCCGAGATATGTAATGACCAACTCGTCATCATTATTCACACCTGTAGCTCTTATTGAGAATTCCCCATCTATATTGGTCAGGCTTCCAAAACTGGTCCCTTTGATGTAGACGGTAGCTCCTAATAAGGGTATTGAGTCTGCTGAACTTAACACCTTGCCCTTAAGCTCCACATTTTGAGCATGGGATATGCCCACTGAGAATGCAGATATCATCAATAATAATACGTAGAGTTTTTTTAGCATCAATGAATCTTATAACCTAAAGAAATGTTAATGCTAAAATAACATTTTTGTAACACC
Source organism: uncultured Psychroflexus sp. (assembly GCA_913062845.1). Taxonomy (GTDB): domain Bacteria; phylum Bacteroidota; class Bacteroidia; order Flavobacteriales; family Flavobacteriaceae; genus Psychroflexus. The sequence continues at coordinate 64,923 of CAJXVZ010000011.1, forward strand.
AGACAATAAAAAAAGCTGCCTCTAACAAGAGACAGCTTTTATACATTTCAAAACTACCCTTTGTTCTATTCGATTATGAGTTTAGAATCAAAGGTAATATTTTCTTTGTTAAGCCTCACAATATAGACGCCTGATGAAAGTCCTTCTACATTCACCTGTACTTCTTGCTCTTCAACGGCGATTTTCTTTTGCATAACCTTTTTTCCCAGCAGATCAATAATTTCTACAGAAACCTCACCGTTTAAGCCGGGTGATAGAATACTGAAAACTCCATGATTAAATGGATAATATAGTGGTAAATATCTGCAGTCTCATACTTGTTTAAATTTGATTTATTAACATTTAAATAGTTTCTGGCATTAGATTCATAGCCCTCTAAGCTATTGTAAGGTATAGGTTCAAAGTCGAAAATTGTAGAATCTATAACCACAAAATCTTGATCTACATTATAATATTTCTTGACTGGCAATTGAGCCTTAGTCACGAAACATATACAGTAAAAGAATGTATTTAGAAATATAAAATTCTTCAAAATTTATAATAAACTACAGGCAATTAAAATGAATAATGTAGCAGGTTTATGAAACATGTTCTGAAAAAGAGTTTTTAGTATATGAAATAGATTTTAATTGTAAGGCTTAATGTTTAAGTTTACTATTTGAACTTGATAAATATTTTAAACGATTTTCAATAATAAAAAACCGCCTCAAAACATGAGACGGTTTGCCTTTGATTAATAAGTTAACTTTTTATTTGACGATCAATTTTTCAGTAAACTGATGTTTACCTTGAGAAAGTCTAACAATATAAAGTCCTTTCGAGAGGTCTTGAGTATTTATAACAATGTTATTTTGTTTTACGGTCATATCCTGAGATATAATCGTTCTACCATAAGCATCGATAACTGATATTGAAACTTCTGCGTCCAAATCAGGTTTATAAATATTAAAATATCCCGTATCTGTCGGGTTTGGGTATAGCTTGAAGCCTTCTCCGTCACTTAAATAAATTTGAGGATCATCAAGGTCTGATAAAAATCCTACATTATTTTTATTTTTGGGTTTAGATTTGGCATTGCTAGAATACAATAAATTTTCCCACAAGGTTGTCATTCTGGCAAAGCTAGTCGTGTTGTGTCCCGTTAATACGACATCAAAATCTCCATCATTGTCTGTGTCCGCAAATTCGAAGGCTTCCATAAGGAAGGTAGAAGGTATAGCAATAGCATCTACAGCTTCTGTGAAAATACCACTACCGTCATTAAGGTACAATTTCAAAACATTGCTATCACTGCTGTCAATACCTGAAATAAGCAAATCCATATCGCCATCATCATCAACATCTGCAAAATCAGAATCGCCTTGGTCTACTGCATCAAAGGGCGTGCCTGTAAGTTCTGTAAACTGGAAGTTGCCGTGGTTAGAATATATTTTAGAAACTTTTGTTCCATTAGACATTCGACCAGAGATAAATATCTCAGGCAAATCATCTCCATTGATGTCCCCTACTTCTACCGAGCCATCTATGACGCGGTTAAAAGTTGAAGACGTTAAGTTAACATAAGAAGGGCTTGAAGCCGTACCCTGGTTTCTAAAGAGTCTCACTTCAGGCTTACCAGTTATAGGATTAATGCCAAGAAAAATAACATCTTCTATACCATCGTTATCAAAATCAGCAATTTTAAAATCTATTCGTTTTAATGTTGGGAATGGAGTACCGCTTATAGCAGTAAAGCCATACGAGCCATTACTGGCGTAATATTTATAATGATTGGTCCCAGTTTGAAGGACTTCGCCTGTTAAGATGATATCCTTATGCCCGTCATTGTTAATATCAAAGAAAACCGCTGAGGAATAAGACAAGCCCATAAATGGATTTCCATTGGTAGCTTGCATGGTAAACCCTCCTGAACCATTGTTAATGTATAATCTGGAAACCTGACCTGCAGTTGGTCCTGAGGCATTTCGTTGTGTTGCTCCTGAAATAAACATATCTGGATAGTTGTCGCCGTTGACATCATTAAAAGCGATTGTTCCTGCTAAGGCCGCTGTTGGTGTAGAAAAAGATTCCTGAAATAAAAAGGGTGTAAAATCACAGTCAATGACTGCATTATCTCCACTAATCGTCCAGTTAAAAGTATCAATGATACTTTGTCTGGCGGCATTGGC